>NZ_JAUQWH010000016.1 GCF_030757795.1 Actinoplanes oryzae
CCGTGGCCATGCGCGGCGACGACCCCACCCTCGCGGCCGAGCTGGCCTCGATGGCCGCCGAATACGCCCGCCTCAATCCGGGAACAGCGAGCGCTGAAGGCATGGCGGCGCACGCTGCGGCCATCGTCAGTGGCGACGAGACTGAACTGGACCGTGCGGTTTCCGTTCTGGCCAACGGCCCACGCCAGCTGCTCTACGCGCGCGCCCTGGTGGATCAAGCCCAGGCCCGGGTCCGGCGGAGCGATCACCGCGGCGCGGTGCCGGCCCTGACTCGTGCCCTGGACATCTTCCGCTCACACGGCTCGACCCGCGAGGCCGGGCGGACCCAGGACCGGCTACGTGAGCTCGGGGCCGCAGGGCGGCGCCGCCCGACGCGCACCGCACGCCCGGAATCGGGCTGGAAGGCGCTGACCGCCACCGAGCAGCGAGTCGCCCGGCTCATCGCCGACGGGCACACGAACCGATCGGCGGCGGCCGAGCTGTCGATCTCGCCGCACACGGTCAACACTCACCTTGGCGCCGTCTACCGCAAGCTCGGGGTCACGTCGCGGGTCCAGCTCACCCACGCAGTACCTTGACATCTGGTATGTCCGCGCGATCCGGTCAGGCCGGCGCAGGGGTTGGATCGGTTCATGCACACCGTTCTCGACACCGCCGGCCTGCGACCCGGCGACCGGGCGGACGCCGTCCGCCAGTTCTACCGGGACACCAGTATCGGCACCGCCGATATCAAGATCCCGGTCGGCATGCGCAACACCATGCGGATGGGCCGGGCGGGCCGGCTCAACCTGGGAACTTTCGACGGCACCGGCACCGGCACCGCATTGTGCCTGCAGAAAGATCCTGTACGCGACGGGGAGCGCACGCTTCTCCTGGCGAGCCAGGCCTCGGGTGCCGTGCTGGTTCGGCAGGACGGCCGGCAGACGAGGGTCGGCCCGGGCCAGCTGACGGTCCTGGACCCGACGGCGCCATTCGCCGTGCGCTACCACGGCGCCTTCGCCCAGGCCACGGCCCGCATCCCGCGCGTGGCCCTGCGGCTCCCGGAAGCCGACGTCCGACGGGTGACCGCACGGGTTTTCTCCCCCGTATCGGATCCGCTTGCAGCCCTCGTCGCCGCCAATCTCGGCAAACTGGTCGGTGACCCGGTGCTCCGCCGCGGCAAGAGCGCGGACCTGGTGGTGGAAACGACTCTGCGGCTGCTGCGGGGGTTGCTGGCCCGCCAGGCCGGTGACCCGCAAAGAGCCCGGGAGCCCCGGCACGAGACACTGCCGGACCGGATCTTGCACTATGCCCGGACCCACCTCGCCGACAACGACCTCGACGCCGCCCGGATCGCCGCCGCCCACCATATCTCCGTGCGCTATCTCTACCTGGTGCTGTCCCGCGAGGGCATCGCGCTCAGCGAGTGGATCCGCGCCGAGCGACTCGCCGCGGCGCGGGCCGACCTGGTGTCACCGTGGCTCCGTCGCAGCACTGTCGCCGCCGTCGCGGGTCGATGGGGCTTTGCCGACGCCACCCACTTCAGTAAGGTCTTCCGCCGGGCGTACGGGATGAGCCCCGCCGCCTGGCGCGACGAGAGCAGCGGCCGGCGCTCGTAGCGCGGTGTACACGGCCTTGGCCGCCGCCACGGAGATAGCCATGACGACACCGGCCGGGCCGAGCAGCGCTCCGCCCACGAGCGCCGCGACCAGTACCGACACCGCCGGCATGGCTACCGCATCGCGCAGCAGGCGGCCGTAGTGCCATCCCGCCTGGCCGGCCCAGCCGGACCCCAGCCCCGATGCCTCCCGGGCCGACGGCGGTGCGACCGCCCAGGCCAACGGCACGAGTCATTCGGTGCGTTCGGCTACGAGAACGCAGATGTCGTCGTGGTCGCTGCGGACAGCCAGTTGGTCGAGCAGCGGCCGGGTGCGGTCGGTACGTGCGATCCGGGCGGCCAGCGCCTGGATTTCATCGTCGATGTGCCGGCCACGTCGGATGATGCCGTCGGTGTACATGACGACCCGGTCGCCGACGGGGAAGGAGCGGGTGTACTCGGTGTACCGGGCACGCGGGAAGACGCCGAGCAGCGGGCCTGGCGGGTTCGGCAGTGGCCCGACCGTGCCGTCGGCCGCGGCCAGCAGCATGGGCGGATGTCCGGCCCTGGCCCACGTGATTTCGCCGGTCGCCGGTCGGTACCGGGCCATCACAGCTGTCGCCGCTGGTCGACCGCCGGCGCAGAGCATGGTGTTGAGGCTCGCGAGCAGGGCGGCGGGCGACGCTTGAGCCGCCTGTTCCGCGTAGGCGGCCGCCGCGAAGCGCAGGGGGATCATCATGATGGCCGCGTTGCGCCCATGTCCGGCCACGTCGCCGACGGCAATGATCACGTCGCCGTCGGGCCGGCGCAGCGACAGGTACCAGTCGCCGCCGATCCGCAGCCTGGTGTCTGTGCTGAGGCACCGGGCGCCGAATCGGATGCCGCCGAGGTCGGCGGCGGCGTCGCTGGGCTGAATCAGCTGTCGCAGCACGCGGTTGGTTTCGAGCACGGCCTGCCCCCTCTCGCCCATGCCCGTGCGGCGCCGGGACGCCGGCGCCGCACGGGTCGTACCGCCCGGTCAAGCAGTGATCAACTTGCCGGCCTTGCGAGCCCGGGCCGACTGGCTGAACAGGGCGATCCCGTACGCGACGCTGAAGATGCCGAACACGGTGGCGAGGCTGACCGCCCCGATGTCCGGGCGCACCGCCAGCGACACACCGAGCGCCAGCGAGATCAGGCCGCTGACCGCCCACATGGCCCGCTCGCCGGCAGTCGCCCCGCGACGGAAGGCGAACACGACCTCGACCACACCGCTGGCGAACGCCCAGACCGCGACCGTCAGCGTGAGTACCAGCGCGGTGATGCCGGGCCAGGCAATCGCCACCACCGCGGTGGCGACGGCCAGCAGGGCCAGAATCAGATTGCCTACCACCGGACCGGCCTTGTCGCTGCTGAAGGCTCGTCCGGCGTCGATGCCGGCGATGAGCAGCGCATACACCGCGAACATGAACACGAAGGCACCGACGGTGATGCCGGGCCACGCCAGCGACACGACGCCGACCACGAGCGCGAGAATTCCCCGCCACAACAGCGAGGCTGACAAGGACTTGAACACGGGAACCTCCGACAGGCGGCTTTCGACTGCGATCTGGAGGCGACGCTAGGGAGGGTTGCCCGGCGTGACCGTGCCCGCCGCGCACACCCTTGTGCCGTCTGTGCACCCTCATCCGACGGCTGTCGCCGCCGTCACATCATCTGGTACATCCACGCGATGCGTCCGGTGCCGCCATGGCGTTACCTGAGGCCCATGACCCAGCCCACGATCGTCCTTGTCCACGATGCCTTCACCGACGCCTCGAGCTGGGGCACGGTCATCCGGGAGCTGCGCGGCTGGGGCAGCGCGGTCGTGGCGCCGGCCAACCCGCTCGCCGGCCTCGCCACCGACGCTCGCTACCTGTGCGGCGTCCTGCGGAGCATCGACGGGCCGGTGCTCCTGGTCGGCCACGGCTACGGCGGCGCCGTGATCACGAACGTTCCGGCCGGCCTGGATCACGTGATCGGCCTTGTCTACGTGGCCGGGTTCGGGCTCGACCTCGGAGAAAGCTGCAACGACGTCATGGTGCGGTTCCGGACCACGGCGCTGACGGCGAGCCTGCGATGCGGCGCAGCGGAGGTGCGGGTCGAGGAACCGTACTTTCATCGTACGCTTGCCGCCGACCTGGCCGCCGACGCCGCCCTCGTCATGGCCTTGACCCAGCGGCCCATCGCAACCGCGGCGGCCAAGGAGGGCTCCGCGTACCCGGCCTGGACCCGCCTGCCCTCCTGGTACGGCGTCGCCACCCGCGACGAGGCCGTGCAACCCGCGGCGCAGCGATTCATGGCGCATCGGATGGCTGCGAACCAGATCGAGATCGACTCCTCGCATGCGGTGCCGATGGCGCGGCCGGCGGATGTCGCCGAGCTGATCCAAGCGGCGAGTCGCTGAATCTGGTACATCTTCGCGATCCGCCGTCTCGGCGTCCGCGGTGTAGTCGACACATGAGAACCGTGATGGACACCGCGACGATCGCGGTCGGCGACAGGGAAGAAGCGGTACGGCAGTTCTACCGGCATTCCACCATCCGAGCCGCCCGCATCACTGTCCCGCCCCGGATGACCAACAGGCTCGCCATGGGCGTGGCGGGACGTCTCACGGTCGGCACTCACTCCGGCGCCGTTCACCGGGTGGACGGGCCACCGACGGCTTGCGTGCAGCGCGTCCGGCCGTCGGTGGCCGAGGACACCCTCGTGATGGCCGTACAGACCGCCGGCCGCTTTCAGCTGGCCCAGCACGGGCGCACTGCCTCACTTACCCCGGGCGACCTGACGGTGATAGACCCGGCGGCGCCGTTCACGATGACCTACCCCGGGGACTTCGCCCAGACGACCGTGCGCATCCCGAGAGAACAATTGGGGCTGCCCCGGCGGATCGTCGACCTGGCCGCCGCCCGCCCGTTCTCGTCGGCCACCGACCCCCTGGCCGACCTGGTCCGGCAGTACTTCACGCTGCTGGCCGACAATGCTGAGCTGCGTCACGGTCCGCACGCCGACGAGGTGATCGAGGCCGGTATGCAGTTGCTGCGGGGTCTGCTCGCCGGCCGCGCCGGCGACGAGGAACGGGCCCGGGAGCCGCTGCAGGAGACGCTGGTCCAGCGCGTCCTCGCGTACACGCAGTCGCATCTTGCCGAGCGTGATCTCAACGCGACCCGGATCGCCGCCGCCCACAATGTTTCCGTGCGCTATCTCTATGTGCTCCTGGCTCGTGAGGACATCGTGCTCGGCGAGCGCATCAGAACCGAGCGGTTGGCCGCAGCCCGCCGGGAACTCGCCTCGCCGGCGGGTCGGCGACGCACGATCGCGGCCGTCGCGGCGCGATGGGGTTTCGCCGACGCCACCCACTTCGCCAAGGTCTTCCGACGGCAGTACGGGCAGACGCCCAGGGCGTGGCGTGCCGCTCAGGCTGTGGCCCGGACGGCCTCGGGATGAGCCCGGCCGGCGCCGGGACCGGACAGCCGAGCCGTCGCAAGCTTGCGATGGCGGCAGGCGGGGTTGCCATCACGCTGTTGGAACGAGCGAATTGACTGTTGCTGTGCGTGCCGGGATACGCGGTAGCATCGCCGATGTGCACATGCGCGGCCGCATTACGGAGCGTGCCGAGATCACCCGACTGCTAGCGTCGGTCAGACAAGGCCGGAGCCGAAGTCTCGTCCTGCGGGGGCCCGCCGGTATAGGAAAGTCCGCGCTCATCGATCACGCCGTTGCCGCAGGCGACGAACTCCACTTGATCCGGGTTGACGGCGTCGAGGTCGAACAGCAACTGGGCTTCGCGGCACTGCACCGGCTCCTCCGCCCCCTGCTCGGCGGATGGGACCGGTTGCCGGAGCCGCAGCGCGAGGCCCTCGCGCTGGCCTTCGGCCTCGTGATCGGCTCGCCACCGGATCGGTTCCTCGTCGGGCTGTCGGTTCTGACTCTGCTCGCCGACGCGGCCGCGGATCGACCGCTGCTCGTTGTCTGCGATGACGCGCAATGGCTCGACGATGAGTCCCTGGACGTACTTGCGTTCGTGGCCCGCCGGCTCGACTTCGACGCGATCGCGATGATCTTCGGCGTCCGGCACCCGATCGACCGGGCGTTGCCGCTGGACGGACTACCCGAGCTCGTCATCGAAAGACTGCCCGAGGACGACGCGAAGGCGCTGCTCGAGGAGGACCTCGCAGCCGCCCCGCTGGACAGCCGGCACCGTGTGGTCGTCGACCGCGTCCTCGCCGCGGCCGGCGGTAACCCGCTCGCGCTTCGCGAATTCGCGTACATCCTCACGCCGAGCGCCACGCAGGCCGGGCTGGTCGAGGACTTCCTTCTGGGCGGTCCGCTGCCACTGAGCCGCAGGCTGGAGGCCCGGTTTCTCGACCAGGTTCACAGCCACTCCGCCCTGGCCCAGACGGCGCTGCTGGTCGCCGCGGCGGACGCCACCGGCACCGTCGAGGTAGTGCGTGGTGCCGTCCATCAGCTGGTGACCGCGCCCGCCGAGTCTGTCACGGCGGCCTTCGAGGAAGCCGAATGTGCCGGTCTGCTCGTCTCGGACCCCGCATTCCAGCAGGTGCGTTTCCGGCATCCGCTCATTCGCTCCGCGGTCTACGGCGGGGCGACGGCGTCGCGTCGCCGCGATGTGCACCGAGCGTTGGCTGCTGTCATCGACCCGGTCCACGACGCAGATCGTCGAGCATGGCACTTGGCCGCGGCCGCCGACGGACCCGACGAAGCGGTCGCAGCCGAGCTCGAACAACGCGCCGACCGTGCCCAGGACCGTGGCGGCTATCTGGCGCAGACCGCATTCCTTTGCCGGGCAGCTGATCTGACCGTGGAGGGGCGGCAACGCAACGCACGATTGCTCGCCGCCGCGGGCGCCGCCATCACCGGCGGCGCGCTCCAACGCGCCGAGGACTTGCTCGATCGCCGCAACCCACGGCTCGACACACCGGCCGAGGCGGCGTCCGTCCTGCGGCTACGGGGCAACCTACTACTCGCGACAGGTCGTGAAGGCGCTACATCGTTGCTGCTCGACGCGGTGGAACTCCTCGGACCGATCGAGCCGGCCGCGGCACGCGACACCCTGCTGGAAGCGTTCAAAGCCGCAATTGTCCTGCCACGGCTCGGGCCAGGTGTGACCGCGATGCATATCGCGCAGGACGCATTGAAGCTGCGGCTTCCGGACTCCGAGGGCGAGCGGCTGCTGAGCGGGCACGCCAAACTCATCGCGGAAAGCTTCGGCGCCGCCGTGCCCATCCTGCGCGGTGCGTTCTCGGATCTACGATGCGATGGCACCGACGGTGACAGTGCCACCTCCCGCTGCCTGCTCGGCATCGTCGCCGCGATCGACTTGTGGGACATCGACGCGCTGGGAGCCGTCACCCAGCGATACGCCGCTGCCGCCCGATCGCAGGGGGCTTTGCGCGTTCTGGAGGTCGCCGCGTACGGGCAGGCGATGTGGGAGCTGCTGTGCGGCCGTTTCGCCGCTGCGGAGCTGCTGTTCGCCGAATTCGCCGAGATCGGGTCGGCCATGTGGGCCAACGCGGTGTACTACCGCGAAAGCGACGTGATGCTGCACGCCTGGCGGGGGGACGCCGCGGCGACACGCTCGGCGGCGGCCGTGCAGGCCGGGCCGTCCATCGACGTGCCGGGACCGGCCATCGTGCAGATGGCCCGGCGCGGCCTCATGGTGCTGGCCCTCGGGACCGGCCGATACCCGGAGGCACAGGCGGTCGGGGAGTTGATCCTCGCCGAGAATCCGCCCCATTACCTCGGCACGGCCTTGCCCGACCTGATCGAGGCGGCGGTTCGCAACGGCAAGCCGGCCGTGGCCGAGCGCGCGCTGGCCGAGCTGCGCCTCCGGGCCGGAGCCAGCTCAACGCCATGGGCGCTCGGTCTACTGGCCCGCAGCGAAGCGATCGCAGCCGCTGACCAGGAGGCGGAAGCGCTGTTCCGCGAGGCCATCGAGCAGTTGGAAAAGACCCCGGTTGCGACTGATCGTGGCCGTACGCATCTGCTCTACGGAGAATGGTTACGCCGGCAACGACGCCGCGGCGAGGCTCGGGCCCACCTCAATACGGCCCATGAGATGTTCTGCCGGATGGGCGCAGTCGCATTTGCCGAGCGAACGCAGTTGGAGCTCCTCGCCGCTGGGGAGCGGGCACGTAAGCCCAAGGAATCGACAGCCTGGGTCCTTACTCCGCAGGAGGCGAGAATTGCTCGCCTGGCCGCCGAGGGGGCTACGAACCAAGAGATCGCGAGCGAATTGTTCATCAGTGCCAGCACGGTCGAGTATCATCTGCGCAAGGTTTTCCGCAAACTTGATGTCAACTCTCGCCACAAACTGAGCCGCTCATTGCGCGGCGACGGTGGCGTAGATCGGCATCGCCCGGCGTCGGTGGGTGAGGATCATCGCCGATGAGTGACACTGATGTCGCACATCGAGCCCGGCGACAGGGACTCCGCGAAGGCTGACGGCGCCCCGGACTGTTTCCAGCATCATGGCGGTGCTCGCGGTTTCCGCGCTGTCCATGCCGTTGCGCGGCACGGCGACGGTCGGCGGGGCATACGGCGCGCATGGCGGACCGGTCGGCGCCCGGGCTGCCGGCGGCGAAGGATGCCCTGTCGTCAGCGGCTTTGCCGGACGTTGCTGCCGGGGGCGCCTCAAGATCAGTAACTTGTCGGACACCCGCTGGTCACGGCTTCGGAAACTTGGCCGGGTGAGGCTGCGGGACGGGACCGACGTCGCGCCCGCTAGCAGCACCGACAGTGAGGTGGTGGGGCATGGACACGACCCCGGACAGGCAGATTGCGGACCCGGCCGGCGCGCTCGGCGTACGACTGCGGGCCGGGCACGCCCTGCAGCAGTCCCCGCGGCGCGCCTATGCCCTGCTGCGCTCGGCGATCCGCGACGGCGGGGTGCCGGTGCTCGGGCGGCTGGCCGAGGATGCCCTGGTCAGGGACCTGGCGACCAGCCGTAACGCGGTGCGGCTGGCGCTGCACAAGCTGGGCCTGGACGGTCTGGTGGAGCGGCGGCCGAAGACCGGGACGGTGGTGGTGTCGAAGATCGGCCGGTATCCGATCTTCGAGTGTGCCGACCCGACCACCGGGGTCACGGTCAACCTGTCGCTGATCGAGACCCGGGACGTGCCGGCCACCGCCTACCTGGCGCAGCGGTTCGAGGACGAGGGGCTGGAGTCGCTGCGGATGTCGGAGTTCGTGCTGACCTCCGGCGACCGGACCGTCGGGATCTTCTCCCGGTACGGGCTGGTCGCCGCGCCCGCGCTGGAACAGGCCGCCCCCACGCTGCTGCCGGACGAGATCAGCTGGTACAGGCGCATCCACCGGGAGCCGCCCGGACCGATCGAGGTGACGATCGAGGCGGTCGGGGCGGACGAGCGCACCGCCCGGCTGCTCGGTGTCGAGGAAGGGCACCCGCTGCTCGTACGGGAAACGCTGTATCGCGATCGTCTCGAGCGCCCGGCCGAGCTGCACTACACGTTTCTCGACAGCCGGATGACCTCGTTGCACGCCCGCAGCTCGGCAGGTTGACCTTCAAAGCGTCTTTGACCTGGGGAAACTTCCGTCGGGAGACGGCGCAATGGCCGGGAAACCGCGGAGCAACGCCGGGGTTCACGGGGCGCTCCTAGCGTGCACGGCAGGCGGGCGGTCGTACTCACCGCCACCCGTGTCACGTGGAGGTCAGCAATGTCCCGACGCCATAGATTGTTCACCCTCGTCGCGGGTCTCACCGCGCTCACGCTCGCCCTGAGCGCCTGCGGCGACGACCAGGAAAGTGCCGCGGCGCAGGCCGGGGCCGGCTGCGCGAGCATGACGCCCGCACATCTGCTCCTGCAGACGGCCGATCTCGACGTCTCGTACATCCCCTACGGCATTCTCGCCAAGGAGCTCGGCTACTTCGCCGAGGAGTGCGTCGACATGACGATCGACGTCACCGCCGACGCCACGGTGCAGTCGCTGCTCAACAAGAAGACCGACTTCGGGATGTCGGCGCCCGACGTGGCGCTGACCGCGGGCGGCGACAAGCCGCTGGCCGCGCGCATGGTCTACAACATCATCCCGGAGCTCAACATCTATCTGGCGGTGCTGCCGGACTCGCCGATCCAGTCGGTCGGCGACCTCAAGGGCGCGAAGATCGGCCTGTCCAACAGCAGCCCGTTCTACGACGCGTTCCTCCGCGAATCGCTGCAGCCCGCCGGGCTCACGCTCGACGACGTCCAGCTGGTGACGACCGGGTACGGCTCGACGCCCGTGAACGCGCTGAAGTCCGGCGAGGTCGACGCGGTCCTCTACTGGCCGGGCATGTACACCGCCTGGCAGAACACGGGGCTGCAGACCCGGCTGCTGGCGGGGCAGGACTGGAGTCACAGCTACGACGGTCTCGGCCTGATGGCGCGCAACGACACCATCGAGCAGCAGCCGGAGCTCGTCGAGTCGGTGTCCCGCGCGATCTCCCGCTCGACGGTGTACCTCAAGAAGTACCCCGAGAGCGCGGTGAAGATCTTCTGGGCGGCCTATCCCGAGCGGGCCCCGCTGCCGGGCACCGACGAGGACGACGCGCTGAAGAAGGACCTCGCCGTCCTGCAGTCCACGCTCGGCTCGATGCACGTGGCCGAGCACCCCGACGACTACACCTGGGGCATCCAGACCACCGAGCGCTGGGCGGGTCAGATCGCGTACGACCAGCGCAACGGCATCGTCGACAAGGCGTTGAAGCTCGATCCGGCCGACTACTTCACCGCCCAGTTCATCGAGGCCGCCAACGACTTCGACCCGGCCGCGATCAAGGAGCAGTCGTGAGTGCCCCGGCGATGACGCACACGGCCGACATCCGCATCGACGACGTCGCCATGCGCTTCACCACGCGCGACGGCGAGGGCATCCAGGCCCTGGACCGGACGTCCCTGACCATTCCGGCCGGCCAGTTCGTCTCCGTGCTCGGCCCCAGCGGCTGCGGGAAGTCCACGCTGCTGCGGATCGTCGCCGGGCTGGCCGCACCGAGCGGCGGGAGCGTGTTGATCGGCGACGAGCAGGTCCGCGGCCCGAGCCGCCAGGTCGGGATGGCCTTCCAGGCCCCGGTCCTGCTGCCCTGGTACACCGTCGCGCAGAACATCGCCCTGCCGGGCAAGCTCGGCAAGGACAGGCGCGGGGACGCCGCCGGCCGGGTCGGCGAGCTGCTCGACATGGTCAAGCTCACCGGCCTGGGCGACAAATATCCGCGGGAGCTGTCCGGCGGCATGCGCCAGCGGGTGGCGATCGCCCGCGCGCTGATCACCGGCCCGTCGGTGATCCTCATGGACGAGCCGTTCGGGGCGCTCGACGCGCTCACCCGCGAGCACCTGCACGACGAGCTGCTGGCGATCTGGCAGCAGTCCGGCGCCACCGTCCTGTTCGTCACCCACGACATCACCGAGGCGGTCTACCTGTCCGACCGGGTGCTGGTGATGTCGCCGCGGCCCGGGCGCGTCGTGGCGGACATCGGCATCGACCTGCCCCGGCCCCGCGGCGAGCACACCCGCAAGGCCGCCGCGTACGCCGACCTGGCCGCCGAATTGCGCCGGCACATCGCTCACTGAGCCCCGACCGCGAGGAGTTCCCATGAACGAGCAGGTGCTGGACCGGCCGGTCCTGCAACCGGTCACCGTGGCGCCCCGGCCCCGGAGCAGCGTGCTGCGCCTGGCGCGGCGCACCGCGGTCCTGGCCGGTCACATCGTCTTCACCCTGGCCCTCTGGCAGGCCGTGGTCTGGGTGTTCCGGATCGATCCGCTGGTCGTGCCGGGCCCGTTCGCCGTGCTCGAGGCGCTCGCGGACCTGCTGCGGTCGTCCGTGGTCTACGAGGCGACCTGGGTGACGTTCCAGGAGGCCATGTTCGGCTTCGCGATCGGCGCCGCGGTCGGGATCGTGCTGGCCGTGGTGCTGGCCGAGTCGGACGTGCTGTACCGCCTCGTCAACCCGTACATCGTGGCCTTTCAAGCCCTGCCCAAGGTGGCCCTCACGCCGCTGTTCATCGTGTGGTTCGGCTTCGGCATCTGGTCGAAGGTGGTGCTGATCACGACGTTCGTCTTCTTCCCGGTGATGGTGAACATGTACACGGGCCTGCGCTCGTGCACCCCCGAGGAGGAGGAGCTGATGCGGGTCAGCCACGCCACCCGCTGGCAGCGGCTGCGGCACCTGCGCCTCTACAAGTCGCTGCCCTACCTGTTCGCCGCCTTCGAGGCCAGCTTCGTGCTCTGCCTGACCGGCGCCGTCTTCGCCGAGCTGCTCGGCTCCGGCACCAGCGTCGGCCTGGGCACCCTGGTCCAGCTGTTCACCGCCCGCCTGGCGATGCCCGGGCTGTTCGCGGTCATCGCCCTGCTCGGCCTCTTCGGGGTCCTGCTCGACATCGCCGTGAAGGCCGCCGCCCGGGTGTTCCTCGCCTGGAACCGGCCCTGAGTTCCACCGCACAAGGAGAAGCCATGTCGAAAATGCACCTGATCTGCGATCTCTCGCTCATCCACACCAACGCCAAGTGGCGCTACCCCGGATCGTGGACCAACTACGCGATGTACGGCGACCCCGCCCTCTACCTGGACATCGCCCGCATCCTGGAGCGCGGCAAGTTCGACGGCGCCTTCTTCGCCGACGTGGCCGGCACCCCGATGGTCAACGGCAGCATGACCGACACCGTCGAGCTCGGCGTCGCCTGGCCCCGGCACGACCCGATCCCCATGGTCGCCGCCATGTCCACAGTCACCGAGCGGCTGGGCTTCGTCACCACCGCCTCGATGACCTACAACCACCCCTTCCACATGGCCCGGATGATGGCCAGCCTCGACCACGTCACCCGCGGCCGGGTCGCGTTCAACGCCGTGGTCAGCGGGTTCCCGCAGGAGGCCCAGAACTACGGCTACGACACGACGCCGGACCATGAGTGGCGCTACAACCGGGCCGAGGAGTTCCAGCTGGTCCTGCGCAAGCTGTTCGACTCGGTGGAGCCGGACGCGATGATCTGGGACCGGGCGACCGGCCGGGTGGCGGACGCCGCCAAGGTGCACCGGATCGACCACGTCGGCGAGCACTTCAAGGTGATGGGCCCGCTGCCCACGGCTCCCTGCCCGCAGGGCCGGCCGATGCAGGTGATGGCCGGGCAGTCCGGGGCGGGCATGCGCCTCGCCGCCCGCTACGCCGATCTGCAGTTCGCCCAGGGCCCGACGCTGGAGCTGAAGGCCAAGCACCGCAAGCGCCTCGACGAGGCGTGCGCGGCCGAGGGCCGGGACCCGCGGGAGGTCGGCATCCTCTGGGCCGGACAGTTCGACGTGGTCTCCGGCCCCGCCGAGGCGGACGAGAACCGCCGCAAGTACCTGGAGCAGCACACGCCGCGGCTGCTGCACGTCTTCCTGAGCCAGTGGTGGGGCCTGGACGGCTATCCGCTCGACCCGGACGCCTACGTGCACCAGACCATCGAGGAGATCCGCGCCGCGGGTGTCGCGCCGAACTGGGGTTACCTGGACATCGCCATGTCCATCACGACGGCGACGACCACCATCCAGGAGTACGCCCAGCAGTGGCTGGAGAGCCTCGCCGAGCTGGTGGGCACCCCCGAGCAGCTGGCCGACGACATGGAGGAGTCGTTCCACGCCGGCGGCGGGATCGGCGGCTTCATGATCGCCCCGCGGTCCGGCGTCCCGGCCGGCATCGCCCGGTTCGTCGACGAGGTCGTCCCGGTCCTGCAGCACCGCGGCCTCTTCCGCACCGAGTACGAGGGCCGCACCATGCGCGAGAACCTGCTCAGCGATCGACCCGGAGCTTGAGGTCGCGCACCGCCATGGCGGCGCTCCTGCTGCCGATGTTCTTCGCCATGGCCTCCAACACAATGGTGCTGACCGGCCTCCCGCAGATCATGGCCGACCTGCACGGCACCCAGACCCAGTACTCCTGGATCGTCACCACCTCCCTGCTCGTCCTCACCGTCGCCACCCCGGTCTGGGGCCGGCTGGCCGACCGCGCCGACCGCCGGGCTCTGCTGCGCAACGCCTGCCTGATCTACGCCGCCGGCTCGACCGCCGCCGGCCTGGCCCCGGACCCGTGGGTCATCGTCGCCTGCCGGGTGCTCATCGGGATCGGCGCCGGTGGCATCGTCACCCTCACCCAGCTGGTCGGCACCAGCCTCACCGACGAGGTCGAACGGCCCCGCTTCTTCGGCTCGCTCGGCGCCGTCATGGCCGTGGCCACGGTGGTGGCCCCGGCCCTGGGCGGCCTGGTCGTCAACCTCGGCGGCTGGCGCTGGACCTTCTGGGCCACCGTCCCGCTGGCGGTCCTCGCCGTCGCCCTGATCCAGGCCGGCATCCCGCCGGCACCGGCCGCGGCCGGCACTGGAGCACCGTTCGACCTGGCCGGTACCGTGCTGGTCGTCGTCACCGCGCTGCTGGCGATGGTCTGGATCACGGTGATCGGCCCGCAGCCGGGCTGGGCCTCGGCGCCGTCGCTGACCGTCCTGGTCGTGCTGGCCGCCCTGACCGCCCTGGCGGTGATCCTGGCGCGGCGGGCGCCGGCTCCGCTCGTACCCCCGCATCTGCTGGCGAACGCCCAGCTGGTGAAGGTGCTCGTCGCCTCGGCGGCCGTCGGGGTGGTGACCTTCGCGACCTCGGTCTACCTGTCGTTGTACCTGCAGAGCGCCCGGGACTACAGCGCGGGCACGTCGGGGCTGCTGCTCGTACCGATGGCCGTCACCACCCTGGCCGGGTCTCTCGCGGCGGGGCGCGTCATCTCGGCGACCCGCCGCGACAAGCAGGTCCTGCTGGCCGGCTCGGCCGCGACCCTCCTGGGGCTGATCCCGCTCTGCCTGCTCGGGACCGCCACCAGCGCCGCCGTTGTCGCGGCGGCGGGAGCCCTCATCGGGCTGGGCCTGGGCTGCACGAGCCAGCAGCTCGTGGTCACCGCGCAACGGCACCTCGCCGCGGCGGACATCGGCGTCGGCTCGTCCCTGGTCCTGTTCGTCCGCAGCCTCGCCACGGTCCTGTGCCTGTCGGCGTTCGGTGTCGTGGTCGCCGCGGCCCTGCCCGGGCACGACGCCCTGACCGGCTACACCACGGGCATCCGGTACGTCTTCCAGGTGACCGGGGTCATCGCGGTGGCCGGGACGATCGCCCTGCTCTCCCTGCGCGCACCGGTGCGCCCCACGACCCCGGAGGAGATCGCATGTCCGACACCCCGCTGACCGGCGTCCGCGCCGTCGTCACCGGTGCCGCCCGCGGCCTGGGCCGGGCGATGAGCCTCGCCCTGGCCGGTGCCGGCGCCGAGGTCGTCGCCACCGATGTGGACGGCGACGCCCTGACCGAGACCGTCGAGCTGGGCCGGGCCGCCCCCGGCACCGTACGCGGCATGGTCCTCGACATCACCGCCGAGGCCGCCGTGGAGTCCCTCGCCACCCGCCTGTGGCGCGAGCACGGCGGCGTCGACGTGCTCTTCGCCAACGCCGGCATCGTCCTGGTGCGGCCGTCCCTGGAGACGACGCCGGCGGACCTGCGGCGGGTGCTGGACGTCAACGTCGTCGGCACCTTCGTCACCGCCCGCAGCTTCGGGGCCCGGATGCTGCGGCAGGGTCACGGCCGGATCGTGCTCACCGCCTCCCAGGCGGGCCAGCGCGGCACCCCGGAGTGGCTGGCCTACTGCGCCAGCAAGGCCGCCCTCATCAGCATGACCCAGACGCTGTCCTCGGAATGGGGTCCGGCGGTCACCGTCAACGCCATCGCGCCCGGGGCCTTCGTCACCGACCTCAACCGGCACCTGATGGCCGAACCGGGCTACCTGGAACGCCTGCGGGCCGGCACCGCCCTCGGCCGGGTGGGCCACCCCGACGACATCGGGCCCCTCGCCGTCTTCCTGGCCGGCCCCGGCGCCGCGCTGATGACCGGCGGCGTCGTCAACATCGACGGAGGAGTGAGATGACCACGGTGCACGACGGCCGCATGGACCCGGCGGCCGTACGGGAGGCCTTCGCCTGCTTCCCCTCGGGCGTCGTCGCCCTCGCCGCGGAGGTCGACGGCGTCCCCGAGGTGATGGTCGCCTCCTCGTTCGCCACCGGCATCTCCCTCGAGCCGCCGCTGGTCGCCTTCGCCGCGCAACGCACCTCGGCCACCTGGCCGCGGCTGGCCCGGGCGACCCGGATCGGCATCTCGGTGCTGGGCGACGCCCACAGCACCACCTGCCGGCAACTGGCCGCCCGGGACCGGGCCCGGCGCTTCGACGGCGTGGCCCACACCCGCCTGGCTAGCGGCGCCGTCGTCCTGCACGACGCCGCCGCGACCCTGGAATGCACCGTCCACCGCATCGTGCCGGCGGGCGACCACGACCTCGTCCTGCTGGAGCCGATCGCGCTCGGCACCGACCGGTCCGTGCTGCCGCTGATCTTCCATCACTCGGCCCTGCGATCCCTCCCCCCGAAGGAATAGCCGAGCCGGCCGCGGCAGCGCTTCAACTCACCCGGCCCTTCTTCCGCTGTCAGCAGCACGCCTCGAGGACAAGACGCAGGTCCGGAAGCAGGATCGGCCGGCTCATCCATCGCCGTCCAGAAAGAAATTCTCGAGCAGAGTGGTGAACTCGGCAGGCTTGTCCAGGTGGACGACATGGGTGGCGTCGATCTTTCGGTACGTGCCGTTGCGCAGCAGAGACATCGCGCGGTCGGCCTCCTGCTGGCTCATCGCGCCGTCGAGTGTGCCGTCGGCCAGGGTCGTGACGTGGGCGTGCAGGAGCAGGGCGGGGCAGGCGATTCTTTCCAGCGTCTCGGCGTGGTCGAAGCCCTCGTTCCAGGAACCGTCGTAGAAGGCGGCACCGAAGCGGGGGTCGTAGGAGTCCATGCCCCGGATGAATTGGCGGACAGTGTCGTTGCGCAGCAGGCCGATCTCGACCGGGGCGCCCGGGTGAGCCCGGCGGTAGGACTTGATCGCCTGGGTGAGGGCGAAGGCGGAGCCCCTGCCGACATTCCTGTCGAAGAACGGCTTGCTGCTCTCGATCCAGTAGAGCAGGAAGTCGTCCACGCCTTCCCGCGCGCCCGCGTCACTGGTCCGGAACGAGCGGTAGGCGATGGTCTGCTGGATGCGGGGCTGTTCGGCGGAGAACAGCGGCGGATCCTCGAGCAGGACGGCCCGGACCGATGCGGGGCGATTCGCGGCCAGCCAGGCGGTGAGCAGGCCGCCCGAGGAGTTGCCGGTGACGTACGCCGGCGCTCTGATCACCTGCTGGATGAAGTCGCCCAGGTCCGCGCCGATCCGGTTCGCGGTCATCGGATATCCCGCGGGAACGGTGGTGGCGCCGTGGCCGGGATAGTCGACGTCGAAGACGTGGAACCGCCCGGCCAGTCCGGCAAGCACATCATGCTCCGCGGCATCCTCGACCGGGCCGTCGCCGCCGCCTCGCTGCCGGCCCAGGCTTCCCTCGGCCTCAGACGCGCGGCGCCGGTACGGTCATGACAGGTGGGCGGCGTCGAGGGCGGATTGCAGCGATTGCAGGTAGCCGTCGCTGGTGACGGTGGCGCCGGAGACGGTGTCGATGGTCGCGTTCTGGGCGGTCAGGGTCTCCTGGGTGAGGATGGGCAGGGCGTAGGCGTTGATCTGCTGGTCGCGGCCGTTGTTGTTCGGGTAGACGGGCACCTGCACGGCGGTGATCTTGCCGTTGGCGACGGTGATGCTGACCTGCACGTCGCCCCAGCGGGTGGAGGCGGCCGACCCGGTGTAGGTCTTGCTGCCCGAGCCGGAAGGGGCGCTCGACGTGCTGGAGCTCGAGGCGCTCGGGGTGGGCGAGGTGCCGCTGGTGGGTGACGTGGCCGGGGTGCTGGGGCTGGGCTCGGGTGCGGGCGCGGTCGCGGCGGCCACGGTGTCGATGGCGCTGCTGGTGCTGGTGCGGTAGGAGAACAGCAGGACGAGGGCGGCGACCGTGGAGAACAGCCACAGGGTGATCTTGCGCATCGGCGGGGTCCTTCGCGGTTACCAGGCGAACAGTTCGGTGTGCAGGTTCTCGGGTGCGACTCCGGCGTCGCGGGCGGCGGTGCGGGCGGCGTCGGTCCAGCCTTCCGGGCCACAGACGAAGACCTGGGAGTACGCGATCCACGGTGCGATCGTGCTCAGCGCCTCGGCGTCGGCGTGGTCCGCGTGCTGGGCGGGCAGCCAGGACGGCCGGTCCGCGCGGGGACCGAGCAGGTAGATCACGCGTACGCCGCGGTGGGTGGCGAACCACTCCAGCTCGGCGCGGAACGCGATCTCCGCCTGGGTGCGGGCGCGATAGATCAGCGTCGCTTCGCCGGGGGCGTACGGCAGCTCGCCGAGCAGTGACAGCAGCGGCGTGACGCCGATGCCGCAGGCCAGCATCACCACCGGCCCGCCGCGGTAGGACTCACCGGTCAGCTTGCCGTAGGGGCCCTCGATCAGCGCCCTGGTGCCCGGCCTGAGCGAGGCGACGCGGGCACTGCCGTCGCCAAGAGTCTTCACGGTGATTCGCAGACCATGGCCGTGCGGCGTCGCAGACAGCGAGTAGGGGTGTGCGCGACTCCAGCCGGGCCCGTCGAGAAAGCGCCATTGGAAGAACTGCCCGGCGCGTACGGGAAGGGCGGCGAGGTTGCGCCCGCGAAGATGGACCGAGGTCAGACCCGGGCCTTCCGCGACCACCCGGTCGACCACCAGACGGTGGCGCAGATTACGCCAGACCGGCACACCGATCCGGTACGCGACCACGGCGCCGGCCGAGACCGCGTAGAGCGTCCACCAGTACGCCGTGGCGACCTTGTTGCCGATGAAGTCGGTGCCGGTCCACAGCTGGTGCGGCAGCGCCAAACCGACCCCGGCGTACGCGTAGAGGTGCAGCAGATGCCAGGACTCGTAGCGCAGTTTCCGCCGGGCGAGCCGGATCGAGGTGACCACCACCATGACCAGCGCCAGGGTGCCGGCGGTGGCCAGGAGCATGCCGGGATAGGTCCAGATCAGGTCCCACAGCTCACCGAGGAAGTGCGGGGAGTCGGCGCCCCGGTAGCCGATGATGATCAGCAGGATGTGGGCGACCATCAACCAGAACGAGGTGAATCCGGTCCAGCGGTGCCATCGGGCCAGCCGGTCCTGACCGAACGCGCGCTCGACCATGGGAACCCGGGCCATCAGCAGTACCTGCAGCAACAGCAGGTCCGACGCCCACAGCCCGGTCAGCCGCCCGGCCGCCGCGAAAGCGTCCGCCCCGCCCCCGCCGACCTGCTGCAAGCCGCCGTTGCCCACCCACAGGGCGGTGACGATCAACAGCGTGAGACCGGCCGCCACGCCACCCGCATCGGCGTACCACCGCGGGGTGGCCGGAAGCCGATCGGCGCCGCCGGAGTACGGCGCCGGAGCCCGGTGGACGGGCGGGGCTGTCGCTGTCATGTCCGCAACGATCGGACCTCGGGCTGAGAAATCGAGGCCTGCGCCCTGTGCGGAACCTATGCGCTTGCTATGAACCCTTCCCGTCCTGTCCTCTCCTGTCCGCGGATGCGGGCGTGCGTCACCGGGCAGCCGCACGCGGAGCCCGACTCGTGACTTCGGCTGTCGCCGAAATCCCGCCACGGACCTCACGAAATCCGCCGGGCGAGCGTCTTCCTGCCGAGTGCCCCAAGCGGAGTTTCCTTTGCGTACGCCCGCGGGCGAAAGGAGTGCGATGACGATCGACTGGCCGGTGGTGGCCGGCGTGCTTTCGACGGCTGTGTTCGTATTGGCGACGCTGCCGATGCTCGTCAAGGCGGCCAGGACGAAGGATCTGGCCTCGTACAGCGTCGGGAATCTCCTGCTGAGCAACGCGGGAAACGTTGTCTACTCCTTCTATGTGTTCAGTCTGCCGTTCGGGCCGGCGTGGGGTCTGCACGCCTTCAACATGCTCGTGAGCCTGCTGATGCTGGGCTGGTGGGTGCGATACCGGCACCGTAGCCAACCGGCCTCGCCCGCCCGCGCCGCGAGATGAGCGGCTGCGCGGTCGCGGCCGTGAAAGGCCGCCCTGACGTCTCCAGGCTACGGTGAGCTTCGCGCCCCACGCGGCCATGCCGTCGGGTGGGCCGGCGCGCACTGGCGAAGAAGGGCTGGTCTCGACCTCACGAACTCCGCGTGAGGAGCGTTTACCCAGCATGAGAGGCAAACCACCGTTCGAGTCCGTCGTCGCCCGGCACGGTGCGACCGTGCTCCGGGTCTGCCGGGCGGTACTGGGGCCGGTCGAGGCGGACGACGCGTGGTCGGAGACCTTTCTGTCGGCCATGCGGGCGTATCCGGATCTGCCCGGCGACGCGAACGTCGAGGCATGGCTGGTGACGATCGCCCATCGCAAGGCGATCGACAACGTGCGTGCGACGTCCCGGCGCGCCGTCCCGGTCGGCGAGACACCCGATGCGGCCGTGGCGGCCGCCGATGTCGATGTCGCCGGCGAGCTGGTCAGTGCCGTGGCGGCGCTGCCGCCGAAGCAGAGACAGGCTGTCGCCTATCACTACCTGGCTGACCTGCCCTACGCGCAGGTGGCGGCGATCCTCGGCGGTAGCCCGGCCTCCGCGCGTCGCGCGGCAGCCGACGGCATTGCCGCTCTGCGCCGCATCTATCCGGGCAAGACCCAAGGGGAAGGAGTACCCCGATGACCACTGACGACCGCGGTGACCTGGTAGAGGCGTTCCCCGTCGACGCCGGCCACCTCGCCCGCCTGCACCGGACGTTGACGGCGGCAGCCGAGGCGGAGGGCATCCTGGACGTGTCGTACGACGTCGTCGACACGCCGGTCGGCCCGCTGCTGCTGGCCGCCACCGACCTCGGCCTGGTTCGCGTCGCCTACGAGGGCGAGGACCACGACTCCGTCTTGCGGGCGCTGGCGGAGAAGATCAGTCCGCGGGTGCTGCGGGCTCCCGGACGCCTGGCCGAGGTCCGGGGCCAGCTCGACGAGTACTTCGCGGGCCGGCGTCGCACGTTCGACGTGCCGCTCGACTGGCGTCTGTCGCGCGGCTTCCGCCAGCTGGTGCTGCGGGCACTTCCCTCGGTGGAGTACGGCCACACCGCCCCGTACTCCACCATCGCGCGGCTGGTCGGGAACCCCGGTGCGGTGCGCGCCGTCGGAACCGCCTGCGCGACGAATCCGATTCCGGTCGTGGTGCCGTGTCACCGGGTCATCCGTGCCGACGGCAGTGCAGGGCGCTACCTCGGTGGGCCCGAGGCGAAGAAGGTCCTGCTCGCGCTGGAGGCCGCCGCGTGATGCCTCCTGCCCGCCGATCGCCATGTCCGAATCCCGCCAGCACTCGCGGTCGCGAGGAAGCAGAGTTGAACGCGGAGAGCTTCGATGAAGGAGGCAATGATGACCGTCTGGACGACCATCGCCGGCCCGCTGGGTGACCTGCTCCTGGTGGGGGAGGAGACCGCGGACGGGTGCACGTTGACGTCGCTGTCCATGCCGGGTCAGCGCAACGCCCCGGCCGTGCGGCCCGGCTGGCGCCGGGATCCGGCGCCGTTCGCGGAGATCAGCCGTCAGCTGGCGGCGTACTTCGCCGGTGAGCTCGATCGCTTCGACATCGCGTTCACCGGCGGCGGGACGGCATTCCAGCAGCGGGTGTGGTCTGCGGTGGACGAGATCCCGCACGGCACGACGACCACCTATGGTGCCCTGGCAGCGCGGCTCGGCCTGACCCGCGACCGGGTTCAGGCCCTGGGCGGGGCGATCGGCGCGAACCCGCTGCTGCTGGTGCGCCCCTGCCACCGCGTCATCGGCGCGGACGGCTCGATGCGCGGCTACGCCGGCGGCGTCGAGCGCAAGGTGCGGCTGCTCACCCATGAGGGAGCGCTCCAGCCGGCGCTTCTGTAGGCCCGTGCGACACCCCATTGACCAGAGGAGCCCAACACCATGATCAAGACCCTGGGGTACGCCGACCGGGTCGCCCAGACCGATGGGGAGACCCTGGCCGAGCAGCTCAACGAGCACGGCAACGCCCTGACCGGGCCGCTCCTGACCCCGGCCGAATGCCTCGAGATCGCCGGCCTCTACGACGAGCCGGACCGGTTCCGCACGACGGTGGACATGGCCCGCCACCGGTTCGGCTCCGGCCAGTACCGCTACTTCACCCACGACCTGCCCGGCCCCGTCCGCGACCTGCGCGAGCAGCTCTACCCCCGCCTGCTGCCGATCGCCCGGGACTGGGCCGCCAAGCTCGGCAAGCCCGCGCCCTGGCCCGACAGCCTGGGGGAGTGGCTGCAGCGGTGTCACGAGGCCGGGCAGTCGAGGTCCGCGCAGATTCTGCTGCGGTACGGGCCGGGCGACTGGAACGCGCTGCACCGTGACGTGTTCGGGGACATGCTCTTCCCGCTGCAGGTCGTGATCGGCCTGGATGCCCCCGGCGTGGACTTCACCGGCGGGGAGTTCCTGATGACCGAGCAACGCCCGCGGGCGCAGACCCGGGGCTCGGCCATCGCTGTGCCGCAGGGCCACGGCCTGGTCTTCACCACCCGCGACCGGCCGGTGGCGTCCAAGCGTGGCTGGTCGAACGCGCCGATGCGGCACGGTGTGAGCGTCGTGCGCTCCGGGCTGCGCCGTACTCTCGGCCTCGTCTTCCACGACGCCGCATGAGCTATGTCCTGCTCGGCGCGGACGGGCGGCCGTACCGCAGCTCGGCCCCGGGCGCGCTCGGCGGTCACCGCCGGGGGCGCCGCTACGGGCGGCTGGACTGCCCGTCCGCCCTCCGTGCCATCGCGCGCGGTCATTACGTACGGCACCGGGTGTTCTTCGCCGACGAGGCGACCGCGATCGCGGCGGGGTACCGGCCCTGTGGCGTGTGCCTGCCCGGCGCGTACGCCCGATGGAAGGACAACTCGGAACGTGCACACTCCGCGGCGGAGCTCGCCACGCTCACAGGGTTGCTGACCGCGCCGGACTGGCAAGCCGGGACGGTCACGATCGGGCACAGCCGCGACGCCTCCAGCCGCGCCGCCGCCCACGCGTTTCAAGCGGCCTGGACGGCGGGTGGCGGCGACATCCTCGCCGTGGTGGACTGGCCGGAGGCGGCCGCGTCGTGGCTGCGCCCGGCGAGCCGGTTGACCGCGGAGACTCCGGACGCGTGGGTGTTCGCGGCCCGGGTGCCGGGCTTTGCACAGCTCGCCCGCCGCCTGCGTCTGTCCACCGGCTTCGACCCGGCCCGGGCCGTGGCCTTCGCGGATCTCCAGGATTCCCGGCTGCCGTTGCTGGCCGGCCGGGGTGCCCTCGACGGCCTCCGCGGAGCGAGCGCCGACGGCGGCACGTGGGCGGTGCGGGGCAGTGGGGTCACCTCCTACCCCGGAATGAGCCGAGCGCGCTGATCCAGCGCCCGGCGGCGAACCTCTCGTCCCGTCTTCCGGCCGGATGGTCCGGCTCGGCCGTCCAACACTGAGCTTCTGAGCGGATGAAGTCCATCCGTCGCCGGGCTGAGCGCGGATCGTCGGAGACGTAGGCCAGCCCGACCACCAGCCACAGGGCGATCGGCAGGTGCGTGGCGATCAGGCCGGCCGACTGTGCGGCCTCAGTGCGGGGGGCCGGCGTCCGGCCCGGCGGCTTCGAGCCGTCGCGGGTGCCGGGAGGCGACCTTCTCGGGTTCGCGGATCAGCAGGTCGGCGGGGCTGCAGTCGAGCACGGCGCAGATGACGTCGAGGTCGTCGAGCCGGATCATGGTGGGGGTGCCGGTCCAGAGCCCGGACATTTTGCCCGCGCTGATCTCCAGCCCGGCCTCGGCGAGCAGGCGCCGCATCTCGGCGGACGTCCAGATGTTTCGCTTCGCCGCCCGCAACCGCAGATCCCAGCGCATGGCTCCAGTCCACCACCCCGCGCGGGTGCAACGGAACGGATCGCTGGGGGAAGTGCCCGTCTGTTCATAGAGGACGGTAATGCCGAGACATGAGGTCCGCGCTTGCTCAACGTGATGGGCGTGCAGGAGCATCGGTCGTTGGTGATGGGGCGGCGTGGTGCCGCGTCGTCAGGTCCGGCGTGGGGTCGCGGCGTTCTCGCCAACCGCGTGCAAGCGCTGCGGCTGCCCGGACGTGACCTTCTCAGGTTCGCGGATCAGCAGGTCGGCGGGGCTGCAGTCGAGCACGGCGCAGATGACGTCGAGGTCGTCGAGCCGGATCATGGTGGGGGTGCCGGTCCAGAGCCCGGACATCTTGCCGGCGCTGATCTCCAGCCCGGCCTCGGCCAGCAGCCGGCGCATCTCGGCGGACGTCCAGACGCCTCTTTCGGCCGCGCGCAGCCGCAGGTTCCAGCGCATCGCCTCAGCCCTCCCGCCGCAAGGGGCGGCCAATTAAATCGAACGTCCATCGAGAATCTTGGTTGTTTTTCATGATTCCTGAGCGTTCTCGTCGGTGTGTAAATCTTCGACACTCGCCAATCTATAAGTGTTGTTGCAGCTCACGCGCCGTTTCGTTGTAGATCTTAACGCGTGGCTCCGGTCAATGGATAGTCAGCGACGAAAAACTGCAGGCGCGTTGACATGCCCAGCGGAGATCGTTCAGGATGGTTTCCGAGCCCGCCACTCCATTGCGGAAGCTCAAATCTCGGCACTACAGGGTCGTTGAGCTGCGGTTATGCCGCCGGTGGGAGCTTAGCGGTCCCCATTCATCCAAGCTTCACCTGCGTTGCGTTTGCGCCGAACCGGCGTCTGCGCTATTCGCGCAGGCGGAGCTAGCGATTCAGATCCGTCTATACAACGGAGACGTTTAACGTATTCGTAACTACGTTTCGGAGGCCCGCGCCCCGGCGGGCGCGGCTGACCTGCGAAACGGGCGCTCCCAGCGTGGAGCCGGGCAGGATTTCCCCTCGATCGGGCATGCGTTACAGCGGAGGAGAATCGCGTTGAGCACCCACGTAACCTCGTCAAACAGGCTCCGGGCCGGTGCGTCGCAGCGGGAAGTGCGATCCTCGGTGGTGCCCGTTATGCGGCAGCGGGTTTCCGAGTTGGAGCCCACTCTGGCCCGGATCGGCCTTTACCACCTAGGATTCGCCGACGAGCAGGGCGCCCCGAGCACCGGCGGGGACGGCAAGCTGACCCGCACCAGCCTCATCACGGCGGCGGCGCAGGGCGTCGGCCTGGCCCCGGAGGACGTGCTGTCCCAGGCGGCGGCGCTGGAACTGTTCCACAACTCGACGCTCATCCACGACGACATCATCGACGGCGACGACCTGCGCCGCGGCCGCCCCGCCGCCTGGCGGGTGTTCGGTACGGGCCTGGCCATCCTGGCCGGGAACGCGCTGGAGAACCTCGCCCTGCGCATGGTGATGACCGACACGGGCGCGGGCCGCGAACCCGTCAGCCGCGCGTTCGCCGAGGCCATCGGCCGGGTGCACGACGGCCAGGCCCGCGAGATCGTGTTCCGGCCCGGTCCGGGCGCGACCACCGCGGAGTACGACCGGATCGTCGCCGGCAAGGCCTCGGCCCTGCTGGAGTGGTCCCTGACGACCCCGGCCGTGCAGGCCGGCGAGCCGGAGGAGGTGCTGGCCGCCCTGCGCGCCGCAGGCCGGCACCTGGGCGCCGGCCTGCAGATGTCCAACGACGTCGAGGACATCTGGGGCGACACCGCCGTCACCGGCAAGGGCGACCGGGGCGACATCAAGCGCCGCAACCTGACTTTCCCCGTGGTGCTCGCGCTGTCCGCCGACTGCGCGGCCGGCCGCGCGCTGGCCCGGCTGTGGCAGGCCGACGACACCACGGATGCGCACCTGCAAGCGATGGCCGACCTCATCGAGGAGGCCGGCGGCCGCCGCACGGCCACCCAGCTCGCGCAGGACCATCTGGCCCGGGCCGTGGAGAACCTCGCGCGAGCGCACCTCGCCGAGGCCGCGACCGACGAACTGACCACCTTGTTCGACCGCATCGTCAACCGCACGGCATGACCTGCGCCGCCCGTCGGGGGCGGCCTCTGGATTGGAGCGCACCACCATGACCACCACCCAGGAAAACCCGGCTTCCTCCGTCATCCGCAGCGAGTTCGAGCGCCGGGCGCAGGCCCACTACGAGACCAAGAAGCAGGATCCGATCAACCTGCTCCTGGGCGAGGAGGACGGCCTCTACCACCACCACTACTCGGTCAGCGACTACGACCACTCGGTGCTGGAGCTGCCCGAGCCCGAGCGGGACGCCGCGATTCTCGCCGAGATGGGCCGGTTGGAGCAGGAGCAGGTCGACCTGATCCTCGACGGACTGGGTGACCTCACGCCCGAATCGCGGGTGCTGGACGGCGGTTCGGGCCGCGGCGGCACGGCCTTCCTCGTCAACCGCAAGTTCAACTGCGAGGTGGTCGGGATCAACTTCTGCGCCCACCACATCGAGACCGCCGAGCGCCTCGCCAAGGACAAGTTCGGCGTCGACGACAAGGTCACGTTCAAGTTCGCCAACATGTGCGACACCGGCCTGCCAGCCGGCTCGTTCGACGCGGTCTACACCAACGAGACCACCATGTACGTCGACCTCGACGACGCCTACGCCGAGTTCTCCCGGCTGCTGCGCCCGGGCGGCCGTTACGTGTGTGTCGACTGGCCGGCCAACGACATCGTCAACGCCGACAGCGCGTCGGTGAAGGCGATCGACAAGCACTACGACTGCAAGATCCCGAAGCGCAGCGACCACTTCAAGTACCTCGCCAAGCACGGCCTCGTGCCGGTGCAGGTGCACGACTACACCCGTGAGGCCATCCCGTACTGGGACCTGCGGCAGCACTCCAAGCTGGCCACCGGCGTGGAGCAGCCGTTCCTCGACGCGCACCGCAGCAACGAGCTCAACTACATCGTCATCGTCGCCGAAAAGGTGCGCTGACCCGAGGGGCGCGGGTGCCCGCCGGACAGGGCACCCGCGCCACCGTCCCGGCACACCACGACAAGGGAGGCCGTCCATGGGCGCCGTAGCTCAATTGCCGTTCGAGCAAGCACATCTGCTGGAAGTCGCGCCGCTGCTGCGCACGCTGCAGTCCGAGGGCGCGGTCCACCGGGTCCGTACGCCCGAGGGCGTCGAGGCCTGGCTGGTCACCGGTTACGCCGAGGTGCGGCAGCTGCTCGACGACCCCCGGCTCAGCCGCTCCAACCCGAATCCGGGCGCGGTCAAGGACAGCGGGTCCGCGTTCCTGGACAACCTGCTCGGCGACCTGGCCACGGACCACGCCCGGCTGCGGTCCTTGCTGGAGCCGCACTTCGCCCCCGAGCTCATGGCCAAGGTGCGCTCGTCGGTCGAGGAGCTGACCGAGGAGCTGCTGGACGAGCTGGCGGGCAAGACGCCGCCGGTGGACCTGCGCGTGGAACTGGCCCTGTCGCTGCCGATCCTGGTGATGTGTGAGTGGCTGGGCGTGCCTCCCGAGGACAAGAACAAATTCAGCGTCTGGACGCAGGACGCGGCCAGCGTGGGTGACCCGGCCCGGTCTCAGCAGGGGATGGGCCAGCTGTTCGCCTACTGCCGGCAGCTCGTGGCGCAGAAGCGGGAGGCGCCGGCCGACGACGTGATCTCCCGGCTGTGTGCGGCGGAGGGGCTCACGGACATGGAGATCGTGGCCCTCACCGCGCTGCTGCTGTTCGGCGGCTACGAGACCACAGTGGCCCGGATCGGCACCGGTGTCCTGCTGCTGCTCACCAACCGCGATCAGTGGCAGGCCGTGCTCGACGACCCGGGCGTCATCGCGGGCGCGGTCGAGGAGCTCCTGCGGCTGTCGATACCCAATCCGCACAACGGCGGCATGCCGCGCTTCGCGCTGACCGATTTCGAGGTCGGGGGCGTCACCATCCGGGCCGGCGACCTCGTGCTGCTCAACATCGTCGCGGCGAACCACGACGAGCTGGCGTTCCCCGACGCCGACCGGGTCGACGTCCACCGACGCGACGGCGGCAGCCTCACGTTCGGCCACGGCGCTCACTACTGCGTCGGCGCGCCGCTGGCCCGCATGGTGCTGCAGGCGTCGCTGGTCCGGCTCGTCAAACGCTTCCCGGAGATGCGGCTGGCCGTCGATGTGCAAGAGCTCGGGCTGCGCCACGACACGCTGGTCGGCGGGCTGATCGCGCTGCCGGTGACGTGGTGATCGATCACCATGCTGCAGCAGATCTCTGAGCGCATCGTCAAGGGCAGCCCCGACTCGGTCCGCGACTATCTCCTGCTGGCGCGGCTGCACAAGCCCACCGGCGTCATCCTCTACCTGCTTCCGGGATGGTGGAGCTTCGCGCTCGCGTCCGGGCGCCGGCCGGACCTGGTGGCGATGCTCTGCCTCGCGGTCGCGGCCGTCCTGGTGCGCGGCGCCGCCTGCGCGTTCAACGATGTCATCGACCGCGACATCGACGCGCAGGTCGCCCGGACGGCCTCCCGCCCGGTCGCGGCGGGCAAGGTCAGCATCCGCAACGCCCTGCTGTTCGCCGCTGCCCAGGCACTGCTCGCCCTGCTGGTCCTGCTGCCGGTGAACGTCGCGACGGCCGTCATCGTCGGCGCCTCGTTCCCCCTCCTCGTCGCGTATCCGTACATGAAGCGGATCTTCTTCTGGCCCTCGGCGTTCCTGGCGCTGGTCATCAACGTGTACGCGCTGGCGGGCTGGACGGCTGTGACCGGCCGGCTGGAGGTGTCCGCGACGGCGCTGGGCCTGTACGCGTGCGGCTTCTTCTGGACCTTGATCCACGACACCATCTACTCCCACCAGGACAAGGAGTACGACCGCAGCATCGGGGTCAAGTCCTCGGCCCTGATCTTCGGCGCCGCCAGCAAGGCGTGGCTGCTGGTCTTCCTCGCCCTGAGCGTCGGCAGCGCGTTGTGGGCCGGTGCCCAGGCGCCGACCGGCTGGGCCTTCTTCCCGCTCACCGTGGCGGCGGGACTGCTGCTCGGCTACCAGATCGTCCGCGTCGACCTGGACGATCCGCAGTCCTGCTGGGACACCTTCAAGGCCAACGTCTCCTTCGGCTGGCTCGTGCTCGCCGCCGCGGTCGCCGGGATCTTCACATGACGCCATCACAGGAGGGGAACCGAGTGACGAGTTCGATGTGGCGGGGCGACGACGTCGACCTGGACGCCTACCTGGCCCGCGTGGGTCTCCGGGGCGACGTGGCCCCGGATCTCGCCACGCTGCGCGCCCTGCACACGGCGCACGTCGACGCGATCGCCTTCGACAACCTCGACGCGATCCTCGACCGGGCGGTGCCGGTGGACCTGGACAGTGTGCAGGACAAGCTGGTGCGGCAGGCCCGGGGCGGCTGGTGCCTGGAACACGTCGTGCTGATCGCGGCGGTGCTGGACCGGATCGGCTACACCTTCACGGCGCTCGCGACCCGGTCGCGGATCCGCACCGGCAACAAGTTCGGCCCCGCGGTGCACATAGCGCTCCGCGTCGAGCTGGACGGCGTACCGTGGCTGTTCGACGTGTCGTTCGGCGGTTTCGGACTGTCCGAGCCGATCCGGATCGCCGAGGGCGCCCGGGTGGACGGCAACTGGTCCTTCGACGTCGTACGCGAGCCAGCCGGGGAATGGGTGCTGCGCCTGCTGCGCCCCGACGGCCCGGCGGATGTCTACGGCTTCACCGAGGACCGGCGCTATCCCGCGGACTTCGAGGTGCTCAACCACTGGTGCCGCACCGACGAGCGCTCGCCGTTCAACAAGAAGATCATCCTGCAGCGCACCCGGCCCGAGCTGCGGCACGTCCTCATCGGCAGCACGCTCACCGAGTTGCGGCCCGGACGGCCGCCGGTCGTGCGCGAGCTCGACGAGGACGCGCTGCTGGCCGCGCCCGCTGAACTCTTCGGCGTCACTCTGGCACCGGACGACCTCCGCGCCTTGGCCAAGACCCTGCCCGGCGGCGCCTGATGCGAACCCTGCTGCTGGACAACTACGACTCTTACACCTACAACCTGTACCAGTTGATCGCCGGCGTGAACGGCGCGGAGCCGGTCGTGCTGGTCAACGACGACCCGGACCTGAGCGGCCTGCGGCTGGAGGAGTTCGACAACATCGTCGTGTCGCCCGGCCCGGGACGTCCGCAGAATCCACGCGACATCGGCCTGACCGGTGACCTGCTGCGCCGGTCCACGCTGCCGGTGCTCGGGGTCTGCCTCGGTCACCAGATGATCGCCCACCTGGCCGGCGCGCCGGTGGTCGCCGCGCCCGAGCCGAGGCACGGGCATCTGGCCAGGATCACCCACCACGGGGACCCGCTGTTCGCCGGGGTGCCGGACGAGTTCGTCGCGGTCCGCTACCACTCGCTGTGCGTGCCGGAGCCGCTGCCGGACGAGCTCGTCGCGACCGCGTGGGCGGACGACGGCGTCGTCATGGCGCTGCGCCACCGCGACCGCCCGCAGTGGGGCGTGCAGTTCCACCCTGAGTCGGTCGCGTCCCGCTACGGCCGGCAGATTATGCAGAACTTCGCCGACCTGACCCGTCGTACGCAACCCGCGCCGCGCCCGTCCGTGACGGTCACCGGTCCCGGGCCGGCCACTGCGCCCGTCCCCGCGCCGCAGCTCGAAGTTCTGAGCGCGGTGGTGCCGACGGCCGCCGACGCCGAGGCCATCTTCCTCGAGTTGTTCGACGGCAACCCGTACAGCTTCTGGCTCGACAGCAGCCGGGTGGAGGAGGGCCTGTCCCGGTTCTCGTTCCTCGGCGACACCTCCGGCCCGCTCAGCGAGGTGCTCACCTACCGCACGGGCAGCGGCGTGGTGTCGGTGCGCGACGCCCGCGGGGTTCGTACCGAGGAAGGCAGTGTCTTCGACGTCCTGGAGCAGCGCCTGCGCGAGCGACGCATCCCCGACGTGACCCTGCCGTTCGACCTCACCGGCGGCTACGTCGGCTACTTCGGCTACGAGCTCAAGTCCGAGTGCGGGGCCACGGCCGCGCACGAGGCGGAAACGCCGGACGCCGCCTGGATGTTCGCCGACCGCGTCGTGGCGATCGACCACCGGGAGGGGCTGACCTACCTGGTGGCCATCGCCGACGGGCAGCACCGGCCCGCCGCGCAGGAGTGGCTGGACCGGACGGCGTCGCGGCTGGTGGGCCTGCACCCGGCCGACCACGTGCCGCCCGGCGAATCGGCCGCCGGTCCGGCCCCGGACGCCGAGAAACTTCTGGTCCGGGACCGCGACCAGTACCTGGCCGACATCGCCGAGTGCCAGCGGCAGCTGCGGCGGGGCGAGAGCTACGAGATCTGCCTGACCGACAAGTTGCACCTGCCGTTCCACGACGAGGACACCGCGTTCTACCGGCGGCTGCGCCGCGCGAACCCGGCCCCGTACGCGGCCCTGCTGCGCCTGGGCGATGTCACGGTGTTCAGCTCCTCGCCGGAGCGGTTCCTGCGCATCGAGCGGGACCGCACGGTGACCAGCAAGCCGATCAAGGGCACCGCCCCCCGCGACGACGACCCGGTGCGCGACGCCGAGATCGCCGCCACGCTGAGGTCGAGCGCCAAGACGCAGGCGGAGAACCTGATGATCGTCGACCTGCTGCGCAACGACCTGGGTCAGGTCTGCGAGGTGGGCAGCATCGACGTCGACCCGTACCTGGCGGTCGAGAGCTACCAGACCGTGCACCAGCTGGTCTCCACGATCCACGGCCGGCTCGCCGGCGACGTCAGCGCGATGGACTGCGTCCGGCAGTGCTTTCCCGGCGGCTCGATGACCGGGGCACCCAAGCGCCGCACCATGGAGATCATCGACCGGCTGGAGACCGAGGCCCGGGGCGTGTACTCCGGCGCCCTCGGCTACTTCGGCCTCTCCGGCGGCACCGACCTCAACATCGTGATCCGCACCGCGGTCCGGGTCGGCGACCGGCTCTCCATCGGCGCCGGGGGTGCCATCGTGCTCGACTCCGACGCCCAGGAGGAGTACGAGGAGATGCTGCTCAAGGCCGCCGCGTCGCTGCGCGCCTGGCGGGCCCCGGCCGTGTCCGACGCGGGCGGCGCCCCGCGATGAGCGTCGTGACCGGGCCGTGGGCCCGCTGCTGGTGGGACGCCGAGGCGGGGTGGTCGCCCGCGGCCGACGCCGCGGGGACGGTGCGAGTCATCGACTCCTGGCTCACGGACGAGGGCCGGGTGCGGGGCCTCGGCCGGCACGCCGAGCGGTTCGGCGCGGCCTGCGAGCGGCTGGCCGGGCCGGGCCGGGAGGAGACGGGCCGCTTCATGCGGGCGGTCGCCGGGGCGCTGCCCGCCCGGGGGCGCTGGTTCCCGCGCGTGGAGCTCGTCGCCCTCGGCTCGTCGACCCGGTTGCGGATGTGGCTGCGCCCGGCGCCGCAGCGCACCGAGGTGCTGCGCGTGTGGACCGCTACCGGTCCCGACCGGCGCCGGCTGCCCGCCGTCAAGGGCCCCGACCTCGACCACCTGGCCATGCTGCGTGGCGCCGCGGCCGCCGCCGGGGCCGACGAGGCGCTGCTGCTCTCGCCGGAGGGCCACGTGCTGGAGGGGGCGACCACGAGCATCGTCTGGTGGCGCGGCGACACGCTGTGCGGCCCGCCGCCCGGCCCCGGGCTGTTGCCCGGGGTCACCCGCGCGTTGGTCAGCGAGATCGCGGCCGCGGCCGGGCATCCCGTGGTCACCGAGCGCGCCACCGTCGAGGACCTCGCCGGGGTGAGCGTCTGGACGCTGAACGCCCTGCACGGCATCCGGCCGGTGGCCGAGGGCTTGGGCCGGTTCGCGGACGCCGACGCGGTGGCGGCCGACCGCTGGCAGTCCCGGCTCGAAGCGCTGGCCGTGCCCGCCGGCGCCGCCCTGATCCCCGCGTCGCACCCCTGAAGGAGGCCTCCCGATGACCGATACCGCGGACCGTGACGAGCCCGAGTACGAGCGCGACCTGCTGCTGCAACTGACCCGCCGCTGGGGCAGGAAGGTGGCCGTCAAGAAGGACGAGCTCGACCTGGACGGGCACTTCGACGAGCGGTTGCCCGACTTCCCCGAGCACCTCGTGCCGGTGCTGAGCCTGCCGGGGGCCGACCGGCTCGACCGGGACGCCCGCGACCGGATCCTCTCCGCGGCCTGGATCGCCTACAACGCCAAGACCGCGGCCATCGAGGACGAGATCATCCTGCCCGCCTGCCGGCTGATGCTCCAGGAGCGGATCCCCGTGCGCCGCGACGACATCGCCGTGGCGGCCCTGCACCAGACCATCATCGACGAGCACTACCACATCCTGATGTGCCACAACGCCGTCGGCGTCACCCGCCGCCGCCGCGACCTGGGCGACGTGCGGTTCGCGCCGGACATCTGGTCGGTGGTCCGGGGGCGGAGCGCGGCTCGCGCCGGGCTGTCCGGCTTCGACCGCGACATCGTCGACATCGCGTTCTCGCTGGCCGCCGAGACGACGATCAGCGGGTTCCTCTCGACGCTGTCCACCGCCCGCACCATCCAGCCGATGAATCGGATCACCACCGACCTGCACCGGCGCGACGAGAGCGGGCACGCGGTGGTCTTCCGGGAGCTGTGCGGCTCGCTCTACCGCAGCCTGGACCCGGCCCAGCAGGAGATGTTCCGCGACGCGCTGGTCAGCGGCCTGGCTGCGTTCCGCGCCGCCGACCTGGACTCGTGGGTGGCGGTGGCGGCCCAGGGGGGCTTCGAGATCGGCGCCGACCAGCTGCGCGACTGGGCCGCGACCCGGCCCGCCCCGGCGCGCGACACCGGGCCGCTGCAACTGCTCCTCGGCGACCTGGGCATCAGCCCGGACCTCGTCGAGACCGTCCCCGTCCACCGGGCCGGCTGAGGCCGGCGGCGAGCGGAGCAACGGTGGGTCAGATGAGCAACGACACTGCTGAAGAGCAGCACAACGCCGCCCCGGCAGCCGGCGAGGCCGGCCCGGACTGGCGCACCCTCGTCGCCCACCAGCGGCCGGAATGGCCCGACCCGGCGGAGGTCGGCGCGGTGGTGGCCCGCCTGGCGGGTGCCCCGGCGCTGGTGACCCCGCGCGAATGCGACACCCTCACGGAACGGCTGGCCCAGGTGGCCGAAGGCGAGTCCTTCCTCCTGCAGGGCGGCGACTGCGCCGAGCTCTTCGCCGGCGCCACGGCCCCGGCGGTGCACGGCAAGCTGCGCGTCTTGAGGCAGATGGCCGCGGCCCTCACCGGCGCGTCGGCGCTGCCCGTGGTCACGGTGGGGCGGATGGCCGGGCAGTACGCCAAGCCCCGGTCCCACCCGACCGAGGCCCGCGACGGGCGCGAACTACCGGTGTACCGCGGCGACGCGGTCAACGGGCTCGGCTTCAGCGACGCCGAGCGGCGGCCGGACCCGGAGCGGCTGCACCGCGCCTACCAGGCGTCGCGGGACACGCTGGCGCTCATGCGTGCCTTCGCGCCCGGCGTCTTCACCAGCCACGAGGGACTGCTGCTCGACTACGAGGACGCGTTGACCCGCCGTGACCCGGAGACCGGCCGGCGCTACGCGGGAAGCGGCCACCTGCTGTGGATCGGCGACCGCACCCGGCAGCTCGACGGTGCCCACGTCGCCTGGTTCGCGACCGTCGCGAACCCGATCGCGGTGAAACTGGGCCCGGCCACCACGCCCGAGCAGGCGCTCGCGCTGATCGACCGGCTCAACCCCGGCCACCGGCCCGGCCGGTTGACGTTCGTCGTGCGGATGGGCGCCGAGCGCGTACGAGACCTGCTGCCCGAACTCGTGGAGAAGGTCACCGCGTCCGGCGCACCCGTGGTGTGGGTGTGCGATCCGATGCACGGCAACACCATCGAGGCGCCCAGCCGGCACAAGACCCGTCGCTTCGACGACATCGTGGCCGAGGTCGCCGGCTTCTTCGCGGTGCACGCCGCGCTCGGTACCCACGCCGGCGGCCTGCACGTGGAGCTGACCGGCGACGACGTCACCGAGTGCGTCGGCGGCAGCATCGGGCTGACCTTCGACGACCTGCCCCGCCGATACGAATCGGCGTGCGACCCGCGGCTCAACGGCAGCCAGGCGATCGACCTGGCCGCACAGCTCGCCGAGATCCTCACCCCCGCCCGCACCTGGAGTAGCCGATGACCTCCCGCCTGTTCACCTCCGAGTCGGTCACCGAGGGCCACCCGGACAAGATCGCCGACCAGATCAGCGACGGTGTCCTCGACGCGCTGCTGGCCCGGGACCCGCGCAGCCGGGTTGCGGTCGAGACCCTGATCACGACCGGCCAGGTGCACCTGGCCGGCGAGGTCACGACCCAGGCGTACGCCGACATCCCCGCCATCGTGCGCGAGACGATCCTGGGCATCGGCTACGACTCGTCGGCGAAGGGCTTCGACGGCGCGAGCTGCGGGGTGAGCGTGTCGATCGGCGCACAGTCGCCCGACATCGCCCAGGGCGTGGACACCGCGATCGAGCTGCGTTCCGGCGACAGCGAGCAGGTGCTCGACGCGCAGGGCGCCGGCGACCAGGGCATGATGTTCGGCTTCGCCTGCTCCGAGACGCCCGAGCTGATGCCGTTGCCGATCGCCCTGGCCCACCGCCTCGCGCGGCGCCTGTCGGCGGTGCGCAAGGACGGGACGGTTCCCTACCTGCGCCCGGACGGCAAGACCCAGGTCACCGTCGAGTACGACGGCCTGCGGCCGGTGCGTCTCGACACTGTTGTCGTGTCGAGCCAGCACGCGCCCGGCATCTCGCTGGAGTCGCTGCTGACCCCGGACATCCGGGAGCACGTCGTGGGTCCCGAGCTGGCCGGGCTGGGGCTGGCGACCGACGGCTACCGGCTGCTGGTGAACCCGACGGGGCGCTTCGAGATCGGCGGCCCGATGGGCGACGCGGGCCTGACGGGGCGCAAGATCATCGTGGACACGTACGGCGGGTACGCGCGCCACGGCGGCGGTGCGTTCTCCGGTAAGGACCCGTCGAAGGTGGACCGGTCGGCCGCGTACGCGATGCGCTGGGTTGCCAAGAACGTCGTCGCCGCGGGGCTGGCCGAGCGCTGCGAGGCTCAGGTCGCGTACGCGATCGGCAAGGCCAATCCGGTGTCGCTGTTCATCGAGACGTTCGGCACCGAGAACGTGCCCGTGGCGCGGATCGCAAGGGCGGTGGGCGAGGTCTTCGACCTGCGTCCGGCCGCCATCATCCGGGACCTGGACCTGCTGCGGCCGATCTACCAGCAGACCGCCGCGTACGGGCATTTCGGCCGTGAGCTGCCGGAGCTGCGCTGGGAGAGCACCGAGCGAGCGGCCGACCTCAAGAGCGCGGCCACGGCCTGACATGGGCGGCGTCCACGTGGCCGGTGCCATCGCCGCCGATCCGCTCATGGCCTCGGCGGTTCCGCACCGGACCGTCCCGGAACCGCCGGCCCGCCCTGCCCGAAACGGTGCCCGCGCCCGTGATTGCGAGGATACGAGATGCCCGAATGTCGAAGTGGCCGGCGCGGCGAGCGGCGGGACTCGTGATGCAACCCGCTGACCTGCTCCCAGCCGCCGGTCGTGGCAACTCGCCGGCGAACCCCGGCGTCGGCCGCGCCCACGGCAAGGCCATCCTGCTCGGCGAGCATGCCGTCGTGTACGGCGCCCCGGCCCTGGTCGTCCCGATCCCGCAGCTGACCGCGACCGCCACGGCGACCCGCCGGCCCGGCACCGGCGCGGACTCCGGCCGGATCACGTTCGCGATGGTGGGACCGGGCTCGGCCGCGGTGACCCCGCTGGCCACCGACGGGCTGCGGCACCTGGTGACGGAGTTCGAGAAGCTGGCCGGGCTGCCCGGCCCGCTGCACACCGAGGTCGTCATCGAGTCCTCCATCCCGCAGGGCCGCGGCCTGGGCTCCAGCGCCGCGTGCGCCCGGGCGGCGGCGCTCGCGCTCGCGGACGCCTGCGGTCACCGCATCCGTCCCTCCGACGTGTACGACCTCGTGCAGTCCTCGGAGATGGTTGCCCACGGGCGGGCGAGCGGCATCGACGCCGTGGCCACCGGCGCCACCGGAGCTCTGATGTTCCGGTCCGGCACCGCCCAGGAGTTGCCGGAGGGCGCGGCCGAGCATCCGGACGCGGCCTTCGTCATCGCGGACAGCGGCATCGGCGGCAGCACCAAGGCCGCCGTGGAGCTGTTGGCCGGCCGGTTCGACCACGAACCGGCGTTGCGTGAGGACTTCGTGACCGGCGTGACGGACCTGATGACCGCGGCCGTGCACGAGCTCGTCCACGGCGACCTGGCCGGCTTCGGCAGCCGGCTGACCGAGAATCACCGGCTGCTGCGCGAGATCGGCATCAGCACCGCCCGGATCGACGCGCTGGTCGAGGCCGCCCTCGCCGCCGGGGCCCTGGGCGCCAAGATCACCGGCGGCGGGCTGGGCGGCTGCCTGATCGCGCTCGCCGCCGACGCCGCCGGGGCCGCAGCCGTCGGCCGGGCCCTGCGCGCGGCCGGCGCCGTCACCACCTGGGTCGTGCCGATGACGAGGGCCGCGGGCCATGACGACTGACGCCGCGACCGCGGTCGCCCACCCCAACATCGCGTTGATCAAATACTGGGGCAAGCGCGACGAGGAGTGGATGATCCCGGCCGTCGACAGCCTGTCGCTGACCCTCGACGTGTTCCCGACCACCACCACCGTCCGGCTGGCGCCCGCCGGGCAGCCGGACCGTGTCCTGCTCGACGGCCGGCCCGCCGAGGGCGAGATCGAGAAGCGCGTGCTCGTCTTCCTCGACATGCTGCGCGCGCGGACCGGCCGCCGGGAGGCCGCCGTCGTCGACACCCGCAACACGGTGCCCACCGGCGCGGGCCTGGCCTCGTCGGCGAGCGGGTTCGCCGCGCTGGCGGCGGCCGGTGCGGCCGCCTTCGGCCTGGACGCCGGCCCGGCCGCCCTGTCGCGGCTGGCCCGGCGCGGTTCCGTGTCGGCGGCCCGGTCCATCTTCGGCGGCTGGGCGATCTGCCACGCGGGCAGCGGCAGCGGCGCCGAGGCGGACCTGGGGTCGTTCGCCGAGCCGATCGCCGCCCCGGACTTCGACCCCGCCCTGGTGATCGTGGTGCTGAACGCGGGCCCCAAGGCCGTCTCCAGCCGGGCCGGCATGCGGCGCACCACCGAGACGTCGCCGCTCTACCGCGCCTGGGCGGACGCCGGCCGGGCCGACCTGGCCGAGATGCGGACCGCGCTGGCCCGCGCCGATCTGGACCAGGTGGGGGAGATCGCGGAGCGCAACGCCCTCGGGATGCACGCGACGATGCTGGCCGCGCGGCCGGCGGTGCGCTATCTGTCCGCGGCCACGCTGACCGTGCTCGACGCCGTCCTGGCCTTGCGCGCGGCCGGGACCTCCGCCTACGCCACGATGGACGCCGGGCCCAACGTCAAAATCCTCTGTTCCCGTACGGACGCCGCGCTGGTCGCGGACGAGATGCGTGCCGCCGCGCCGGGGTGCCGGGTGCTCACCGCTCATCGGGGGCCGGGAGTGCGCCTGGAGGCCGTGCGGTGAGCCGCCGGGAGACCGCCCCCTGGTCCGGCGCCGTGCCCGTCCCGGGCACCGAGCCTCGCCCCAGGGCCGTACGCCACTCGGCGCCGGGCAAGCTTTTCATCGCCGGCGAATACGCGGTGCTGGAGCCCGGGCATCCGGCGCTGCTCATCGCGGTCGACCGGCACGTCCACGCCGAGGTGTCGGGCCTGCCCGGCGGGTCCCCGCTTGCCCGCGCCGACGTGGTGATCCGGTCCGACCTGTACGCCGGCGAGGTGCGGTGGCGGCGCGGGGACGAGGCGCCGGCCGGGCTGGGCCACGTGGTGTCCGCGATCGCCGTCGTCGACGAACTGCTCGCCGCTGGCGGCCTGCCCAGCCCCCCGATCCACGTCACGATCGAGAGCGACCTGCACCGCGGCGGCACCAAGATCGGTCTCGGGTCGAGCGGCGCGGTCACCGTGGCCGTGGTGTCCGCCGTTGCCGCGTACGCCGGGCTCGCACTCTCGCCGGAAGAACGCTTCCGGCTGGCGTTGGTCGCGACCGCCCGGCACAGCACCCGTGCGTCCGGCGGTGACCTCGCCGCGAGCGTCTGGGGCGGCTGGATCGCCTACCGGGCCCCGGATCGCGCCGCCGTCCTGGACCTCGTGGAGCGCAGCGGCATCGCGGTGGCGCTGCGCGTCCCCTGGCCGGGCTTCGGTGTGCGCCGGCTGCCGCCGCCGCGCGGGCTCGAGCTGGCGGTCGGCTGGACCGGGGAACCGGCCAGCACCGGGTCGCTGGCCGGCCGGCTGGGTGCGGGGGAGTGGTCCGGCAGTGCCTCACACCGCACCTTCGTGGCGCGCAGCGACGCATGCGTGCACGCCGCGGTGCGCGCCCTGGAACGGGGTGCGGGCCGGGAGCTGATGCACCAGGTACGTGTGGCCAGGCTGCTGCTGGCGAACCTGGACGCGGAGGTGCAGCTCGGCATCTTCACCGCCCGGTTGACCGCGCTGTGCGAGGCGGCCGAGGCGGTCGGGGGCGCCGCGAAGCCGTCCGGCGCCGGGGGTGGCGACTGCGGGCTCGCGTTCCTGGACGCCGCTGCGCACGGCGACGTGTCGCAGCTGCGGAAGGAATGGGCCGCCGCCGGGGTGCTTCCCCTGCCGATCCGTGTCGAGCCGATGAACGGGAGCGAGCAATGATCGCCAACCGCAAAGACGACCACGTCCGATTCGCCCACGAGCAGCAACGTCACCTCGTCGGGCACAACCAGTTCGACGACGTGCGGTTCGTGCACCACGCGCTGGCCGGCATCGACCGGTCCGAGGTGTCGCTGACCACCAGGTTCGGCGGCATGGAGTGGCCGGTCCCGGTCTACATCAACGCGATGACCGGCGGCAGCGTCAAGACCGGACTCATCAACCGCGACCTCGCGATCGCGGCCCGGGAGACCGGCGTGCCGATCGCGACCGGCTCGATGAGCGCCTACTTCGCCGACGGGTCCACGGCAGACACGTTCCGGGTGATGCGCAAGGAGAACCCGGACGGCTTCATCATGGCCAACGTCAACGCGAACGCCACCGTCGACAAGGCGTGCCGGGCGATCGACCTGCTGGAAGCCAATGCGCTGCAGATTCACCTGAACGCCGTGCAGGAGACCGTGATGCCCGAGGGGGACCGGTCGTTCTCCGCCTGGGGCCCGGCGATCGAGAAGATCGTGGCCGGCGTGGAGGTGCCGGTGATCGTCAAGGAGGTCGGCTTCGGGCTCAGCCGCGAGACCGTGCTGCGGCTACGGGACATGGGGGTGCGGGTCGCGGACGTCGGCGGCAACGGCGGCACCGACTTCGCCCGCATAGAGAACGACCGGCGCGACCGGGCCGACTACTCGTACCTGCTCGGCTGGGGCCAGTCCGCACCCGCCTGCCTGCTCGACGGCCACGACGCCGGCCTGCCGCTGCTGGCCTCCGGCGGCGTGCGCAACCCGCTCGACGTCGTACGCGGGCTGGCCCTGGGCGCCGCCGCGGCCGGTGCCTCGGGGCTGTTCCTCAAGACAGTGCTCGATTCCGGCGTACCCGGGCTGGTCGCCTTGATCTCGACGTGGCTGGACCAGATCGCGGCACTGATGACCGCGCTCGGCTCCCGGACCCCGGCCGAGCTGACCCGCTGCGACGTGCTGGTCCAGGGCGGCCTCGGCGCGTTCTGCGTCCAGCGCGACATCGAGACCGGCCGGCTCGCCACCCGGTCCCGGTCGCACGCCACGAGAGCGATGGGAGATCTGTGATGACCGATGCCAGCCTGACCGCCGGCGTACCGATGAAATGGGTCGGGCCGCTGCGCATCTCCGGCAACGTCACCCACTGCGAGACCGAGGTGCCGCTGGCGACGTACGAGTCGCCGCTGTGGCCCTCGGTGAACCGCGGCGCCCGCATCTCCCGGATGGTCGAGCGCGGGATCGTCGCGACCCTGGTCAACGAGCGGATGACCCGCTCGGTGTTCGTGCGCGCCACCGACGCGCAGACGGCCTACCTGGCCGCGCTGGAGATCGGCGCCCGCATGGACGAGCTGCGGGACATCGTGCGCACGTGCGGGCGGTTCGTGGAGCTGCTCGGCTTCCACCACGAAATCACGGCCGACCTGCTGTTCCTGCGGTTCGAGTTCTCGACCGGCGACGCGTCCGGGCACAACATGGCGACGCTGGCGGCCGACGCGCTGCTGACCCATCTGCTGCAGACCGTCTCCGGCATCGCGTACGGATCGATCTCGGCCAACTACTGCACCGACAAGAAGGCCACGGCGGTCAACGGCATCCTCGGCCGGGGCAAGAACGTGGTGACCGAGCTGCTGGTGCCGCGGGAGATCGTGCACGAGCGACTGCACACCACGGCCGCCGCGATCGCCGAGCTCAACGTGCACAAGAACCTCATCGGCACGCTGCTCGCCGGCGGCATCCGCTCGGCCAACGCCCACTACGCCAACATGCTGCTCGGCTTCTACCTGGCGACCGGGCAGGACGCGGCCAACATCGTCGAGGGCTCGCAGGGCGTGACTGTCGCCGAGGACCGCGACGGCGACCTGTACTTCTCGTGCACCCTGCCCAACCTGATCGTCGGCACGGTCGGCAACGGCAAGGGCCTCGGCTTCGTCGAGGAGAACATGACCCGGCTCGGGTGCCGGGCCGGCCGGGAACCCGGCGAGAACGCGCGCCGCCTCGCGGCCATCTGCGCCGCGACCGTGCTCTGCGGCGAGCTGTCCCTGCTCGCCGCGCAGACGAACCCGGGCGAGCTCATGCGGGCGCACGTCCGGCTGGAACGCAACCACACCACCGCCATGATCGGAGAGTGACGTGTCCGCAGACCTCACCGCCGGGATCCACGACCTGTCGGTCGCGACCACCCAGTACGTGCTGACTCACGAGACGCTGGCCCGGCAGACCGGCGCCGACGTGGCCAAGTACCACAAGGGCATCGGCCAGCAGTCGATGAGCGTGCCCGCCGCGGACGAGGACATCGTCACGATGGCCGCGACGGCCGCCGCCCCGATCCTGGCCCGGCACGGCAGCGACCGGATCCGCACCATCGTCTTCGCCACGGAGACCGGCATCGACCAGGCCAAGGCGGCCGGCATCTACGTGCACTCGCTGCTCGGCATGCCCTCGGCCACCCGGGTCGTGGAACTCAAGCAAGCGTGCTACTCCGGCACCGCCGCCCTGCAGTTCGCGCTCGGCCTGGTCCACCGGGACCCGTCGCGGCAGGTGCTCGTGATCGCCGCCGACTCCTCGAAGTACGAACTGGGCAGCTCGGGCGAGGCCACCCAGGGTGCGGCCGCGGTCGCCATGCTGGTCGCCGCCGACCCCGCGCTGATCCGCCTCGACAACACGTCCGGGCTGTTCACCGCGGACATCATGGACTTCTGGCGGCCCAACTACCTGACCACCGCGCTGGTCGACGGGCAGGAGTCCATCTCGGCGTACCTGCAGGCGGTGGAGGGAGCCTGGAAGGACTACACCGAGCAGGGCGGCCGCTCGCTGGCCGACTTCGGTGCCTTCTGCTACCACCAGCCGTTCACGAAGATGGCGTACAAGGCGCACCGGCACCTGCTGCAGTATCACGGGCACGACGTCGACGAGGCCGACGTCGTCCGGGCCGTCGGGCGCACCACCGGCTACAACTCGGTGATCGGCAACAGCTACACCGCCTCGATGTATCTGGGCCTGGCCGCGCTGCTCGACGGCTCCGACGAGCTGACCGGGCAGTCCGTCGGCTTCTTGAGCTACGGCTCCGGCAGCGTCGCCGAGTTCTTCGCCGGCGACGTCGTGCCCGGCTACCGCACGCACCTGCGCACCGATCAGCACCGCGCGGCGATCGACCGGCGTGCGGACATCGACTACGCCACATACCGGGCGCTGCATCAGCGGTCCTTCCCCACCGACGGCGGCGACCACGCGACGCCGCGCGAGACCACCGGGCCGTACCGGCTGGCGGGCCTGTCCGGCCACAAGCGGATCTACGAGCCGCGCTGATGGGAATCTCGACGGTCTCCCCGAACTCGCCGCTGCGGGGGGTGACGGTCCTGCTGCCCGGGCCGGCACCGGTCGGCATCCTCGCGACCGGCTCATGCCTGCCCGACCACGAGGTCGGCAACGATCAGATCGCCGCGCCGGCCGGCGTCGACCCGGCCTGGATCGTCGACCGTACCGGCATCCGCGCCCGCCGCCACGCCGCGCCGGACCAGGCGACCTCCGACCTGGCCGTCGCCGCCGCCCGCCGCGCCCTTTCCGCGGCCGGCGTGCGCCCCGACGGCCTCGAGCTCATCATCGTGGCCACCTCCACCCCGGACCATCCGCAACCCGCCACGGCGGCCCTCGTGCAGGCCGCGCTGGGCGCCACCCGGGCCGCCGCCTTCGACCTCAACGCGGTCTGCAGCGGCTTCGTCTTCGCCCTCACCACGGCCCAGCGCTTCCTGGCCCAGCGCCCCGGCGGCCACGCCCTGGTCATCGGCGCCGACATCTACTCCCGCATCCTCGACCGCGCCGACCGCCGCACCAGCGCCCTGTTCGGCGACGGCGCCGGAGCCGTGGTGCTGGGCGACGTCCCGGCCGGCCGCGGCCTGCTGGCCGACCAGCTGGCCAGCTACGGGGAGTACGCCTCGCTCATCCGGGTGCCCGGCGGCGGCAGCCGGGCACCGCTCGACGCCGGGGCACTGGCCGCGGGCGAGCAGCATTTCACCATGCAGGGCCGAGCGGTCCGCGACTTCGTGGAGACCCATCTGCCTCCGGCGGTCGCGGGCTTCCTGCGCGACGCGGGCCTCTCCCCGGCCGACGTCGACCACGTGGTGCCCCACCAGGCCAACGGCCGCATGCTGGACGACCTGGTGGCGCTGCTGGGCCTGCCCCGCGCGGTCGTGCACCGCACCGTCGAGCACTACGGCAACACCGGCGCCGCCTCGATCCCCATAACCCTGGACTGCGCCAACCGGGCCGGCCGGTTGCGTGCGGGCGAGGTGGTGCTGCTCGTGGGCTTCGGCGGCGGCATGTCGACCGGCATCAGCGTGCTGCACTGGTGACCGTCGCGCCTGGTGGGAGGACGCGATCCGGTTACTGGTCCCCGCCGGGCTGCGGCCGGCGCTGTGCCGATCGACCGGGTCAGCGGCGCGCGACCGGTGCCTCGTCCGCCGGCTCGGGCCGTTCCGCGCGCATGGGGTGGATGAGCTGCAGCAGCGGGCCGGCCATCGCGGTGGTGACCAGGGCCATGACGACCATGGACGAGTACAGCTGACCGTCGAGCACGCCGAGCTCGAGACCCACGCTGAGGATGATCAGCTCGGTGAGCCCGCGGGTGTTCATCAGCGCCGCCAGCGCCCCGGCGGGACGCGCCGCGATGCCGCACAGGCGCGCCGCGAAGAAGGCGCCGGCGAACTTGCCGCCGATCGCCACGGCGAGGATGAGAACGAGATCCAGGACGTCGCCGCCGTCCATGCGGGAGAGATCGACCTTGAGGCCGGCGACGACGAAGAAGATCGGCAACAGCAACAGTGCGTTGAGCTGTCCGATGTGCCCTGTCACCTGCGCGGTGACATGGGACGACGGCGAGGTGTCCGCCGGCCGCCGCGGCATGATCACGCCGAAGAGGAAGGCGCCGAAGATGAAGTGCAGGCCGATCCATTCGGTGAAGAAGGCCGAGACGAGCAGGCCCACGACGGTGACGAGCAGGGCCCCGGGCCGTGAGCTGCCGGGATCGCGGGGAGCGCCGAGGAGGCGGCGCAGCACCGGGCGTACCACCGCGACCATGAGCAACACGTACGGAATGAACAGCAGCAAAAGCAGCTGAGATCCGGTGGCGGCGCCGCAGATCGCCACGACGACGGCGAGCAGGGTCCAGGCCAGGACGTCGTCGATGGCGGCGCAAGCGAGGGCGACATTGCCCAGCCAGGTACGACTCATGCCGCGGTCGGTCAGGATGCGGGCGAGAACGGGGAAGGCGGTGACCGACATCGCGGCGCCCACGAACAGGATGAAGCCCGCCTTGTCGGGGGTGGGGTGGTCGGCGTACAGGTACATTGCGAGCGCCGCGCCCAGTCCGAAGGGCAAGGCGATCGATGCGGCGGCAACCGTGCCCGCCACGGTCCGGCGGCCGCGCAGCAGCCCGGCGTCGAGCTCGGCGCCGACGATGAACATGAACAGTGCGACCCCGAGGTTGGCCAGGGCGGCGAGATAGGGGCGGATGTCGGTGGGCACCAGCGTCGCCGAGATGACCCCGTGGAAGAGCGTGGGACCGAGCAGCAGTCCGACCAGGATCTCGCCGATGACGGGGGGCTGCCGCAGCCGCCGGGCCAGCGCGCCGGCACCGTAGGCGGACAAGGAGATCAACGCCAGCGCGAGAAACAGCATGGACACCTGGTGAGTGCTCATGGTGACAGTTCCCCGATCGTGAGAAGCTGGATGCCGCCGCCCGAGGCTTGCGGGAATTGCCGCGATACAACGGCATGCGTGGCTCGGGCGAATGTACGGTCCGTGACGGCGTGAAGAGGGCCGGGCGCGCCCACGCGAAGGCCCGCGGTAGCGGCGTACACCGGCGATCATTTCATGACGCTCGATGCCCGACAAGGGCTCGTCCCGGCCGCGACAGGGGGCCCCTAGCTGTACTGTCGACGAGACTTTCCGGACGCGCGACGGCCCCTTGTCCCCCCTCGTCGCCCGGAGTGGCCTCACGTTCCGGCGGTCACCGCGTTTGCCGCCCTGTGCTTTTCCGATCCTGGAATTGCTTGCCCCGGCTGTCCCCCGCCGCCCTTTCACCGATCATTGACGATCTCAAGGATGGGTGTCCTCATGACCGATTCCGATCTGACGGACCTGCGTGAGCGGGCCGCCCGGGGCGACAGCGATGCCATCGGTGAGCTCGTCGAGCTCGCCGGTGAGCGCGGCGACATGGACGAGCTGCGACGCCTCGCCGACGCCGGCAGCTCCGATGCGGCAGCTCAGCTCGTCGAGCTGGCGGGGGAGCTGGAGGACAAGGACGAGCTGCGGCGGCTGGCCGCGGGCGGCAACCGCGATGCCGCCGACATGCTGCTCGAACTGTCCGAGGGCGACAACTACGATGACGACGACCAGCGGGACGGCTGACGACCCGTCCCCACCGGGCCGGGGCACGCTGGAGGCTCCGGGGGCGTCGGGCCGGCCTGTGACCTGAGGACCGGTGGCCGGTGTCGTCGTGCCCGATGGGGCGCGACCGGCGCCGCTCGATCGGGGGTGCGTCGTCGGGACGGGGGACTGGCGGGTTTCGTCGCGCCTCGTTCGGGCACCGGAAGTCGACATGGCTGCTGCTTGTCGCCACCTGGGCGGACGATGTCCGTGGTGGCGGGGCGCTGCCGTCGACCAGGCCGGGAAGACCGGCGTACGCGAGACGGGCCGTTGGTCCGGCGAACTGTGGGATGCCGAGGAACGCGATGAGGATCATGAAGCTGGCCACCGGACTGGCCGTGGGCTATGTGCTGGGAGCCCGGGCCGGACGGGACAAGTACGAGCGCATCGTCGCCGTCGCCCAGCAGGCGAGCGGCCGTTCCGGCGCGGAGCAGGCCGCCGGTCCGGTGGAGGCCCCGGCTGCCGTGTCACGGGTTGAGCAGCCGGCCCCGGTGGAAGCCGGCGCCCGGCCCCGTCCGCCGCGCAAACGGCGTGCGAAGGCTGCCGCCACCACCGTGACACCGGGTGTCGCAGGCCTCGGATCGTCCCTGGGAGCTGCGGAGGCGGATGTCGCGGAGCAGAAGGCGCTCGTGGTCGACACCCGCGACGAACCGGCCCGGTCGTCGGACTCCCTCGCCGGCGACACCGCCGACGTGCTGGAGCAGCGCCGCTCGGTGTAGGCGGTTCCCGCCCGGCCGGCTTCCGTGAGCGAGGCCGGCCGGCGGTCAAGGGGTTGCTGCCTGATGGTGCAGGGCGACTCGCTGCTCCCGGGCAGAGTCGCTCGGGGAACCGGCTGAGTTGATCTCTGTGAAATAGAAGAACTTCATAGTGGGCGGGTCCGGTCCCATGAGCACCCGCGAGGTCTCGTTGCCACTGTCACGCCTGCGAGGATTCGGGCTGGTCGCACTGATCGTCAGCTCGGTCGTGTCCGTCACCCCGGCCGCCCGCGCGGCCACCGCTCCGCCGCCGGCCCCCGGCGCGCCGGCGACCACGGTCACCTTGATCACCGGCGACAAGGTGAGCGTCGCCGCCGACGGCGGTGTCCAGGTGCGCAACCCCGAGGGGGAGCTGGCCGGCTACCTGTCGAACGTCAAGGACGGCGACACGTACGTCTACCCGCACGACGCCTTCGGCTCACTGGCCTCCGGTCTGCTGGACGAGGACCTGTTCAACGTCACCGAGCTGATGGCCGCCGGGTACGACGACGCGCACAGCTCCGGCATCCCGCTGATCGTCACCTACACCGGCGGGGCGCCCACCGCTCGTACGGTGCTGACCGGCGCCACCGGCATCCGGCCGCTGGACAGCATCGGCGGCGCCGCCATGATCGCGGACCGGTCCGGCCGGTTCCTGTCCTCCGTGGCCGACGCCCGGTCCGCCCGTACGATCAAGAAGATCTGGCTCGACGGCAAGGTCGGGGCCGACCTGGCCGAGAGCACCGCGCAGATCGGCGCCCCCGGGGTCTGGCAGCAGGGCAACACCGGTACGGGTGTCGACGTCGCCGTTCTCGACACCGGGATCGACACCTCCCACCCGGACCTGACCAGCTCGGTGGCGGCGACCGCGTCCTTCGTGCCCGGCGAGTCGGTGGAGGACGGCCTGGGGCACGGCACGCACGTGGCGTCCACGATCGCCGGCAGCGGTGCCGCCTCGGGCGGCCGGGAGCGCGGCGTCGCGCCGGGCGCCCGCCTGCACGTCGGCAAGGTGCTCGACAACGACGGCAGCGGCCAGGAATCGTGGATCATCAGCGGCATGGAGTGGGCGGCCCGCGACCAGCACGCCCGCGTCGTCAACATGAGCCTCGGCGGCGACAAGACCGACGGCACGGACCCGATGAGTACGGCGGTGAACCAGCTCAGCGAGGAGACCGGTGCGCTGTTCGTCATCGCGGCCGGCAACGCGGGACCGGGCAGGTCCACCGTGGGTACGCCGGGCGTGGCCGACGCGGCGCTGACCGTCGGCGCCGTGGACAGCCGGGACGTGCTCGCCTCCTTCTCGAGTCAGGGGCCGCGGCCCGGCGATCGGGCGGTCAAGCCCGACCTGACCGCGCCCGGGGTGGACATCCTGGCCGCCCGTTCCCGGCTCAGCGCGCTCGGCGAGGGGGACTATCTGTCGCTGAGCGGCACGTCGATGGCCACGCCGCACGTCGCCGGCGCCGCGGCACTGGTCGCCGCCGCGCACCCCGAACTGCGGGGACAGCAGCTCAAGGACGCGCTGGTCAGCACGACCACGGCCACGCCCGGCACGGATCCCTTCCAGGGCGGGACCGGCCGGCTCGACGTGGCGGCCACGACGGGCGCCACGGTCTTCGCGACGGGCTCGGTCAACTTCGGGTACCCGTCCTACCCGGACGGGCAGACGGGACCGGTCAGCCGCGACATCACGTACACCAACATCGGTGCGACTCCGGTCACGCTCGATCTGGGCTCCTCGCTGGACCTGCTCACCCTGTCGGCGAAGCGCGTCACCGTCCCGGCCCATGGCACCGCCACGGTGACCGCGGCGACGTCGTGGGACAAGGTGCCGGGCGACCAGGCCTTCTCCGGCTACGTGACCGCTTCCGGCGGGTTGCGTACGTCGGTCGGTGGCGGGCGGGAAGGCGTACGCCGTCAGCTCACGCTGCGGGCCCGCGACCGCAACGGCAAGCCCCTCACCGGCGTGGTCGTCGTGCTGAGCCGGGACAAGACGGTCATCCAGGTGTTCGACGAGACGGGGGCGCTCGATCTGCGGCTGCCCGAGGGCACGTACACCGCCTATCTGACCGCCGACGTCGAGGGCACCCACGGGCCGTACTCGCAGGGCCTGGCCATCCTCCCGATGACCGGCATCCAGCTGAGCGGCGACCGCACGGTGGTGTTCGACATGGCCAGGGCCCGCCGGTTGACCGCGACCACTCCGCTGCCGTCCACGGTGACCGCCTCTCGCGTCACGCTCATCCGGGACATCACCGGGAACCCCTGGCTGGACGCGTGGTACCCGGAAGCGCGGTACGACAGCGTCTGGGTGCTGCCGACGGGCAAGGTCCCGGACGGCACGCTGACCCTGTCGGCCCGCTGGCGCCTCGCCCAGCCCACCTTGACCGTCGCGGGCTATGACGACCTGCGTGTGCGGCAGGGCGCGACGCCGCTGCCGGCCACCGTGCGCAGCCTCGAGGCAGTACTGGGCGGCGCCGTGCGTGGCAAGGCCCTGGTCGTCCGGGCCGGCGGCTCGGCCACCGTGCAGGACCAGGCCGCCGCGGCGGCTGCGGCGGGCGCTCGGCTGCTCCTCGTCGTCAACGACGGCGCCGGCCGCCTCGAGCCCTGGCCCGGGTCGTTCGGGACGCCGCCGGTCACCGTCGCCACCCTTACCCGCGACGAGGGCGAGAAACTGATCGCCCGTCTGCAGCGCGGGCGCAGCGTCCGGCTGGACGTCACCTCGCACCCCGACGCCGAGTACGCCTACGACCTGGTCACCGACTACGAAGGCAGGGTGCCGGAGAACCTGACGTACCGGGCCATGCCCGGCACTCTGGCCCGGATCGACATGTCGTTCGACAACTGGCGGCCGGGACGCGCACTCGACCAGCGGTACGAGATCAACACGCTCGGGATGACCACCTATCTGGACTACGCCGAGGCTCCGGCCCGAGGCGACCGGACGGACTGGGTGACCGCCGGGACGAAGTGGATCGCGACCGTGACGATTCCGGGGGAGCAGACCCAGCACACCGCGCCGACCGCGTACCGGGCCGGATCGGTCCAGGCGCAGCGGTGGTTCGGCCCGGTGCAGCGGCCCCGCCTCGTGGACGACCCGGACAGCCTCGACATCGTCCGCCAGGACGACGGCTGGCTCTTCGCCGACATCCCGGGCTGGGGCGACTCGGGCACCGCCCACGAGGGGGACACCCGCGAGAATCCGAACGCCGACAACCGGCTGACCCTCTACCAGGGTGACGAGGTCGTGGGATCGACCGGCCGGGACAACCCGCTGCTGGCCGTCGGCCCGCTGCCGGCCCAGGTGCTGCCCTACCGGCTGGTGGCGGAGAATGACCGGGACGCGTGGTCCGGGCCCTATTCGACCAGCACCCGCACCGAATGGTCGTTCACCTCCGGTGCCGTGCAGCCGGGCACGGCCGCCTCTCCGCCGCTGATCCAGCTGGACTACGACGTGGACACCGACCGGGACGGCCGGGCGCCACGAACCTTCGGCCTGACGGTCGCCGCGTCCACGCCGGCCTCGGCGACCGGCCCCGGGGTCGTGCGGACAATCACGCTCGACGTCTCGTACGACGACGGGGCCACCTGGCACCGGGCTGCCGTCCGCCCGCGGGCGACCGGCTGGAGCGCCCGGATCGCCGCCCCGCGCACTGCCCGCTTCGTCACGCTGCGCACCAGCGCTCGCGACACCCGGGGCAACGCGGTCGAGCAGCGCATCACGCGGGCTTTCGGCCTCCGCTAGGGTCAGTTTCGGCCGCAGCCCGGCGAAACAGACCCTGGGAGCAAGCAGCGGCGCGGACGTGCTCAGCACGCCCGCGCCGCCGTGCCGCGCTCAGGAATCACCGGCTGCCCGAGCGTGACCGGCCCACGACCGATCATTGTCGGCAGACGGGAAGATCAAGCGCATCTCGCTGCGCCGGCTGGATCCACACCTCCGACAGAGGCCCTGCCCAGCGCTCGCCGACGAGCCACGTGACGTCGCGTGGCCGCCCTCAGGGCCGGCCGCACACCGGCGCCGAGATCGTCGGCGTGGACGGATACGCGGTCGCTCCGCTGCGGGGTGGTGGGGCTTGCGCGTGCAAGGTGGCACCGGCCGGCGAAGACGACGACGGCCCGGCGACGAGGGTTTCCGCCGACGGCGAGGCGATGCTGTTCACCCTCGGCGTGAGCACGGCCTACGGTGGCGCGGAGACCCTGCTCCAACCCGCCGAGCCGGGGCATCATCACGTTGAGGATCAGCAGATCCAGCGTGTCGCCACCGGCCCCCGCCGACCACGTCGAGCACGGCGGCTGTCAGCTCTGGGCGAGGGCGACGTGCACGTCGGTGTGCGGGATGCCGGTGGCCTCGGCGACGCCGGCGTTCGTCACCAGGCCGCGGTGGGTGTTGAGGCCGGCGGCGAGGCTGCGGTCCGCGGTCATGGCGGCGCTCAGCCCTTCGCCGGCGAGGGCGAGGGCGTAGGGCAGGGTGACGTTGGTCAGGGCCATGGTGGAGGTCCGGGCGACCGCTCCGGGCATGTTGGCCACGCAGTAGAAGACGGAGTCGTGGACCCGGTAGGTGGGGTCGTCGTGGGTGGTGGGCCGGGAGTCGGCGAAGCAGCCGCCCTGGTCGATGGCGATGTCGACCAGGACCGAGCCGGGCCGCATGCGCTTGACGAGGTCGTTGCCGACCAGGGTCGGGGCCTTGGCGCCGGGGATGAGCACGGCACCGATGACCAGGTCGGCGGCGACGACGGCTTGCTCGATCTCGTACGAGCTGCTGGTGACGGTCCGCACCGCGCCGCGGAAGAGGCGGTCGATCTCGCGCAGGCGGTCGACGCTGAGATCGAGCACGGTGACGTCGGCCCCCATGCCGTGGGCGACGGTGGCGGCGTTGAGCCCGGAGACGCCGCCGCCGATGATCACGACGCGCGCCGGGGCGACGCCCGGGACGCCGCCCATCAGCACGCCGCGGCCGCCCTGCGCGCGCATGAGGGCCTGCGCCCCGACCTGTGGGGCGAGCCGGCCGGCGACCTCCGACATGGGGGCGAGCAGGGGCAGGGAGCCGTCGGGCTGCTGCACCGTCTCGTACGCCACCCCGGTCACGCCCCGGGTCAGCAGCTCGTCGGTGAGGCGCTTGTCGGCGGCCAGATGCAGGTAGGTGAAGAGGATCTGGCCCTCGCGCATCCGGGCGTACTCGGGCTCGATCGGCTCCTTGACCTTCATGACGAGGTCCGCGTCCGCCCACGCGTCGGACACGAGTCGGGCGCCGGCCGCGGCGTACTCGTCGTCGGTGATCAGTGAGCCGGCGCCGGCGCCGGCCTGGATCTGCACGTGGTGGCCTCGGCCGGTCAGCTCGCGGACCCCGGCGGGGGTGAGGGCGACGCGGTACTCGTGGTTCTTGATCTCGGTCGGGACGCCGATGCGCATGTCAGTCTCCGGGGCGACGGGGTTGATCAGGGGTGGGGTCGGACGGCTCAGAGGTCGAGGTCGGTGAACTGCGGGGGCGCGGACGCCGCGCCGCTGATGAAGCTGGTCCACTCGCGGGTGTGCGGCTGGGCCTTGTGCGCCTCGTGCTGGTCCTTGCTCGCCCAGATCTCCAGCAGGCGCAGGTGGCCGGGCTCGCCGACCTTCCAGGACAGCTGGTATTCGAGGCAGCCGTCCTCGGCGAGTGACGCCTGCTGGAAGGTCTGCCCGGCCCGGTCGACGTCGTCGATGCGGGCCGGATCGACGGTGATGCCGCCGTGGACGATGATCATGGTTCTCCTCAGGTGATGGGGAAGGCCCGGCGCAGCACGGGCAGGACTTCCGCGCCCAGCAGGCGGAGCGCGGCGAGCGGGTCGGGGCCCATGGGCGGGCCGAACGAGATGTGGCGTACGCCCGCGTCGATGAGCTGGGCGCACTGGTCGATGACCTCGTCGACGCCGCCGACGATGCCGAGCTGGAGCATGGAGTCGGTGACCGAGGCGATGGCGTCGTCCTCGCGCCCGGCGAGCATCAGCTCCTGGGTGCGGGCGAACTCCGCCGGGTCGAGGCCGTTGGCGGCGAGCGCGTCGGTGGACAGCGAGCCGCTGTAGCGGGCGATGTGCCGGGCGAGCAGGTGCCGGGCGGTTGCGCGGTCGTCGGAGATCGACGCCCAGACGCAGGCCGCCACGTCGAGGTCCTCGATGCTGCGGCCGGTCTTGGCGGCGCCGGCCTTGAGCTGCTCGACGACGCCGTAGACGTGGCGCGGGGGCAGGCACAGCGGCAGGGCGCCGTCGGCGATGCGTCCGGTGAGGTCGAGCATCCGGGGTCCCATCGCCCCGATGTAGATCGGCGTCGGGTGCCAGAAGCGCGGCACCGCTTGCGATGTCCAGCCGGGCGCGACGCCGGGCACCCCGGCGGGACTGCGGCCGTTGACCAGCTCGCGGATGGCGAGGACTGCTTCCCTCGTACGGACGACGGGTTTGGCGGGCTCGATCCCCGCCCAGCGGAAGAAGACGTCGGAGCCCGCGCCGATGCCCAGCAGGAAGCGCCCGCCGGACAATTCCTGCAGGCCCGACGCGTACATGGCGATCTGGGCGGGGTGCAGCGACACCGGGTCGAGCACACCGGAGCCGAACTTGATCCGGGTGGTCTTCAGGGCCAGCGCGGCCAGCGTGACCAGGCCCGGTTCGCCGAGGATGTCGTTGCCGGTCCACACCTGGTCGAAGCCGGCCTCCTCGGCCACGAGCGCCTTGTCCACCACGGAGAGCACGCCGTGCCCGCCGACCCGGGCGCTGAACGTCACCGGTCTCATGAGTCCTCCACGACGTGCAGCCGGATGTGCAGGTTCTCCGGCGGATCGGGGCAGGCCAGCAGCGGCCGGCTGCGCAGATAGGCGTCGGGCGAAGCAGCGTCGAGCCGGCCCAGCACCGCCGGAAGGATCGACGCGATCGCGAAGTAGCAGAACCGCTTGCCCTCGGGCACGGTAAGCCCGGTGGCGTCGAGGTCGAAATGGTCGCCGACCTCCAGGCCGCACGCCGAGTAGTTCATGTCCTCGACCGTGCAGCGCACCTTGAGCCCGGTCACGGCAGGGCCTCCAGCCGCAGGATCACGTTCTCTCCTGCGTCCGGGCAGCACAGGAAGGGCTTGCGGATCAGCCAGTCGTCGGCGGGCAGCGGGTTCTGCCGCATGCCCAGCACGGGCAGCACGCCCATGAGCGCCAGCGGGCAGAACGGCTTGCCGCCGGTCGACAGCCCGGTGGCGTCCACGTCGACGGCGTCGCCGACCTCGATCCCGCAGCGGGGCGCGTCGGCGCGCTCGACGACGATCCGCACGCGCTGGGTCGGCGGCAGCAGCTCAGCCATGGATCGGCTCCCCGCCGGTGACCCACAGCGTCTGCCCGGTCAGCGCGCCCAAGTTCACCAGCGTGTGCACGGCGTCGGCGACGTCGTCCGGGTCGGGGAAGTCCGGCAGCGCCAGGGTTTCGCGCAGCCGCTCGGCCAGCGCCTCCTGCTCGGGGCTCAGCTCCTCGCCCGGATCGGCGACCCGCCCCGGCGCGACGATGTTCGCCGTGATGCCGTGCCGGCCCTCCTCCAGCGCGAGGTAGCGGGTGAGCACGCTCGCCGCGGCCTTCGCCGCGCCGTAGGCTCCCCGGCCCGCGACCGGGCGCGCCATCAGCGCCCCGGAGAGGTAGACCACGCGACCCCACCCCGCGGACCGCATTCCGGGTACGACCCGGGCGCACAGAGCCGCGTGCAACTGCACCGCCCCGAGGTGCGCCGCCAGGTCCGCCGGATCGATCGACGCGACCGGCGCGGGGGTGTGCAGCCGCGGATGGGCGGCGTTGACCAGCACCCCCACCGGTCCCAGCGACTGCTCGATGCCGGTGATGGCGCTGTCCACGTCGGCGAGGTCGGCCCGCGCCAGCACGGCGACCTGGAAGCCGGCGGCGGCGAGCCGGGAGGCCACCGCCTTCCCGATCGGCCCGGTGCCCCCGGCGACCACGGCGACGGTCATCGCAGCACCGCCGCCAGGAAGGCCCGGGTGCGCTCCTCGCGCGGCGCGCCGAGCACCTCCTCCGGCGTGCCCTGCTCGACGATGCGGCCGGCGTCCATGAACACCACCCGGTCGCTGACCTCGCGGGCGAAGCCCATCTCGTGGGTCACCACGACGACCGTGATCCCGCCCGTGACGGCGAGGTCCTTCATCACCGTGAGGACCTCGCCGACCAGCTCGGGGTCGAGCGCGCTGGTCGGCTCGTCGAAGAGCATCACCTGCGGCTTCATGGCCATGGCGCGGGCAATCGCGACGCGCTGCTGCTGCCCGCCGGACAGCTTCGACGGGTACGAGCCCTCCTTGCCGGCCAGTCCGACGCGGGCGAGCAGCTCCCGGCCGTACTCCCGGGCCTTTCCGGGATCTTCGCGCTTGACCTTGATCGGGGCGAACGCGACGTTCTCCAGCGCCGTCATGTGCGGGAAGAGGTTGAACTGCTGGAAGACCATGCCGATGCCGAGGCGCTGGCGGCACGCCTCGGACTCGCGCAGCTCGTGCAGCCGCCCGCCGTGCTCGCGATAGCCGACCAGCTGGCCGTCGACCCGGATGCTGCCGGCGTGGATGTCCTCGAGGTGGTTCATGGTGCGCAGCAGGGTGCTCTTGCCGGAGCCTGAAGGGCCGATGATGCACACCGTCTCGCCCCGGGACACCTGCAGGTCGATGTCGTGCAGCACCTGGTGGCTGCCGTACCACTTGTCGACGCTCCGCACGTCGATCATGACGTCAGTCATCGCTCGGCGGCCCTCTTCTCCAGGAAGTACTGGGCGACGGACCAGAGGCCGATCACCAGCAGGTACCAGACGGTGGCCACGATCAGCATCTCGATCGTGCGGAAGTTGACGCCGGAGATGCCCTGCACCACGGTGAGCAGGTCGCCGCCGGCGATCACCGAGACGATGGCGGAGGCCTTGAGCATGCCGATCGACTCGTTGCCCAGCGGCGGGATGATCACCCGCAACGCCTGCGGCAGCACGATGTGCCGCAGCGTCTGGGCCCGGTTGAGCCCCAGCGCCTTGGCCGTCTCGTGCTGACCACGGCCGACGGCGAGCAGCCCGCTGCGCACGATCTCGGCCATGTAGCCCGAGCCGGCCAGCGACAGCCCGATCACCGAGGCCACGAACGGCGTCACCACGTGGCCGATCGGCGCCGACCACCACACCACGTCCGTGAACGGGATGCCCAGGGTCAGGTTCTTGAAGAACAGGCCCAGGTTGCCCACGAAGATGAGCAGCACGATCAGCGGCACGCCGCGGAAGAAGAACACCCACGCTGCGGCGACTCCGGACAGCACCCGGCTCGGCGACATGCGCATCACGCCGATCACGACGGCCAGCGCGAGCGCCACGACCATGCCGATGACCGTCATCTCCAGGGTCAGGAGCAGACCCTTCAGGACGGTACGGGTGAACAGGTACTGCCCGACGACGGTCCACTCGAAGTTCGGGTTCGTGGCGAAGCTGTACGCCACGAGCAGCACCAGGGCGCCGACCGCGACCGCACCGATCAGGCGGCCCCAGTGGCGTACGGGCACCACGTCCCGCCGCGGCGCCGGACGCGAGGTCGCGGGGCTCACGGTCGCGGGTGCATCGGTCATCGCGCCGCCCCCACCGGTTCGCCGCCCGGGAAGCCCGCCGACAGCAGCGCCTGGCCCACCGACGTCCACCGGCTGCGCCACGTCGAGGCGTGCGCGGAGACGCCGGTGCTGTCGCGCACCAGCCGCTCGAACGGGAACTTCTCGTAGATCACCTGCGCGCCGAGGATCTCGCCGCAGCGGTCGAGCACGACCCGGGTGAACTCCTGCGCCATCGGGGCGTCGCCGCGGGCCATCGTCACGTCGTCCGGCACGGCGCCCGCGGTGAAGATCTGCTCGTCGATCGCGCGCATGCCGTCGAGCACCAGCGCGCGGGCCGCCCGGACGTAGGAGCCGGCCTCGCCCAGCAGGGTCAGCTGCCGGTCGGTGGGCTTGCGGTCGCGCAGGTGGCTGGTGGCCAGGTCGACCGCGTGCTGGGCGATGCCGACCGAGATGCCCGCCATGCTGTAGAAGGGCAGCTCGACGTGCTTGTTGAGCGGGTCGGCCGTGGCGTCCGGGGCGAAGAAGCGGTCGAAGGCGTGGTCGCGTGGCACGAACACGTCGGTGACCGTGTAGCCCTGGCTGCCGGAGCCGCGCAGGCCGATGGTGTGCCAGTCGTCGAGGAGCTCGACCCGGTCGGCGGGCAGCCACACCCCGAGGGTGAGCACGCTGCCGTCGGGCTTGCGCACCGGCTCGCCGTCGCGCTGCACCTCGACGCCGGCCACGATGCGGTCGGCGGCGCGGATGCCGCTGCCGAAGCCCCAGCGGCCGGTGACCCGGTAGCCGCCGGGGACCTCGACGGCCTTGCCCTTCGGGTGGAACGAGCCGCAGGTCGGCAGGTCCAGCTCCGGGTAGAGCTCGGCGAACGCGGCGTCGCCCAGGCGACCGGCGTAGAAGCCGGTGGCGGCGAGCACGCAGACGTTCCAGGCGATGCCGGCGTCCACGGTGGCGACCGCCTCGACCATCCGGGTCTGGTCGGTGAGGCTCATCTGCGGCCCGCCGCGGCGCGCCGGGAAACCGACGCGGTACGCCCCGGCGGTGCGCAGCGCCTCGCGCATCCGGTCGGTCAGATATCCCTGGGCCTCGGTGGCGTCGGCCTCCTCGCGCACGACCGGAAGCAGGGCGTGCACGTTGGCGAGGATGTCGGCGGCGGTGAGGGACACGGTGGACGCAACCATGGGAACTCCGTTCGAGGGGAGGAGGGGTCAGGCCTTGGCGCCGATCGCGGTCTTGCTGACCGGGTTGGCGACGACCTCGGCGGCGGTGATGGCGGCCGACTGCAGGTCGTACTTGGCCATGATCTGGGCGTACGTGCCGTCGGCGACGAGCTTCTGCATCGCGCCGAGCAGCGCCTTGGTCAGGCCGGGCTGGCTCTTGCCGACGGCGATGGTGGTGTACTGCGGCTCGAACTCGCTCGCGGGCACCTCGGCCACGCCGAACGTCGAGCCGCTCTGCTTCACGACGGCCTGCTGGCTGGTGGTGGAGTCCATCCAGGCGTCGATGGTGCCGGCCTTGACCGCGCTGATCGCGGCCGTGGCGCCCTGGTACTCGGCGGGCTGGATCGGGTTGCCCGCGCAGGAGGCGTCGCTGACCTTCTTGATGGTGTCGCCCTGGATCGAGCCGACCGGGATGCCGATCTTCTTGCCGCACATGCTCGCCAGCCCGGTCACGCCGGACGTCTGGTCGGAGAGCATGAGCAGCGCCATCGTCGACTTGTAGAACGGCACGAGGTCGACCACGCTCTGCTCGCGCTCGGCGGTGGCCGAGACCTGGCCGAAGAGGGCGTCCACCGAGCCGGACTGCACGCCGGGCAGCTGGGCGGGCCACTGCATGTTCTTCCACGTGACCGAGACGCCCAGCAGGGGCGCGATGGCCGCGGCCAGGTCGGGGGCGACGCCCACCGGCGTGGAGGTGTCGGTGGTGGTGACGCTGATGACCGGCGGGGTCTCCCAGAGCGCGCCGAAGCTGATCTGCTTGGCCGACTTGATGGCGTCGGGCAGGTCGGCGGCGAGCGTGCTGTCCGTGGTGGCGGACGGGTTCGCCGCCGCGGGGGCGCTGCCGGCCGTGCCGGTGGTGGGGTCGGAACAGCCCGCGAGCACCGCGGTGAGGGCAAGCAGGGAGATCGGCGCGGCCAGGGCCGGGCGCAGGCTACGGAGAAACATGGGGAGTCCCATCGCTAGATATCTCGTGATAAATGCGGCCTCGTCGGGGTGGCTCGACCCGGCTGTCGGAGGGGTGCGGGTGTCAGGAAGCGGTGGTGAGGATGAGGGCGCAGCCCTCGGCATGGCAGGCCGCGGCGACAGCCTCGGTGCTGTGCGCCGCGTCCAGGACGATCGCGGTGTACTCGTGCCCGTAGTGGTCGATGAAATAGGCGGCGTCCTCGGCGCGGGTGAAGTCCTCGCCGTAGCGGGGCCGCAGCCGGGCCAGCCGCCGGGCCGGCTCGACGCCGGCGTCGCGCAGGATCTCGGCGACCCCGTCCAGCAGCGCCGCCGGGGCGGGCATCCCGACCGCGATGCCGAGCCGCCGGCCGGTGGGCCGGTGCGCCGCGCGCACCCGGTCGAGCACCCCGGTCATGCCGCGTCCAGCCTGCGGAAGCCCGAGCCGTGGAAGATCAGCGGCTCGCGGGTGTGGTCCTCGCGCAGCTCGTGCACCTCGAGCATGACCACGTGGTGGTCGCCCGCGGGCACCTCGGCGAAGACCGAGCAGTCCAGCCACAGCGGCGCTCCGGCGAAGAACAGCGCGCCCTGGCTGGTCCGCTCGATCGGCTCGTCGCCGAAGCGGGCGGCGCTGTCCTTGCCGGCCAGGCGCCGGCACAGGGCGGCCTGGTCGGCGCCGAGCAGCGAGATCCCGATCCGGGGCCGGTTGCGCAGCCGCGGCCAGGTCGCCGACTCGTTGCGGACGGAGAAGAGCACCAGCGGCGGGTCGAGCGAGACGCCGACGGTGAACGAGGACGCCACCATGGCGGTGGGCTGCCCGCCGGCGTCGGCGGCGAGGGCCACCACGCCGGAGGGGAAGCGGGCGAAGGCGGACCGGATCAGGTCGGGGTCGCGTCGGTGGGCGGTGAGGGTCATCCGGCACCTCCTCGGGCCGTGCCGGGCGGGTCCGGCCGGCGCTGGCCGGTGACCTGCTCGACGTAGGCGTGGGCGTGCGGCGCGACGCGGTCGCGCAGCTCGGTGAAGACGGGGATGCTGCGCCGGGCCGGCCAGTCGTCGCTGAGCAGCCAGCCGGGCAGGCCCGGGTCGAGGTAGGGGATCGGGCGCCAGGCGTCCATGCCGCGGATGTACGTGGCGAAGGCCCGGTGCCCGTCGGGCCGGGGCCCGAGGGCCTCGACCGCCGCGGCGTGCGCGGCCAGGAAGTCGTCGTGCAGGGCCCGGATGGCGTCCAGGTCCCACCAGAGGGCCACGGCGACCTGCGGCGGCTTGTCGCCGCGGATCTCGTTGGCGAGGAACACGGTGGCCCGGGCATTGAGGCCGAGGTCGGCGAGGATCTCCTGGACCTCGTCGACCAGGTAGCCGGGGCAGATCCAGAGCGCCGGGGACACGTTGCCGCAGCCGATCCAGGAGAGCCGGCGGCGCAGCTGGTGGCGCAGGTCGCGCTGCTCCTCGGGCACCGAGTAGGCGATCAGGCACCAGCGGTCGTCGTCGTCCATGAAGCGCGGGGCGTAGATGCGCTGGTCGGCACGGGCCAGCATCGGCCGGGCCGCCTCGGTCAGCTGGTAGCCCTGGGTCCGCCCGCGGGCGGCCGGCTCCAGCAGGCCCTTGGCCTTGATCCGGGTGAGGGCGTTGCGGGCCCGGGCGTCGGAGACGTCGAGCGCCCGCATGAGCGTGATCAGGTCGGCCACCGCGATCCAGCCGCCGAGGCGGCGCAGCGACATGCCGATGATCGTCCGGAGCAGGGAGGTGGCGCTGCCGGGCGACCAGTCCATGTCGTCGGGGAGCTTTGCCTGAGCTGTGTCTTCGCTGGTCACGCCACCTCCTCGGCCTCGTTGGTGACGGAGCTTATATCGACATCGTGACGACCGTGAAGAAGGCGATAGGTTAATTCGAGATTTCTCCACGCTGTGGCGCCCCCGCGTTTGTGTCGGCCGTGTGAACGCGTGTGAACTCCTTCTACGCAGCTCATCGGCTGTTCGGATGACACTTTGCCGGATTGGCTGTGAACACGATTCGGCGTCTTGTTCACTCTCACTTAATCCTGGTAGAACTCCCGTCAGGTCCGCTCGACGGGCCACAGCCGCCCGGATCTAGGAGGACCATCCGATGGCTCGCCCCCCGCACGCGAACGGCATCTCCCGCCGCGGCCTGCTGCAGCTCGGTGGCAGCGTGGCGCTGCTGCTCTCCACCGGCGCCTGCGCCGCCGGCAAGTCCAGCCCCACCACGAGTGCGTCCGGCGGCCCCGCGGCCTCGACGCTGCGCATCGCCGTCTCCAGCTACCTGTCCAGCTGGGACCAGGACTTCGTGGGGTTCGACCTCACGGCGCTCATGCTGTTCAAGAACGTCTACCCCTACATGATCGACTACGGGGTCACCACGGCCTCGGACAGCCAGATCCTCGACACCGCGAACGTCACGCCCACCTTCGCCGAGTCGTTCGAGCCGGACGCCGAGCAGAAGGTCTGGACGCTCAAGCTGCGCCAGGGCGTGAAGTTCGCCAGCGGCAACGAGATGAAGGCCGCCGACGTCAAGTGGTCCAAGGACCGGGCGTTCGCCGCCGCGGCCAACGTCGCCGGCATCTACCGCACGATCGGCCTGACCAAGCCCGAGCAGGTCGTGGTCAAGGACGACTACACCGTCGAGTTCCACCAGGAGTTCCCCAGCGCGCTGACCAAGCAGATCCAGGCGATCTCGCTCTACGTCTTCGACTCCGTCGAGGCCAAGAAGCACGCCACCGACGCCGACCCGTGGGCCAAGGAGTGGTTCGCCAAGAACGCCCCGACCGGCGGCTACTACAACGTCAGCAAGGCCACCCAGGGCCAGGAGATCGAGCTGACCGCCAACAGCGGCTACCCCGGCCCCGACGCCCCGAAGACGCCCACGATCCGGATCTCGGTCGTGCCCGCCGCCGCCAACCAGCGGCTGCAGCTGCAGGCCGGCGACATCGACGTGGCGCTGGGCATCACCGGTCAGGACCTGCAGGACCTCAAGAAGGCCGACGGCATCAAGGTGCTCTCGGCGGCCAGCAACACCCAGGTCGCGATCCAGATGTCGACGACCACGGCGCCCTTCGACGACGTGAACGTGCGCAAGGCGCTGGCCTACGCGGTCCCGTACGACCAGATCATCAAGAACGTCTACAGCGGCGACGCCCGGCCGACCAAGAGCCTCGTACCGCTGGACATGCCCGGCTACGCCGAGACCGGCTACCCGTTCACCTACGACCTGAACCAGGCCAAGGCCGCGCTCGCCGCCGCCGGCAAGACGGCTGTCGAAAGCGAGCTGGTGTTCGAGGCGGACAACGCCGAGCAGCAGAAGATCGCCGTGCAGGTGCAGTCGGAGGCCGCCAAGGCCGGCATCACGCTCAAGCTGACCCCGCTCGACCCCGCCACGCTCGGCGAGCGGCGCACGCAGAAGAGCATCCCACTGCAGATCACGACCGGCCAGCTCTGGGTCAACGACGTCGAGTACATGCTGGCGACCAGCTTCGTGAAGGGCGCCTCGCTGAACTACTCCAACTACACGAACGCGGAGCTGGAGGAGATCTACACCAAGTCGCACACCACCGTGGACCAGAACCAGCGGCTCGCGCTGTGGGCCCGGGTGCAGGAGATCCTCGCGGCGGACGTGCCGTGGGTCATCATCTGCCAACCCAACTTCAATCTCCCCGTACGCGAGGAAGTGGCCGGCTGGGTCCAGCCGATGGACGGCCTCGCCCGCCTGCGCTACCTGAGCGCCACGGCCTGACGTGCGTATTCTCCGGTTCGTCGCCCGGCGGCTGCTGCAGCTGATCCCGGTCCTGCTCGGGGTGGTCGTGCTGACCTTCCTGCTGGTCCGGGTGCTGCCGGGCGACCCCATCCGCAGCATCCTCGGCCCCAACGCGACCGAGGCCGACGCCGCCGCGGCGCGCGCCCGCTACGGGCTCGACCAGTCGCTGTGGCAGCAGTTCCTCGACTATCTGCGCGGGCTGCTGACCGGCGACTTCGGCACCTCGATCCAGAGCGGCACGCCGGTCGGCGACGAGCTGGCCGTGCGGCTGGGGCCGACGTTCGAGCTGGTGATCATCGCGGTGGTGATCGCCGTGCTGCTGGCCATCTGGCTCGGCATCCGCTCGGCGCGCCGGGCCGACCGCCTCGGCGACCACACCGTGCGGGTGTTCTCGCTGATCGGCAACTCGATCCCGGAGTTCTGGCTGGGCCTGGTGCTGGTGCTCGTCGGGTACGCGGCCCTGGGCTGGTTCCCCGCGCCCAGCGGCCGCGTCGACCCCGACACCGGCCTCACCCCGCTGACCGGCGCGGACCTGCTCGATGCCGCGCTGACCGGCAACGGGCCGGCGCTGGCGTCCGCGGCGGCCCACCTGGTGCTGCCGGTGCTGACGCTGGTGATCGGCATCCTCGCTCCGCTGGTGCGCAGCGTGCGGGCGTCCGCGCTGGAGGTGCTGCACTCCGAGGCGTACCAGGCGGCGGCCGCGCACGGCCTGCCCGAGCGGACTCTGCTGCGCGGCTATCTCACCCGGGCCGCGCTGGTCCGGCTGCCGTCGCTGGCGGCGCTGGTCTTCGGCACGGCGATCGGCTCCACGGTCCTCGTCGAGTACGTCTTCAGCTGGCAGGGCTTCGGCCAGTGGGCGCTGCGCGGCCTGCTCTACCGCGACTACCCGGTCGTGCAGGCGTCCGTCCTGATCATCGCGCTCTGCTACGTGCTCGTCTTCCTCATCGCCGACGTGGTGCACGCGATGCTCGACCCGAGAGTGAGGATCTGATGGCCGCCCCCGTTCTTGTCGCCGGCGTCCGCGGCGGCCGGTTCGCCAGGTCGCTGATCTGGACGGGCTCGGCCATCCTCGCGGTCGCCGTGCTCGCCGCCGTGTTCGCCCCGCTGCTCAGCTCGTGGGGCGCCACCGAGATCGACCCCGCCGGCACGCTCGCCGCGCCCGGCGCCGGTCACCTGCTCGGCACCGACACCAACGGCATGGACGTGTGGAGCCGGGTGCTGCACGCCGCCCGCATCGACCTCGGCATCGCCGTCGTCGCCGTGGCGCTGGCCGTGGTGGCCGGGACGCTGCTCGGCCTGCTCGCGGGCTACCTGGGCGGCTGGATCGACGACGTGCTCATGCGCATCGTCGACATCTTCCAGGCGTTCCCCACGTTCATCCTCGCGCTGGCGGTCGCCGCGCTGCTCGGCGACGGGTTCCTCAACCTGGCGCTGACGATCGCGCTGGTCAACGCGCCGGCCTACGCCCGCTTGGTGCGCGCGGAGGTGCGTACGCTGCGCGAGCTGCCGTACGTGGAGGCCGCGCGCACCGCCGGCGCCTCGACGTTCGGGATCCTGTGGCGGCACCTGCTGCCCAACAGCCTCACCCCGGTCCGGGTGCTCGCCCCGCTCAACTGCGGCTGGGCGATGCTCACCCTCGCCGGGCTCTCCTTCCTCGGCCTGGGCATCACGGTGCCCACCGCCGAGTGGGGATCCATGATCAGCCTGGGCACGTCCGACGTCGTCGCGGGCCGCTGGTGGACGTCGGTGCCACCCGGTCTCGCCCTGCTCGTCTGCGTCCTGGGCTTCAGCCTGCTGGGCGAGGGCCTGCAGGAACGCGCGGACGCGAAGCGGCGGTGACCATGCTCGACATCGACAACCTCTCGGTGCTCATCCGCCGGCCCGGGCGCCAGGTGGCGGCCCTCAGCAACGTCAGCTTCCAGGTCCACCCCGGCGAGGTCGTCGGGCTGGTCGGCGAGAGCGGCGGCGGCAAGAGCATGGTCGCCCGCGCGATCGTCGGCATGCTGCCCGCCGGCTCCGAGGCCACCGGCCGGGTCGGCTTCGACGGCGCCGACGTGCTGCGCATGGACGCGGCCGCGCTCGCCCGGCACCGGGGCAGCGGCGCGGCGATCTGCTTCCAGAACCCGCGCGGCGCCCTCAGCCCCACCCGCACGGTCGGCCGCCAGCTCATCGACCGGCTCGTCACCCACCAGGGCATGCGCGGCGACCGGGCGGCGGAGAGCGCCGAGGAGCTGTTCGCCTCGGTCGGCATCCGCAATCCGGGGCGGCGGCTGGAGGCGTACCCGCACGAGCTCTCCGGCGGCATGGCCCAGCGCGTCATGATCTCCCTCGCGACCGGCTGCGCGCCGGGGCTGCTCATCGCCGACGAGCCCACCACCGGCCTCGACGTCACGCTGACCCGCGAGATCCTGCGCCAGTTCCGGCACGCGGCCGACACCGACGGGCGCGGCGTCCTGCTCATCTCGCACGACCTCGCCTCGATCGCCGAGATCTGCGACCGGGTCGTAGTGCTCTACGCCGGGACGGTGGTCGAGACCGGTCCCGCCGCGACGGTGCTGCGCGAGCCCAGCCACCCGTACACGCGGGCGTTGTTGCAGTCCGTGCCGGACGTGGGCGGCGGGCGGGTCACGGCGACCCCCGGCGGCATGCCGCTGCTGACGGAGGCGCCGCACGACTGCCCGTTCGCGCCGCGCTGCGCGCATGCCACGGAGAAGTGCCGGACCGAGCGGCCGCTCCTGGACGGGACGCTGGCCTGCTTCCATCCGCAGAGCGGCCCACTGAACAAATCCGACAAATCCGACGAGTCGCAGAAGCGTTCAGCGGGAGACGTCGTCCTCACGATCGAGGACGCGCACGTCGTCTACAAGAGCCGCTTCGGCTCGGGCGGCCATCACGCCCTGCGCGGAGTCTCACTGGAACTGCGCGCCGGCGAGACCCTGGGCGTGGTGGGGGAGAGCGGCTGCGGCAAGAGCACCCTCGCCAAGCTGATCATGGGCCTGGTCCCGCCCAGCCGGGGCAGCGTCGCGGTCGGCGGCAAGGACGTCGGCAGGCTCAGCCGCGCCGAGCGTACCCGGGCTCAGATGGTCTTCCAGGACCCGATCGGCTCGCTGAGCCCGCGGCGCACGGTGGCCGACTCCATCGCCGAGCCGCTGCGCGCCGCGAAGGTCCCCGACCGCGCGGAGCGGGTCGCCGCCGCCCTGGACCGCATGGAGCTGGACCGCTCGATCCTGGCCCGCCACCCGCACGAGCTCTCCGGCGGCCAGGCCCAGCGCATCGGCATCGCCCGGGCCCTGGTCGGCGACCCGGACCTCATCGTCTTCGACGAGCCGACCTCCGCGCTCGACGTCACCGTCCAGGCGCAGATCCTCGAGGTGATCGCCGACGTGGCGGCCGACCGGGACCGCGGCTCGGTGTTCATCTCCCACGACCTGGCCACCGTGCGCGGCTTCGCCGACCGGGTCGTCGTGCTCTACCTCGGCCGGGTGGTCGAGGAGGGTCCCGTCGACGAGGTGTTCGACCACCCGAAGCACCCCTACACGCGGGCCCTGCTGGGCAGCGCGCCGCGCCTGGGCGAGACCCGGGAGGCGGCGGTCACCCTGGTCAAGGACCTGGAGGAGGCCGACGCGGCGACGGGCTGCCCGCTCGCCGCCCGCTGCCCGTTCGTCACCGACACGTGCCGGGCCGAGGAACAGACCCTGCAGCCGTACGGCGGGAGCAGCGCCGCGTGCCACCGCGTGCCCGAGCTGCCCGCCCTGATCGGAAAGGTCCCCGGTGTGGCATGAGTGACTGCACCGAGCGGCAGCCAGCCGCACCGTCGAACGGCCTCGCAGGCGAGGGCCAGGAAGGCATGCCCATGAAACTGCCGGAGCGACCCCTGCGGCTCGCCGTGGACATCGGCGGCACGTTCGTCGACGCGATGGAGCTCGACACCCGCACCGGCAAGGTGCGCTTCCGCAAGGCGTCCACCACGCCGCAGCACCCCGCCGAGGGCGTGCTCAACGCGATCGCCGCGCTCGGCACCGACCTGTCCGAGGTGGAGCTCTTCATCCACGGGACCACCCTCGGGCTCAACGCGGTGCTGGAGCGCCGCGGCGGCAACACCGGCATCATCACCAACGAGGGCTTCCGGGACATCTTCCTGCTCGGTCGCGGTAACGTGCCGGCCGACCACATGTACGACTTCCGCTACCAGCGCCCGGAAAGCCTGGTGCAGCGCCGGTTCACCGCCGGAGTCACGGGCCGCCTGGATTACAAGGGCAACGAGGTCGAACCGCTCGACGGGGAAAGCGTCCGCGCCGCGGCGAAGGAGCTCGTCGAGAACCAGGGCGTCACGTCGATCGCGATCTGCTTCCTGCACTCGTTCCTCGACCCGACGCACGAGCAGGCTGCGGCCCGGATCGTCCGCGAGGCCTACCCCGACGTGAGCCTGTCGCTGTCCACCGACATCGTGCGCGAGTACCGCGAGTACGAGCGCACCAGCACCACCGTGCTCGAGGCCTACATCCGGCCGATCTTCGAGCGCTACGTCGACGAGCTGGAGGCCGGCCTGCACGCGGGCGGCTTCGCGGGCCGGTTCCTCATCATGCGCTCCGGCGGCGGCTCGATGACCGGTGCCGTGGCGAAGACGTCGCCCACCCACACCGTGCTGTCCGGCCCGGCCGGCGGCATCGTCGGCGCGGCGTACCTGGCGAGCGAGCTGGGCCGCGAGGAGCTGCTGACCTTCGACATCGGCGGGACCTCGCTGGACGCGTGCGTCATCGAGCACGGGGGCGCGGTCGCCGCGTACGAGGCCCAGCTCGAACACTTCCCGCTGCTGATCCCCACGTACGACATCCGCACCATCGGCGCCGGCGGCGGATCGATCGCCTGGCTCGACCGCGGGTTGCTGAAGGTGGGTCCGCAGAGCGCGGGCGCCGCCCCGGGCCCGGTCTGCTACGGCCGCGGCGGCACGCAGCCCACGGTCACCGACGCCGCCGTGGTGCTCGGTTTCATGGACCCGCAGCGCTTCCTGGCCGGCACGATGGGGCTCGCCGACGAGGCGGCCCGCGAGGCGATCCGCGAGCAGCTGGCCGAGCCGCTCGGGCTGTCGGTGGCCGACGCGGCCGCCGGCATCTACGACGTGCTGCTCGCCAAGACGGTCGGCGCGGTCCGGCAGATCACCGTCGAACGCGGCCACGACCCGCGGGTGTTCTCGCTGCTGGCGTTCGGCGGGGCGGGCCCGCTGCTCGCGCCGCTGCTGGCCCGTGAGATGGGCATCCGCGAGGTGATCGTGCCGTTCGCGCCGTCGGGCTTCTCGGCTTGGGGCATGCTGTCGGCCGACATCGTCAACGACTTCAGCCGCACGGTCATGCGCACCCTCGACGACGCCGACCTCTCGTCCTTGGAGCCGGTGTTCGCGGCGACGGAGAAGGAGGCGCTCGCCTCGCTGGCCGAGCAGGGCGTTCCGGACGGCGAGGGCGTGCTGGAAAGGCAGTTTGAGCTGCGCTACCTCGGCCAGGAGCACAGCCTCATGGTCACCGTCGGCGCGACCCTCGACGCGGCTGCCGTGCGCACCGCGTTCGAGGAGTTGCACCACGCGCGCTACGGCCACACGATGGGCAACCCCTTGCAGATCCTCAATCTCCGGGTACGAGGCATCGGCCGCACCTCCCGCCCCGACCTCCCGAGGATCGAGGCGGGAACGGGCGAGCCGCCCCTGCTGACCCGCCGGGACGCCTTCGACTTCGGCACCCGCGCGGTCGCCTCGTTCGCCGTCTACGACCGGGCGGAGCTCCGGGCGGGCGACACGTTCGACGGTCCCGCGCTGGTGGACGAGGGCACCTCGACCACTGTCGTGCCCAGCGGCCAGCGCGTCACGGTCGACCCCCACGGCTACCTGCTCGTCACACTCCTCGAGGGGGCACAGTGACCACGCTTGACGGTGCTCGCGTCGAGGTCGTGCGCAGCTATTTGCTGTCGGCGGCCGAGGAGATGCGGGCCACGCTGATCCGTACGTCGTTCAACCCGGTCATCTACGAGGTGCACGACTTCGGGCTGTCGCTCTACGACGCGGCCATGCGCCCCGTCGCCGAGGCCACCGGCCTGACCTCGTTCCTGGGCGCCAACGACTATTCGCTGCGCAAGGGCGTCGAGTACGTCGGCGTCGAGAACCTGCACGCCGGCGACGTGGTGCTGCTCAACTACCCGTACTGGAACGCGGCCCACGCCTACGACGCCACCCTGTTCGCGCCGGTGTTCGACGGCGCCGACCTGATCGGCTACCTGTGCATCCGGGCGCACTGGATGGACCTGGGCGCCAAGGACCCCGGCTACGTGCTCGACTCGACCGACATGCACCAGGAGGGCATGATCTTCCCGGGCACCAAGGTGGTCTCGCGCGGCGAGCCGGTGCGCGACGTCCACGAGCTGATCCGCTTCAACTCCCGGATGCCCGACGCGGTCCTCGGCGACCTGCACGCCCAGATCGCGGCGCTGCGCACCGGGGAGCGGCGGCTGCTGGAGATCCACGCCAAGTTCGGCCGGGAGACCGTGGCGGCCGCCGTCGAGCACATCATCGCCGACGGGGAGGCCCGTACCCGGGCCGCGCTGGCCGCCCTGCCGCAGGGCACGTGGACGGCCGAGGACATCCTCGACGACGACGGCCTCTCCGACGAGCCCGTGCCCATGAAGGTCACCGTCACCATCGCCGACGAGAAGTTCATCGTGGACTTCGCCGGTTCGGCGGCGGCCACGCGCGGGCCGATCAACATGCCGTTCGGCGCCACCGAGGCCATCTGCAAGGTGATCCTCAAGTCGCTGACCTCGCCGGACGAGCCCACCAACGCCGGCACGGTCGCGCCCCTGGAGGTACGCGCCGAGCCGGGCACCCTCTTCCACGCGGTCTACCCGCAGCCCACTTTCACCCTGTGGACCGGCATCGTCGCGTTCGAGCTGATCCTCAAGGCCCTCGCGCAGGGCATGCCGGACCGGCTGCCCGCCTCCAGCGGCGGCGACGTGCCCGGCTTCATGATGGTCGGCGTGCACCCCGACACCGGGGCGATGTTCGCGGTCAGCAACAACGACCTGGTCGGCTGGGGCGGCACCGCCACGCACGACGGGATGGACGCGGCCACGCACGTCTCCGGCGCCACCGGGCGCGGCACCCCGATCGAGGTGCTGGAGGCGCGCACGGGGATGTTCATGGAGCGGGTCGAGATCCGTACGGACTCCGGCGGGGCCGGCACCTTCCGCGGCGGCTGCGGCCTGCGCCGCGACATCCGGTTCGTCACCCCGGGCGAGTTCCTCACTGTCATCAAGAAGACCAAGAGCGCGCCGTGGGCCCTGGCCGGCGGCCGGCAGCCGGATCCGAACCAGATCGTCGTCTTCCCGGGTACGGACCAGGAGCACCGCGTCAGCACCAAGCGCACGAACGTCCGCCCCGGCGACCGGGTGACCCTGCTGACGGCCGGCGGCGGTGGCCACGGCGACCCGGCCGCCCGCGATCCCGAGGCCGTGCGCCGGGACGTGGCCGAGGGCTACGTCTCCGCGCGGGCCGCCCGCGACGTCTACGGGGTGGACCTCGATGGCTGACGGCGCCACCGTCGAGGTGGTCCGCAGCTACCTGGCCTCCGCCGCCGAGGAGATGCGGGCGACGCTGGTGCGCACCGCGTTCAACCCGGTCATCTACGAGGTGTACGACTTCGGCATCTCGATCTACGACCGGGACCTGACGCTGGTCGCCGAGTCCACCGGCCTGTCGCGCTTCCTGGGCGCCAACGACTACTCGATCCGCAAGGGCGTCGAGTACGTGGGCGACCTGGACCCCGGCGACGTGGTGCTGCTCAACTATCCGTACTGGAACGCGGCGCACTCGTACGACGCGACGCTCTTCGCCCCGGTGTTCCTCGACGGCTCGCTCGTCGCCTACCTGTGCATCCGGGCGCACTGGATGGACCTCGGCGCCAAGGATCCCGGCTATGTCCTGGACTCCACCGACATGCACCAGGAGGGCCTGATCTTCCCGGGCACCAAGATCATCAAAGGCGGTTCCCCGGTACGCGACCTCTACGAGCTGATCCGCTTCAACTCCCGCATGCCCGAGGCGGTCCTGGGCGACCTCAACGCCCAGATCGCGGCCCTGCGCACGGGCGAGCGGCGGGTCACCGAGGTCTACCGGCAGTACACCCCGGCCGTCGTCGCCGAGGTGATCGAGAAGTCCGTGGCCGCCGCGGCCGAGTCCGCCGCCGAGGCCGTGGCCGCCCTGCCGCAGGGCAGCTGGACCGCCGAGGACTGGCTCGACGACGACGGCATCACCGACGATCCGATCCGCATGAAGGTCACCGTCACCGTCGCGGACGGGACGTTCACGGTGGACTTCACGGGCTCGTCGCCGGCCGTCCCGGGCCCGGTCAACCTGCCGCTGGGCGCGACCATCGCCACCGCCCGGGTCGCCTTCAAGGCGATCAGCACGCCCACCGAGCAGACCAACGCCGGCCACTTCGCCCCGCTGCGGGTGGTCACCGAGCCCGGCTCGCTGTTCCACGCCGAATACCCGAGCGCCACGTTCACCCAGTGGACCGGCACGGTGGCCCTCGAACTGATCTACAGGGCCCTCGCCCAGGGGATGCCGGACCGGTTGCCGGCCTCCAGCGGCGGCGACGTGCCCGGCTTCATGATGGTCGGCGTGCACCCGGACACCGGTGCCATGTTCGCGGTCAGCAACAACGATCCGGTCGGCTGGGGCGGCGCCCCGGACCACGACGGCATCGGCCCGGCCAACCACCTGTGCCAGACGCAGGCCCGCAACACCCCGGTCGAGGTCCTCGAGGCCAGGACCGGCATGTTCTTCGAGCGGGTCGAGATCCGTACCGACTCCGGGGGCGCGGGTCGCTTCCGGGGCGGCTGCGGGCTGCGCCGCGACATCAGGTTCGTGACCGACGGGGAGTTCCTGTCGGTCGTCAAGAAGACCAAGAGCCCGCCCTGGGCGCTGGCCGGCGGCTCGCCGTCCGAGCCCACGCAGGTGGTCGTCTTCCCCGGCACCGACCGGGAGCACCGGGTCAGCACCAGACGGACCGCGGTCCGCGCCGGTGACCGGGTCACGCTGCTGACCGCGGGCGGCGGCGGCCACGGGAATCCGGCCGAGCGGGACCCGGCGGCGGTCCGCCACGACGTTGCCGAGGGCTTCGTCTCCGCCCAGGCAGCCCACGAGACCTACGGGGTGACACTGTGAATCAGCTGATCGGCAACTGCACGGCGGTCGACGCCCGGCTGGAGCCCGTGCGCGACGCGGGCATCTGGGTCGAGGGCGACCGCATCAAGGCGGTCGGGCCCTACGCGGACATCGCGGCCCAGGCGCGCGCCGCCGGGCCGGTGACCGAACGCGACCTCAACGGCGCCTACGTCACTCCCGGCCTCGCCAACATGCACACCCACTTCTCCCTGTCGCTGCCCGGCAAGGGCGGCGACATGGTGAAGGACCTGGGCCCGCACGACCTCGCCTACTACATGGCCGACGGCGCCCGGCGCACCCTGCAGTGCGGCGTGACGACCGTGCGCAACGTGGCCGAGAAGGACCACGCCGACTTCGCCCTGCGCCGCGCGATCACCGCCGGGCGTACCGAGGGCCCGCGCATGTTCACGGCGGGCAAGGCGCTGGTCTGCACCGGCGGACACGGCCACGAGAGCAGCGACACCCTCGAGTGCGACGGCCCGGTCGGCTTCCGGCACGGCGTGCGCAGCCAGATCAAGGCCGGCGCCGACCTGATCAAGATCATGATCTCCGGCGGCATCGCGGGCGAGCACGAGGGCATCAGCACCCAGCAGCTGTTCACCGACGAGATGGCCGCCGCGATCGAGACCGCGCACGCCTGGGGCCGCAAGGTCACCGCGCACGCCGGCCCGGCGCCGGTCATCAAGGCCGCGGTCGAGCTGGGCCTGGACTGCGTCGAACACGGCTACCAGCTCACCCCCGAGGTGGCCGCGCTGATGGCCGCTCGCGGCACCGCCCTGGTCCCCACGCTGCTCGTGACCCGGTGCAAGGAGTTCTTCGACGAACTCGGCGTGCCGGAGTGGATGCAGTGCCGGTCGCTGGGTGCCGGGCCGCGGCACCTGGAGAGCTTCGCCATGGCCCTGGATGCGGGCGTGGACATCCTGCTGGGCAGCGACATGCCGCCGTTCTGGGGCTTCGAGGGCACCAACGCCACCGTGCGCGAGCTGGAGTACATCGCCGAGCAGGTCGGGCCGGCCCGCGCGCTGCACATCGGCACGCTCGCCCCGATCCGCTGGCTGCGGGCCGAGACCGACCTCGGCACGATCGAGCAGGGCAAGTACGCGGACCTGATCGCCATGGACGCCGACCCGCTGGACGCCACGTCGGCGTTCCGGGGCGTGCGCTGGGTCATGAAGGGCGGCCAGGTCGTCCGGGACGAGGAGGGCAAGTGAGCTTCGTGGAGTACGGCCCGGCGGAGATCGCCGCGGGCATCGACGACATGTACGACGCGTTCCTCGCCGGCGACCGCGAGCGGTTCGACTCGCACCTGCACGCCGAGGTCACCACCTGGGAGACGCACCTGCCCGGCCCGCTGCGCACCCGCGGCGAGCTCGACGAGTTCCGCGACACCCGCGACGCGGCGGGGGAGCGGCCGAAGCTGGCCGTGCTCGCCGCCACGGACAAGCGCATCGACGTGTGGGGCGAGGTCGGCGTGGCCCGCTATGTGCTGGTCGCCCAGGAGGAGACCGGCGGCCCCGAGCAGCACAGCCGGGTCACCGATGTCCTGCGCCGCGTCGACGGCGGCTGGGTGATCATGCACCACCACTCGGAGCTGGTCCGATGACGGACGACATGGAGATCTACGACCTGCGGGTCACCGTCGACCGCATCGAGGGCCGCTCGGTGTGCGGGATGGCGGTCGGCGACTCCTTCGACCTCACGAACAGCGCGCACCTGAAGCTCCCCGACGGCAAGCACTTCTGCGTGTACGCCCTCGCCTCGGTGCTGCCGTTCCTGGCCGCCAAGCAGCGCGACATCCCGGCCGGGGACTGGCTGGCGCAGGACTCGCACTTCGCCTGCCCCGACCCGGAGGAGCGGCTGATCATGAAGGTCGAGCGGACCTGTCGCCGCCGGATGAACTCCGAGGACCTCACCTGATGGCCGCCGAGATCGGGCTGGGACTGCAGAGCGACAAGCCCGCCGGCACGTACGCCCGGCTGGCCCGCACCGCGGAGGCGGCCGGCTTCGACGTGCTCACCGTCTTCGGCGACCTCATGTACCAGCCGCCGCTCTTCCCGCTGCTGGAGATGGCGGCCGCCACGTCGCGGGTGCGGCTCGGGCCGGCGTGCCTGAACCCGTACTCCCTGGCCCCGTACGAGATCGCCGGCCAGACCGCGGCCCTCGACCTCGCCTCGCACGGCCGCGCCTACCTCGGCCTGGCCCGCGGCACCTGGCTCGGCGCGGTCGGCATCCCGCAGCCGCGCCCGCTGACCACGCTCGCCGAGGCGGCCGTCGTCGTCGAGCGGCTGCTGGGCAAGGACACCAGCGGCTACGACGGACAGGTCTTCCACCTCGGGGCCGGCACCGCGCTGCGCTACGAGCCCCACCGCCCCCGGGTGCCGCTGCTGATCGGCGCGTGGGGGCCGCGGGGCGCCGCGCTGGCGGGCCGGATCGCCGACGAGATCAAGGTGGGCGGCAGCGCGAACCCCGCCATGGTCCCCGTGATCCGGGACCGGGTGGCCGTGGGCGCCACGGCCGCCGGCCGCGACCCGGACGAGATCGGTATCGTGCTGGGCGCGGTCACGGTCGTCGACACCGACGGCGAGGCCGCGCGCGCCAAGGCCCGGACGGAGGTGGCCATGTACCTGGCCGTCGTCGCCGATCTGGACCCGACCGTGACGCTCCCGGACGGCCTGGTCGCCCGGGTCGGCGAGCTGGTCGACGCCGGCGAGCACGAGGCCGCGGGCCGGCTGATCCCCGGCGAGGTGCTCGACCGCTTCGCCTTCTCCGGCACCCCCGAGCAGGTGGCCGCCCAGGCGCAGGCGCTGATCGACGCCGGGGTCCGCCGGGTCGAGTTCGGCACCCCGCACGGCCTGACCGACGACGGCGGCATCGAACTGCTTGGCAGCGCGGTGCTCCCCCTCCTGAAGAGATAGGACACGCCCGTGGACGTCCTCGTGGTGCTCGGCCCCGGCCTGACCGCCGACGCCGCCCTCCTCACCGGCCAGGCCGAGACCAGCGCCGCCGCGCTCGGCGTGGGCGTGCGCGTCGTCCGCAGCGACTCCACGACGGCCACCCGCGCGGCCCTCGCCGGCCACGACGGCCCGTCCGTGGTCACCCCGGCCGACCGCGCGCTCATGACAAACTCCGCCACGACCGTCTGGTACGACCTCGGCGCCACCGACCCCGAGCCCGGCGTGCCGCACCTGCAAGGCCGCGGCGTGTGGGGCCTCGACTGGGCGATCCGGCACGCCGTGCACCGGCTGCGGCACCCCGTCACCGAGCGCGTGGCCTACGGCGAGCACCCCGAGCAGTGGGCCGAGCTGCGCGCAGCCGGCGTGGACGCGCCCGTTGCCGTCCTCGTCCACGGCGGATTCTGGCGTTCGGTCTGGGCCGCGGACCTCATGGACGCCCTCGCGATCGACCTGGCCGACCGGGGCTGGCACGCCTGGAACCTGGAATACCGCCGCCCGGACCGCCACGGCTGGCCCGCCACGATCGCCGACGTCACGGCCGGCGTCGCCGCGATCCAGGCCCGCCACACCGGACCGGTCGTGGTCTTCGGCCACTCGGCGGGCGGCCAGCTGGCCCTCAACCTGGCCGCCGACGTGCCGGGCCTGACCCTCGCGGTCTCCCTGGCCGGGGTGATCGACCTGGCCGAGGGCTTCCGCCGCGGCCTGGGCGGCGGCGCGATCCGGGTGGCGCTGGGCGGGACCCCGGAGGAGCTTCCCGAGGTGTACGCGGCCGCCGACCCGATGGCCCGGATCCCGCTGAAGACCCCGGTGCTGCTCGTGCAGGGCGCGGGCGACGACCCGGACCTGGTCGACGCCAACCGGGTCTACGCCGCGGCGTCCGGGGCCCGGCTGCTCGAACGCCCCGGCGACCACTTCGACGTCATCGCCCCGCAATCCGCCATCTGGCGCGCCACCATGGCCGAGGTCGATCAGCTGCTCGCGCGGTGACGCCGACGGCCCGCCCCCCGGCAGGTCACGAATAATTTCACGCTCGTGAACAAGCGCTGCGGCGCGGACGAGGGCAGGCGAGGCTAGAACAGCCGCGGGGTGACCACCGAGACGACGGTCGTCACCTCGTCGGTGTCGTTGTACATCCGGTGCGGCACGGCCGATCGCAGGTGCACGCTGTCGCCGGGCCGCAGCCGGTGCTCCTCGCCGTCGACCTCGTAGAGCAGCTCGCCCGAGATCACATACGCGAACTCCTCGCCCGCGTGCCCGTACGCGTTCTCCCGCTGCCCGCCCGGCGCGATGTGCACCAGCATCGGCTCCAGCACCAGCCCGGCGCCGCGGTCGGAGAGCATCCGGTAGGTCTGCTGCCCCGACACGTATTGCGTGGCAGCGGTTTCACCGCGCGTGAGCGTGAAGTGCTTTGCCGGCGGCGGCGCGGCCGGCTCCGCGACAGGGGCGGCGGCCTGCGGCGGCGCGGCGTCGAAGAAGTCGGCCACCGACCGGTCCAGCGCGGTCGCCACGCTGCCCAGCGCGGTCAGCCCGATCGACGAGATGCCCCGCTCGACCTGCGACAGGAAGCCGATCGACAGCCCCGAGCGGGACGCGAGGCTGCGCAGCGTCAGCCCGCGCGCGGTGCGGAACTCGCGGATGCGTGCCCCGACCCGCGGCGCCCCGTCCTGCGGAGCTGGGGCCTCCTCGACCTGCGTCACCGGACCTCCCTGGGAAACGTTTGTTCGATGGTACCTAAATCGCGCGGGCCGGGGAGGGCCCGATCGGCTGCCACGGCAGCGGCGACGACAGGATCATCGTGCTCGACGGGGTGCCGTGCGCGGCGAGGCGGTCGATCACCGCCTCGAAGGCCTCGACCGAGGGCGCCGCCACCTTGATGAGGCAGCAGGTGTCGCCGGTGACGCGGTGGATCTCCAGCACCTCCGGCCAGTCCCGGACCGTGTCGTCGCGCAGCACGCAGTTCGGCCCGTAACAGGACATCCGGATCTGCGCGACCACGTTCCGCCCGGCCTTCGCCAGGTCGACGTGCGCGTGGTAGCCGGTCACCACCCCGGTCTCCTCCAGCCGGCGCACCCGCTCGGCGACGGCCGGCGGGGACAGGTGCACCCGCCGGGAGAGTTCGCTGTAGGACAGCCGCGCGTCGGCCTGCAGTTCGCGCAGCAGGGCCCAGTCCATCGCGTCCATGCGGCCACCTTCCGTTCGTAAAGTCGCGCCGCCAATTTAGCCACCGTCGCCCGCATAAGGCGAGGTCATCATCGTTAAATCGGCATTCCGGAGAGCCCGCCCGCGACGGGATCATGATGCGGTCACCCACCCGACGGCAGCCGAGGAGCACTCGTGGAGCCGCAGGAATCTCTGGCCGTCCGGCCGTCGACAGCAGCGGAGCGCGACGAGCGGTCCGCGCGCAACGGCGGACGCCCCACCCTCGAATTCGATCAGCGGGTCCCGTACGACGCCTACATCCGGGCCAGCACGCTGCACACCCTGCAGCGCACGCTGACCACCGATCCCGGCGAGATGTCGTTCCTGGTGGTCAGCCAGATCATGGAGCTGTACTTCAAGCTGATCCGGCACGAGCTGCTGGAGGCCCGGACGCTGCTGCGCCGGGACGAGATCTGGCCGGCGCTGGCCCCGTTGCGCCGCGCGTCGCTGCACCTGGAGGGGCTCAACGCCGCCTGGCAGACGCTGCGCTGGATGACGCCCGCCGACTTCAACCAGTTCCGCAACCAGCTGGGCGAGGGCTCGGGCTTCCAGTCGGCGATGTACCGGCAGGTGGAGTTTCTGCTCGGGCTCAAGACCGCCACGCTGATCCGGCCGTTCAAGGGCACCGCGGCGCACGACGAGCTGGTCGCGCTGCTGGCCGAGCCGAGCCTGTGGGACGACGTGATCGCCCTGCTCGCCCGGCACGGCCACGACATCAAGCCCGAGCTGCTGGAGCGCGACTTCGCGGCCGAGCACGAGGCGGACCCGAGCGTGGCCGAGGCGTGGGTGCGCGTCTACCGCGACCCGGGCCCCGGCAACCACCTGCGGCTGCTCGGCGAGGCCCTCACCGAGCTCGCCGACCGCTTCGGCGACTGGCGCTACCTGCACCTCAAGACCGTGCAGCGGACCATGGGCGCCAAGCCCGGCACCGGCGGCTCGGCCGGCGTCGCCTGGCTGCAGCGCAGCATGGCCCGCACGGTCTTTCCCGAGCTCTGGACCTCCCGGACGGAGATGTGATGCGCAGCGACGAAGCCCGCAAGCTCGACGCGGAGGACCCGGGTCACCGGCACCTCTTCCACGTCCCGCCCGCCGACGGCGGGGAGCACCCGGAGGCGGCCTACCTGGCCGGCAACTCGCTCGGCCTGCAGCCGCGGGCGGTGCGCGAGGAGCTGCTGGGCGACCTCGACGAGTGGGCCCGCCTCGGCGTCGAGGGCCACCTGGAGGCGGCCCGGCCCTGGCTGCCCTACCACGCGCTGCTCACCGAGCCGGCCGCCCGTCTGGTCGGGGCGCTGCCGGCCGAGGTGGTCGTGATGAACTCGCTCACCGTCGACCTGCACCTGCTGATGGTGTCGTTCTACCGGCCCGCGGGGCGCCGCACCCGGATCGTGATCGAGGACTCGGCGTTCCCGTCCGACAGCTACGCGGTGCGCAGCCAGGCCCGCTTCCACGGCCTGGACCCGGAGGAGGCCGTCGTCCGGCTGCGGCCACGCGCCGGCGAGGACACCCTGCGCACCGAGGACGTGCGCGCGTTCCTGGCCGCCGAGGGCGACACGGTGGCGCTGCTGCTGCTCGGCGGCGTCAACTACCTCACCGGCGAGCTGATGGACATCCCCGCGATCACCACCGCGGGCAAGGCGGCCGGGGCGGTCGTCGGCTGGGACCTGGCGCACGCGGCCGGGAACGTGCCGCTGCGCCTGCACGAGTGGGGTGCCGACTTCGCGGCCTGGTGCTCGTACAAGTACCTGAACTCGGGCCCGGGCGCCCTGGCCGGGGTCTTCGTGCACGAGCGCCACCACGGCGACGCGTCGCTGCCGCGCTTCGAGGGCTGGTGGAGCACCGCGGAGGCCACCCGCTTCGAGATGACCCCGCAGTCCCGGCCGCCGGCCAGCGCCGAGGCCTGGCAGATCTCCAACCCGCCGATCATGGCGATGAGCCCGGTGCGTACCTCGCTGCGCATCTTCGACGAGATCGGCATGCCCGCCCTGCGCGAGCGCAGCCTGCGCCTCAGCAACTACCTGCGGGGGCTGCTGGACGAGGTGGTCGCCGAGCGGCCGCTGGCGGTCATCACCCCGCGCGAGGACGCCCGGCACGGCAGCCAGCTGTCGGTGCGCCTGCTCGAGGGCAGCGCCGGGGCGCTCACCAAGCGGCTGCGCTTCGAGCACGGCGTGATCGCGGACGCCCGCCAGCCGGACATCGTGCGCTTCGCCCCCGTCCCGCTGTACTCGACCTATCTCGACTGCGTGCGCGCCGCCGAAGCGCTCGCCGCGTGTGTGGAGGTGCGCTGAATGAGCAAGGAGACCGTCGCGATCGCCGGCGCCGGGCTGACCGGCAGCCTGCTCGCCTGCTATCTCGGGCGCAGGGGCTACACCGTCGACGTGTACGAGCGTCGCGCCGATCCGCGCGTCACCGGCGGCGAGCGCGGCCGCTCGATCAACCTGGCGCTGTCCGAGCGGGGCATCGACGCCCTGCGCCGCATCGGGCTGGATGCCGAGGTGCTGGCGGACGCGCTGCCGATGACCGGCCGGATGGTGCACCCGCTCGGCGCGGAGGCGAACTTCCAGCCGTACAGCCTCGCCGGCGACCGCGCGATCAACTCGATCAGCCGGGGCGCACTGAACAACGCGCTGCTCGACGCCGCCGAGGCCACCGAGGGCGTCACCGTCCACTTCGAGCACGCGCTGAGCGCGCTCGACCCGGAGACCGGCACGCTCGGCTTCGCCGACGGGACACAGGCCAAGGCGGACATCGTGCTGGGTGCCGACGGCGCCGGCTCCGCGACCCGCAAACTGCTCGCCGAGTACGCCGGCCCGGCCCTCACCAGCGACGTCGACTACCTGGACTACGGCTACAAGGAGCTGACCGTCCCGGCGATCGGCGGGGAGTTCGCCTTCGACCCGGGCGCCCTGCACATCTGGCCGCGCGGCACCTCGATGATGATCGCCCTGCCCAACCCGGACAGGTCGTTCACCGGCACGCTGTTCTGGCCGAAGACCGGGGCGGGCAGCTTCGCCGCGCTGGACACCGCCGAGGCCGTCGAGGAGCACTTCCGCGAGAACTACCCGGACCTGCCCGGGCTGATCCCGACGCTGGCCGAGGACTACCTGGCCAACCCGGTCGGCTCGCTCGGCACGGTCACCTGCACGCCCTGGCAGCTGCTGGGCCGGGCGGCGCTGATCGGCGACGCGGCGCACGCGATCCTGCCCTTCTACGGCCAGGGCGCCAACTGCGCGTTCGAGGACGTGGTCGAGCTCGACCGCTGCCTGACCGAGACCGGCGGCGACTGGTCCGTGGCGCTGCCCGAGTACGAGCGCCGCCGCCGCGACAACGCCGCCGCGATCGCCGAGATGGCGAGCAACAACTTCGTCGAGATGCGCGACAAGGTGGCCGACCCGGTGTTCAAGCTCGGCAAGAGCATCGAGCACACGCTCGAGCGGCTGCTGCCGGACCTGTACGTGTCGCGCTACGAGCTGGTGTCGTTCTCCCTGACCCCGTACGAGCAGATCCGCCGCCGCGTCCGCCGCCAGCACCAGGTGCTCGGCGCGCTGGCCGGGGTCGCGGCCCTCGGCCTGGCGCTGCTGGCCCGGAAGGCGGTCCGCCGATGACCACCCTGCTGCGCAACTTCGTGGACGGCGAGTTCGTCGAGGGCAAGCAGACGTTCGAGAAGGTGTCCCCGGTGACGGGCGAGACGGTGTACATCGTCCCGGAGACCGACCGGACCACCGTCGACGACGCGGTCGCCGCCGCCCGGGCCGCCCTGCACGGGCCGTGGGGCCGCATCGGCGAGCAGGAACGCGCCCGGATGCTGCGCCGGCTCGCCGACGAGCTGGACCGCCGCTTCGAGGACCTGGTCGAGGCCGAGGTCGCCGACACCGGCAAGACCTACGCCCAGGCCCGCTCGCTGGACATTCCGCGCGGCGCGGCCAACTTCCGGGCGTTCGCGGACATCGTCGCGGCGGCGGGCACGGAGACGTTCTTCACGCCGACCGCGACCGGCGGCCGGGCCATGAACTACGTCGTCCGCAAGCCGGTCGGTGTGGTCGCGATCATCGTGCCGTGGAACCTGCCGCTGTTGCTGCTCACGTGGAAGGTCGCCCCGGCGCTGGCCTGCGGCAACGCGGTGGTCGTCAAGCCCAGCGAGGAGACGCCCGCGTCGGCGACCGTGCTGGCCGAGGCGATCGCCGCGGCGGGCATCCCGCCCGGGGTCTTCAACCTGGTGCACGGGCACGGGCCCGAGGCGGCGGGCGAGTGGCTGACCCGCCACCCGGGCGTGGACGCGGTCACCTTCACCGGCGAGTCGGCCACCGGCGCGGCCATCATGCGCAACGCGGCCGACGGCGTGAAGGCGGTGTCGTTCGAGCTGGGCGGCAAGAACGCCGGGATCGTCTTCGCCGACGCGGACCTCGACGCGGCCGTGGCGGGCAGCGTGCGGTCCAGCTTCACCAACGGCGGGCAGGTCTGCCTGTGCACCGAGCGCCTCTATGTGCACCGCTCCCGCTTCGACGAGTTCACCACGAAGCTGGCTGATCGAGCCTCGGCGCTGGCCTACGGCTGGCCGAAGGACGAGGGCACCCAGACCATGCCGCTGATCTCGCGCAACCACCGCGAGAAGGTGCTCGGCTACTACGACCTGGCCCGGCAGGAGGGGGCGACGGTCCTGGCAGGCGGGGGAGTGCCGGCTTTTGATGACGTACGAGACCACGGCGCCTACGTGCAGCCGACGGTGATCACCGGGCTGCCCCCGACCGCGCGCAGCGTCCGGGAGGAGATCTTCGGCCCGATCACGCACGTCGCGCCCTTCGACGACGACGAGGAGGCGTGGGCCCTGGCCAACGACAGCGAGTACGGGCTTGCGTCGGCCGTCTGGACCCGGGACGTCAACCGGGCGCTCACCGCCGGCAGCCGCCTCGACGTGGGGCTGGTGTGGGTCAACACGTGGTTCCTGCGCGACCTGCGTACTCCCTTCGGCGGGATGAAGGCCTCCGGGCTCGGGCGCGAGGGCGGGCGGCACTCGCTCGACTTCTACTCCGAGTACACGACCGTCTGCGTGGACCTGCCGTGAGCGCCGCCGCCGAGGAGCTGACGCAGGCGTACGTGTCCGGCAAGCCGATCGCCCCGCTGCGCGAGCGGCTGGTGACGCCGGGCGACGTCGCGGCCGCGTACGAAATCCAGCAAGAGCAGGTCGACGCCTGGGTGACCGCCGGACGGCGGCGGGTGGGCGCGAAGATCGGGCTGACCGCCCCGGCGGTGCAGCGCGCGTTCGGCGTCTACCAGCCCGACTTCGGGGTGCTGTTCGCCGACATGGCCGTCCCCTCCTCGTCGGAGATCGACTCCACGGCTCTTCTGCAGCCGCGGGTCGAGGCCGAGGTGGCGTTCGTGCTGTCCCGGGACCTGGATCTGGAGCAGGTGACCGTGGTCGACGTGCTGCGGGCGACCGACTTCCTGCTGCCCGCGATCGAGGTCGTCGACTCGCGGATCGCCGGCTGGGACATCTCCATCGTGGACACCGTGGCGGACAACGCGTCCAGTGGCATGTACGTGCTCGGCACGACGCCGCGGAAGGTCGGCGACGTCGACCTGCGGCTGTGCGGCGCGGTCGTCGAGCATCGCGGGGAGCCGGTGTCGGTCGGGGCGGGCGCGGCCTGCCTCGACAACCCGCTGCACGCGGTGGCGTGGCTGGCGTCGACGCTGGCCACCCACGGCACGCCGCTGCGGGCGGGCGACCTGGTGCTCTCCGGCGCGCTCGGGCCGATGGTGCCCGCCGTGGCGGGGGAGAGCTACGAGGCACGGATCTCCGGGCTCGGCACTGTCCGGGCGACATTCTCCAAGGAGGCGGGCCGATGAGCGTCGGCGTGGCGGTGATCGGGTCCGGCAACATCGGCACCGATCTGATGTTCAAGGTGATGCGGACGTCCTCCGCCCTGACGATGGTCGCGATGGCGGGCATCGATCCGGCGTCGGACGGGCTGGCCCGGGCCGCGCGGCTCGGGGTGGACACCACGGCGAAGGGCGTCGAGGGGCTCGTGGCGCTGCCGTCCTTCGGCGACGTCAAGGTGGTGTTCGACGCGACGTCGGCGGGGGCGCATCGGCACAACGATGCGGTGCTGTCCTCGTACGACGTCAAGGTCGTTGATCTGACCCCGGCGGCGATCGGGCCCTATGTCGTGCCGAGCGTCAACATCTCCGGCTTCTCCGGTCAGCGCAACGTCAACATGGTGACGTGCGGCGGGCAGGCGACCGTGCCGATCGTGGCGGCGGTCGGGCGGGTGACCCCGGTGTCGTACGCGGAGATCGTGGCCTCGATCGCGTCCCGCTCGGCCGGACCGGGCACCCGGGCCAACATCGACGAGTTCACCGAGACGACCGCGCGGGCCCTCGAGGTCGTCGGCGGCGCGGCTCGGGGCAAGGCGATCATCGTGCTCAACCCGGCCGAGCCGCCGCTGCTCATGCGCGACACGGTCTACTGCCTGTGTCCTGACTCCGGCGTGGACCGCTCTTCGGTGGCGGAATCCATTCACAAAGCGGTGGAAGCCGTGCAGGAGTACGTGCCCGGCTACCGCCTCAAGCAGGACGTGCAGTTCCGGCCGGTCGACGGCGGGCTGCTGGTCAGCGTCTTCCTGGAGGTGTCGGGCGCGGGCCACTACCTGCCGGAATACGCCGGGAACCTCGACATCATGACCTCCGCCGCCGTGCGGACCGCGGAAAGGCTGGTCGCGTGACGGACATCTACGTGCAGGACGTGACCCTGCGGGACGGCATGCACGCCATCGGGCATCGCTACACCGTCGATCAGGTACGCGACATCGCGGCGGCCCTGGACGCCGCCGGCGTGGCCGCCATCGAGGTGTCGCACGGCGACGGGCTCGCCGGGTCGAGCATCAACTACGGCCGCGGGGCACACACCGACGCCGAGTGGATCACCGCCGCCGCGTCGGTCCTCACGAACGCCAAGCTCACGACCCTGCTCTTGCCGGGCATCGGGACGGTGGCCGACCTCAAGGCCGCCCGCGACCTGGGCGTCACCAGCGTGCGGATCGCCACGCACTGCACCGAGGCGGACGTCTCCGCGCAGCACATCGCGTGGGCGCGGGAGAACGGCATGGACGTCGCCGGGTTCCTGATGATGTCGCACATGAGCCCGCCTGCCGAGCTCGCGAAGCAGGCCAAGCTCATGGAGTCGTACGGCGCGCACTGCGTCTACATCACCGACTCCGGCGGCCGGCTGCTCATGAAGGACGTCGCCGAGCGGGCCGACGCGTACCGGCAGGTGCTCGACCCCACGACGGAGATCGGCATCCACGCGCACCACAACCTGTCGCTCGGCGTGGCCAACAGCATGGTCGCGGTGGAGCACGGGGTGCGCCGGGTTGACGCGTCCCTCGCGGGCATGGGCGCCGGGGCGGGCAACGCGCCGCTGGAGGTCTTCGCCGCGGTGGCCGAGCTCAACGGGTGGAAGCACGGCTGCGACGTGTTCGCGCTGATGGACGCCGCCGACGATCTGGTGCGCCCGCTGCAGGACCGGCCCGTACGGGTGGACCGCGAGACGCTGTCGCTGGGCTATGCGGGCGTGTACTCGTCCTTCCTGCGGCATGCGGAGACGGCCGCCGACACGTACGGGGTGGATGTGCGCACGATCCTCGTCGAGCTCGGCCGGCGCCGGATGGTGGGTGGCCAGGAGGACATGATCGTGGACGTGGCTCTCGATCTGGTCCGGGAGGATCAATGACTTCCTACGCCAATGTTTTGGACGAGGCCCTGGTGGCGCGGACCGAGGTGCCGTCCTTCGGCTCTTCCTTCGACGTCGCGGAGGCCTACGGCATCCAGGAGGAGCTCGTCGGGCGCCGGATCGCGCGCGGCGAGCGGATCGTCGGCGTCAAGATGGGCCTGACCAGCCGCGCGAAGATGCAGCAGATGGGCGTCGACGAGGCCATCTGGGGGCGGCTCACCGACGCCATGCGGATCCCCGACGGCGGCGTCCTCGACCTGTCGCAGCGGATCCACGCCAAGGTCGAGCCGGAGGTCGCGTTCCTCGTGCGCGGCGGGGAGATCGCCGCGATCGCCCCGGCGCTGGAGGTCATCGACTCGCGGTATCTCGACTTCAAGTTCACGCTGCCCGACGTGATCGCCGACAACACCTCGGCGGCTGCCTTCGTGGTGGGGGCGTGGCAGCCGGTGCCGTCCGGGGTCGACAACCTGGGCGTCCTGCTCGAGCTCGACGGGCGGACCGTGGAGATCGGCTCGACCGCGGCGATCCTGGGCGACCCGCGCCGGGCCTTCGCTGCCGCTTCGAGATTGGCGGGAAACCTGGAGGACGACTGGATCGTCCTGGCCGGGGCCGCCACCGCCGCCGTCACCGTCGCCCCGGGCACGCACGTCCAGGTCACGGTCGAGAAGCTGGGCACCGCGTCGTTGAAGGCGTCGTCGCTCCCGGGGGCGTCGGCGCTCGCGGGGGCAGAGAAGTGAGCGCCCTCGACGTCAGGCCGCGTGGGCGCTTCCCGCACGTCAAGGTCGCCAACGGGTTCGCCTTCGTCAGCGGGACCAGCAGCCGGCGGCCGGACAACAGCATCGCCGGGGCGTCCGCGGACGAATTCGGGACCACCATGCTCGACATCGCCGCGCAGACCCGGGCGGTGATCGAGAACATCCGCGAGATCCTCGCCTCCATAAGCCTGGATTTGTCCGACGTCGTCCAAATCACGACCTACCTGGTCAGCATGAACGACTTCGGCGGCTACAACGCCGTCTACGCCGAGTACTTCGACGAGACGGGCCCGGCGCGCACCACGGTCGCCGTGCACCAGCTGCCGCACCCGCACCTGCTCATCGAGATCCAAGCCGTCGCCGCGTTGAAGGGGGCCTCGTCATGAACCCGATCAATTTCCCGAAGTGGATCGAGGAGAACCAGCACCTGCTCAAGCCGCCGGTCGGCAACAAGCAGATGTTCCCCACCGGCTCCGACTTCATCGTCATGGTGGTCGGCGGCCCGAACTCGCGCACCGACTTCCACGTCGACCCGTACGAGGAGTTCTTCTACCAGGTCAAGGGCAACATGCACGTCAAGACCATGACGCCCGACGGGCCGGTCGACGTGCACATCCGCGAGGGCGAGATGTGGGTGCTGCCCGGCAACACGCCGCACTCGCCGCAGCGCCCCGAGGCCGGCTCGATCGGCCTGGTCCTGGAGCGGGTCCGCGAGGAGGGCACCCTGGAGAAGTTCCAGTGGTACTGCTTCGAGTGCAGCGCGCTCGTCCACGAGGTCGAGCTGCAGGTCCGGGACATCGTCGAGGACCTGCCGCCGGTGTTCACCGCCTTCTACGAGGACGAGAAGGCCCGCACCTGCCCGTCCTGCGGCACCCTGCACCCCGGCAAGGGCTGACATGACCGGAGTCGTCGACGTGCACACCCACGTCGTGCCGAACGGCTGGCCGGACCTCGCCACGGAGTGCGGCGGGGACGGCTGGCCCTGGCTCAAGGCCACGTCCGAGCGCGAGGCGATCATCATGATCCGCGACGTGCCGTTCCGTACGGTGGACTCGTCCTGCTGGGATCCCGCGGTCCGGCACGCGGACATGGACGCCGACGGCGTGGACGTCCAGGTCGTCTCGCCCACGCCCGTCTTCTTCGGGTACGACCGGCCCGCCGCGCAGGCCGTCAAGCTGGCCCGCATCTTCAACGACCTGACCCTGAAGCTGACCGCGGACGACCCCCGGCTGGTGCCGTTCTGTCAGGTCCCGCTGCAGGATCCGGCGGCCGCGTGCGCTGAGGTCGACCGCTGCCTGGCGGCGGGCTTCCGCGGTGTGGAGATCGGCAACCACGTCGGCGACCGCGACCTCGACGACGCCGGCATCGCGGAGTTCCTCCAGCACTGCGCGTCCGTCGGCGCGCCGGTGTTCGTCCACCCCTGGGACATGCCCGAGGGGCCGCGGCTGGAGCGCTGGATGGCCCGCTGGCTCACCGGCATGCCCGCCGAGACCCATCTGTCGGCGCTGGCGCTGATCCTGGGTGGCGTCCTCGACCGGGTCCCGGACACCCTGCGGCTGGCCTTCGCGCACGGCGGCGGAAGCTTCCCGTTCTGGCTGGGGCGCGCCGACAACGCCTGGGAGCGCCGCGGCGACATCGTGCGCGGTCGCTCGACCCGGCCGCCGAGCGCCTACACCGACCGGTTCTACGTGGACTCGGTGGTCTTCAGCGAACCGGCGCTGCGGCTGCTGGTCGACACCATGGGGGAGGACCGCGTCCTGATGGGCACGGACTATCCGTACCCCCTCGGCGAACGCCCGGCGGGCGCGGTGATCCGCAACGCCTCCTTCCTCACCGCCGCCCAGCGCGACAAGTTGCTGTCGGGCAACGCTTGGCGCTTCCTCACCGGCGCGCCGTGACCGACGTGGCGTTCGCCGGCCACCCGCGCCGGTCGGCGACGCCACCTCGCCGGGGCCGGCGGCACGGTCAGCCGTTCGACGCGGGCGCTCAGGCGGCGCGTACCTCGGCGTCGTAGATCCGTAGCCAGGTCAGTGGGGGATTCTCGCCGTCCGGTGTCTTCAGCCCGATCTGCACCCGGTCCCGGCCCGCGACCGGAGGCAGGAGCAGCCGGGCGGCGAGGGTGCCGTTGATGCGGACCTGAGCGGCGCTTTCGGTGACCGCTATCTCGTACTCGTTGATCTCCTCGGGCCGCGGCTGCGCTTTCACTGTCGCGGTGAGCAGCGCCCGCACGGTCGTGCCCTTGACGATGTGCACTGTGGCGAACTCGCCGCAGAGAGAGATCATGGTGCCGTCGCCCTGCGCATTCATGTGGAACCAGAAGGCCAGGCACGCTCCTCCGGCGGCGCTCTGGGCCCGCGCGTGCAGCAGCAGGTCACCGGGCAGGCTCGTGTCCGGGCCGGATCCGCAGCCCAGCACGCCCGCCTTCCGGGAGGCGACGTCGAGGACGCCGTCCGTCAGGGAACATCCCTTGACGTGCGCGGTCGTCCACGCCGCCAGGCCGGTGGGCGTGGCTGCCGCCGCCGACGGCCCGGCGCTTCGACTTGCGGCCCGGCCGGGGACCGGGGTTCCTGCCGAGCCGCCGGCCAGGGCCCACCACCCGAGTCCGGCCAGCAGCAGCGCGATCGCCAGGACGCCGGCCAGCAGGGGGCGCCGGCGCGTGCGAGTCGGTTTCCGGCCGGGCACGACGGGCATTGCCCGCCTCTGATCAGCTGACGCCCCGGGCCGGCCGCTGCCGACCAGTTCGTCGAGGATCTGGCGCGCGGTGGGCCGTTGCCGCGGATCCTTCGCCAGGGAGAGCGCCACGAAGGATCGCATGGGTTCGGCGAGGCCGTCCAGGCGCGGCGGCTGGGTCAGGATGCGTGCCGCGGTGGCCGTCGGGGTGTCGCCCTGGAACGGCGTCCGTCCGGTTCCGGCGTAAGCGATCACGCAGCCCCACGCGAAGACGTCTGCCGCAGCCGTCAGGTCGGCGTCGCTCTCGTTGTCGAAGCGTTCGGGCGCCATGTAGGCGACCGTGCCGACGAACTGATCCGTGCGGGTGTGCCGGCTGGTCGCCTCGAACGCCCGGGCGATCCCGAAGTCGATCACCTTGGGGCTGCCCGGTGCCAGGAGCACGTTCTGCGGCTTCAGGTCGCGGTGGATCACTCCGGCGCCGTGGATGCCGACCAGCGCTGTGGCCACGCCGGCCGCGACGGCTTGCAGCCGGGCCGGCGACAGGGGCCCGCCGGTCTCGACCGCCTCGGCCAGGGAGGGGCCGTCCACGTACTCGGTGACCAGATAGGGCGGATCATGGTCGACGTCGGCGTCGAGGACTTCGGCCGTGCAGAAGGCGGGCACTTGGCGTGCCCGATCGACCTCGCTGCGGAACCGGGCGACGAACTCCCGATCGTCGGCAAGCCCCGTGCGCACCAGCTTGACCGCCACCTGCCGCCGGTCGGGCGCCTCGGCCAGGAAGACCACGCCCATGCCGCCCCGTCCCAGCCGGCCCAGCATCCGGTAGGGGCCCAGCCACCGAGGGTCATCGCGGGTGAGCGGCTCCACCCGGCCGACTCCACCGGCCGAGTTGGTGATCATCGGCGAACGATACCTCGCCGCCCGCTCGTGGCGGCGGACGTGGCGTTCAGGCTGTGCCCGGTTTGTTCAGAGCGTGAAGCCCGCGACGAGCTCCCGCAGCTCCCGGCCGGTCCGGGCGAGGTCGTCGGCGCTGCTGCGGGCCTCGGACACCGCGGTGGCGGTGGCTCCGGCGGCCGACGCCACCCCGGCGATGTTCGCGGCGATGTCCGAGCTGCTGGTGGCCACCTCGGCCACGTTGCGGCCCATCTCGCTGGTGGTCGCGGTCTGCTCCTCGACCGCGGCCGCGATCAGCGTCTGCAGGTGGCTGATCCGGCCCACCACGCCGCCGATCCGGTCGATCGCGTCCACCGCCTCGCCGGTGTCGTCCTGAATCTGGCCGACCAGCCGGGCGATCTCGGTGGTGGCCTTCGCGGTCTCCTGGGCGAGATCCTTGACCTCGCCGGCGACCACGGCGAACCCCTTGCCCATCTCACCGGCCCGGGCCGCCTCGATCGTCGCGTTCAGGGCCAGCAGGTTGGTCTGCTCGGCGATCGAGGTGATCAGGGCGACCACCTTGCTGATCTCGCCGGAGGACTCACCGAGCTTGCCCACCGTACGGTTGGTCTGCTCGACGGCCGCGACCGCCTCCCCGGACACCTGGGCGGCCTCGCCGGCGCTGCGCGCGATCTCGTCGATGGCCTGCTTCATCTCGGCGCTGCCGGCCTCCAGCGTGCGCACGTTGCCGGAGACCAGCCCGGCGGACTCGGAGACCGCGCCGGCCCGGGTGTCCGTGTCGGCGCTGGACGAGGCCATCTGCGCGGAGACGGCCGACAGCCCGGTCGCGGCGTCCGACAACGTGCCGGCGTGCCCGGCGATCGACGAGACGGTGTCCCGCAACGACGCCGCGGTCCGGTCCAGGGCGTCGCCGAGCGTGCCCAGCTCGTCGCGGCGGCGCAGCCCGGCCCGCACGGTGAGGTCCCGCCCGGCCAGCCGGTTCAGCCCGTTCACCACGACCGCCAGCGGGCCCACCACCGACCTGGTCACGAGCGTGCCCATCAGTACGGCCAGCACGACCGCCACGAGCAGGGCGCCCAGCAGGATCCGCACCACGTTGTCGCGTACGCCCTCCACCTCGGCGGTGAGCGCCGCCACCCGGGCGTCGACGGACTGCACGAGCGCGGCGGTGATGTCCAGCACCGTGCTGTACGCGTCGGCCGCGTCACCGCCGTTGATGCTGTCCATGACCTTGGCGCGAGCCGCGGGAGTGTCGGCCGCCAGCCAGCCCATCAGCGTGTCGTCCCACGCGAAGAAGTCGTCCCAGGCGGGCGCGAGCCGGTCGAACTGACTCTTCTCGGCGGCGGTCATCACGTCGGTGCGGGTGGCCGCCAGATTCGCGTAGACGCGGGTCTTGGCCTTCAGCTCGCCCTGGCGGTTGTACCCGTCCGCGCCGGTGGCCTTCGCCGCCCCGTAGGCGCCGGCGTCCGCGACCACCAGCCCCTGCCAGCCGGAGACATCCGCGGCGTCGTAGGCCGTGGTCTGGATGTCGTCCCGCAGCTCCTGCAGGGCGCTGAGCCGCTGCTGGGTGCCCGCCTGCTCGCGCAGGCCCCACCAGCCCACCCCGGCCGACGTGACGATCAACATGGTGAGAACGAGGTACGAGACGCCGAGCCTCTTGCCGACGCT
>NZ_JAUQWH010000160.1 GCF_030757795.1 Actinoplanes oryzae
TACGGGCCCGAATCAACGCCCTGCCGCCGTCCATGCCCGCCGGTGACCGCCAGCATCGAGGGACCTGGGGGTCGCGGTGCCGGACGGGGGAACCGCGGCCCCACCGGGCTCAGAGGGGGTGGCAGTCGGCGCTCTCGCCCGGGCGGGCGTCGTAACAGGCGTACTGCAGGCCGTCGGCGGACTGGTCGAGGAGGGGGTCGGCGAAGTGCACCAGCGAGACCCAGCCCCACTGCCCGTTGTCGGCCCGCGTGTAGGCCCACCAGAAGCTGTGCAGGGACTTGTAGGGGTACGGCTCGCCCGGCTGCTGCCCCAGGAACCACGTGGGCCCCGCCTTCGCGAGGGAGCCTACGGGCGCGGAATGGGGGTCGGGCCGGCTCATGACGGGCACGTTGCTGTCGGCGAGCGTGCAGTAGTGGCCGGAGACCCGGGCCTCGGCGATCCACCGGGCGACGGTGCAGTGGCCGCCCCCGCCCCCGGCCGCGTTGGTGGTGAGCCAGTCGCCCAGCGGTGCCACGTGCCGGGTGCTGAGATAGTCCACGCCGCCGTAGAGGGCGTCGAGCCAGAAGTCGCCGCGGTTCGCGCAGTCCTTCGGGTCCCACACGCGTACGTGGTGTCCGGTGGTCTGCGCCTTGATGACGTTGTCCCAGTGGATGTCCTGGATCGGTGTCTTCCCGGCCCCCGTGCAGCCGTTGTCGCTGCCGGGATTCGGGAAGGTGATCACCGGGACCAGATCCGCGTTGTACTGATCGAGGTCGACGGCGAGGCTGCCGTCGAGGAAGGCGTACCTGTCGGACTGCCGGGCGAGCAGCCCGCGTACGGAGTCCGTGCCGCCGCCGCTCGCGGGCAGCTGGTCGTCGGTGTGGTCGCCGGTGAGGACGACCTGCACCGGGCCCCACCGCCGGGCCGTCCCGTCGACGTGGAAGAGCATGCCGCGGTACGGCACCAGCGCGTCCATGATCGCCTGGGCCACCACCAGCGGATTGTGGGGGTCGGCGGCCGCCGCGGCCCGGTCGGCGGGCAGTTCGCAGCCCTGCGCGTCCGTCCCGCAGGTGATCTCGACGAAGAGCAGGACCTGCTGGTGGAAGCCCGGGTACACGCGGCCGCCGCCGGCGCTCACCCGGCTCTGGAGGCCCTGCAGATACGTCGCGTCGAAGGGCCGCGCGGTGATCCGGCCGCCGCCCGCGTCCGCACACGCGTCGCCGTCGAGGTGGTGGCAGAGCACGAGGCTGCCGTCGCGCAGGACGACGTCGACGTCGAGGCTGGTGAAACCGTGGTCGAGCGCGTCCTGCAGCGGCCGCGGGTTGAGGTGGTCGTCGTGGGCGTCCGCGTGGTCCAGGGGTGTCACCGTGCGCGCCGCGGCCGTGGGCGTGGAGCTCACCGCGGCCGGGCGCTCGGCCGGCTCCTCGTTGCGGAAGGCCATCAGGGCCGCCGAGCCGGCGAGCACCAGGACACCGAGCGCGCCGGCGATCACCGCCCGGCGCCGCCCGGGCCGGCGCGTGGTGAAGTACGCGTCGATGACGACAGGGCCGGCCGGCGGCGGCGCCTCGGCGGCGGGCTCCCGGTCCTGGGCCGGGGCCGGGTCCTGGTCGTGCACCGGGCGGCGGGGCACCGGCACGAAGCCGGGTGCGCGCTCGTCGGCCAGGCGGGCCGCGTCGATGAGCGCGGACACGTGGGTGGCGGCCACGACGAGCCGGTCGGCCTCGGCGTTGTCGAGGGGCACCCGGGCGATCTGGTGGGCGGCGCGGGCGACCGCGAGGACGAGCACCGGGTCGGTGATCGCCCGCAGCTCCCCGGCGAGCACCGCCGCCACGTCGTCCTTGTCGACGGACATGCCCGGGGCCAGCCGGTCGGCCCGGATCACCTCGGCGAGATGCCGCAGGGAGGCGGACTGCCGCCGGCGGCGGGGCGCGGGCGCTCCGGGCGGCGGGGTGTAGACGCCGTCGCGCGCGGCCTGCGCCACCGAGGCGTTCAGCCGGGAGGCCAGCAGCTGCGCCGCCTCCTGGACCTGCTTCCACCACGGCGACAAGGGTTCCCGCACCGGACCTCCGCTGGCGATGTCCAGATCTTCCCGACCGATCGCATTATGCCGTATCGATCGACCGGGGGCCATGGACGGGTGATCTTGCCCGGTGCGCCCCGGTCAGCTGAGCAGCAGGTCGTCGGCCATGGCCTTGACGGCGAAGTCGATCAGCCGGTCGATGCCGAAGTGCTCGCCCCGGGAAGACCGGGCCCGCCGGCGGGAACGTCGCAGCGTGGTCATCCACCGTTCGGCGCCGGGACGAAGCTGTTCGGATGAGTTTGAGCAGGTCGCCATGGTGGGCATAAGATTCCGACGCGCCGGGCCCCGGGTCCGGCGTCCCCACCACGAGGAGTTTCCCCATGACGGTTGTCGCCACCCCTGCCATCAGCACCGCGGATGCGCCCGGGGAGCCGGCGACGACCGACCGGGCCGGCGAGCTGATCAACGCCCTCGCGGCGCTGCCGGCCGGCCACCCGTCGCGCCCGGCAGTGCGCGAGCGGGCGATCGAGGCGTGGATGCCGATGGCCCGGCACCTGGCCAACCGCTACGCCGGGCGCGGCGAGCCGGTCGACGACCTGTTCCAGGTGGCCCTCATCGGCCTGATCAAGGCGGTGGACCGGTTCGAGGCCGACCGCGGCGTCGAGTTCGCCGGGTTCGCGATCCCGACGATCGTGGGCGAGCTCAAGCGGCACTTCCGCGACCGCACCTGGTCGATCCGGGTGCCGCGCCGGCTGCAGGAGCTGCGCCTGGCGATCACCGGCGCCAACACCACGCTGAGCCACACGCTGGGCCGGTCCCCGACGGTCGCCGACATCGCCGCCTACCTCGACGTGAGCGAGGAGGAGGTCCTGGAGGGCCTCGAGGGCGCCCGCGCCTACAACGCGACGAGCCTGTCCACGCCGGTCGGCGCCGAGGGCAGCACCGAGCTGGGCGAGACGCTGGGCGGCGAGGACCGCGAGTTCGAGCTCGCCGAGACCCGGCTGGCCCTGGCGCCGGCGATGGCGGCGCTGGACGAGCGCGAGCAGAAGATCGTCAGCCTGCGCTTCTACGGCAACCTGACCCAGTCGCAGATCGCCGAGCAGGTCGGCATCTCGCAGATGCACGTCTCGCGCCTGCTCACCAAGGCGCTCGCCAAGATGCGCGGCCACCTCGACGTCGCCGCCTGAGCGGCATCGGCCGAACGTGTGGACCGGCCCGGCCGGGGTAGCAGACTTCTCGTATTGTTGAATGACGTGCACGGAGATGCCCGTACCGCCGCGCATCCGTGTGAGGGACTGCAGACATGACGTACAGGATCATCGGTGCCGCGTTGGCGGCGCTCGCGAGACGATCGTGACGTCCGGGCATGCGCTGCACACGGCGCTGGTGAGCAACTCGGACGACGAGCTGATCGCCGTCCTCGAGGCCGAGCTGCGCCGCTCGGCCGGCCGCTACGACGACATCCTGCTCGTCGTGGGGAAGGACACCCGCCGGCTGGTGTCGCAGCGCGTCGGCGACCTCGGCGGCGCGCTGTGCTGGGGCGACCCGTCGGGCTTCTACCAGCGGCTCGGCTTCGCCTACGAGGGCTTTCGTCGCTATCTGGCGGAGCAGCACGGCGCCGGCCGCCGGGTGCACGTCATCGCCGAGCCCGACCTGACCGGCGGCGTGGACGCCGGCCTGCACGCGGACCGCGCGGCCGCCTACCTGGCCTACGAGGCCGTCTGCAACGAGACCTACGCGCCCTACGGCGGGGCGGTCACGTGCCTGTGGGACCGCCGGCACCATGCGGCGGCGGTCATCGACGGGGTCCGCGCCACCCACCGTCATCTGCTGACCGGGGAGGGCCGCGTCCCGTCCCCGGCCTACCGCGGCCCCGAGCGCTACCTCACCGAACGGCACGACCTGACGCTGCCGCCCGCGCCGGACGACGTCGAGCACGACGTGACCCTCGCCGAGGTCGCCGACCTGAGCCGGCTCCGCGCGGTGCTGCACCCGTGGGCCGCCGGGCACCACTTCGCCGGCGAACCCGCCGACGACCTGGTCGTGGCCGCCGTCGAGATCGCCGCCAACGGCCTGCGCCACGGCAGCGCCCCGGTGCGCATCCGCGCCTGGCACCACCGCGACACCCTCATCGTCCAGTGCGACGACGGCGGTGGCCGGCCGATCCCGGTGACGGCCGGCTACCGCCGTCCCCGCCTCGCCGCCGCCCCCGGGGGCCGGGGGCTGTGGCTGGCCCGCCAGCTCGCCGACGTCGTGATCACCGACTCGGTGCCGGGCCGCACGTCGGTCCGCCTGCACTTCCCGTACGAGGTCATGCACCGCGTCCCGGTCTGAGCCCGGGCCCGCCGCCGCGGTGCCGGACGGTGAGTGATCATGGAGGAGCACAAAGTTCTTCCGCTGTCCCGGCAGCAGCCGGTGGCTGCCAACGCGTTCATGGGGGAGAAGCCGTTTCCCCCGACGCCCGAGGAGTCACATCGATGGCAGCCAACCGCAGGAAGCTCACGATGGGGGTCGCCATGGCGGCCGTCGTGGCCGTGGCCCTCGGCGCCGGCATCGGCGCCGCGGACGCGGGCACCCGGAGCTCCTGGTGGAGCGCCAAGCCGGCCGCCAAGCCGACCACCAAGCCGGCCGCCAAGCCCTCCGCGAGCGCGACGCCGGTGCCCACCGGGACGGCCGCGGGCTCCTGGGCGCCGCCGCCGGCCGACGCGACGTTCGACTACCAGATCGGCGGGGCCTACACCCCGCCCGCGGGCGTCACCGTCGTCAGCCGCGACCGCGAGGCCACGCCCGCCGCCGGGACCTACACGATCTGCTACGTCAACGCGTTCCAGGTGCAGCCCGGCGACGAGTCGTGGTGGCAGGCCCACCACGATGATCTCCTGCTCAAGGACAAGAGCGGCAAGTACGTCATCGACGAGGACTGGGACGAGATGATGCTCGACTTCTCCACCGACGCGAAGCGCACGGCGCTGACCGAGATCGTCGGGGAGTGGATCGACGGCTGCGCCGCCGCGGGCTTCCGGGCGATCGAGTCGGACAACCTCGACTCGTACACCCGCTCGCAGAAGCTGCTCACCCAGGAGCAGGCGCTCGCCTACGCCACCGCGCTCAACTCGCGGGCCCACGCCCAGGGCCTCGCCGCCGGGCAGAAGAACACCGCCGAGCTGACGAGTACGGACGCCAGAAAAGCGGGCTTCGACTTCGCGGTTGCCGAGGAGTGCGCCGACTTCGACGAGTGCGACGCCTACACCGCCACGTACGGCAGCAACGTCATCGTGATCGAGTACAGCCGCAGCGGGTTCGCCAAGGCGTGCTCGTCGGTGGGCGGCACACTGTCGGTCGTGCTGCGTGACGTCGACGTCACGACGCCGGGCTCGGACTCCTACGTCTACGAGGCGTGCTGACCACTGTCCCGGTTCCACCACGCCCCCGAGATCTCCGGGCCCCGTCGCGGGTCCGGAGATCTCCGGCGTCGAGGCGAACAGGCCACGATGACCACGAATGACGACGCGCGTACCGAGGGCTTCGACGACTTCGTGCACGGCCGCGGCAAGGCGCTGCTGCGGTTCGCGTACGTGTTGTCCGGTGACGCGCATCTCGCCGAGGACCTGGTGCAGGAGGTGCTGGCCCGGCTGCACCGGCGGTGGGACCGGATCGCCGCGATGGACAACGTCGAGGCGTACGTGCGGACCGCGATCGTGCGGCAGTTCCTGTCCTGGCGGCGGCGCCGGGCGTACCGGGAAGCGGTCCTCGCCGACGTGCCGGAACCGGCCGGTCGCGGCGACCCTCAGCAGCACGTCGCCGCCCGTGACCAGATGTGGCAGCTGCTCCGCGGCCTGCCCCGGGCGCAGCGGGCCGTGCTGGTGCTGCGCTTCTACTGCGACCTGCCGGACGACGAGATCGCGAGCCTGCTGGGCTGCGGCAGGTCGACGGTCCGCTCGCAGGCGGCGCGCGCGCTCACCCGGATGCGCACCATCATGACCGACAGGGGAGTAGGCGTCGATGGATGAGCTGGACCGGCTGCTTGCCGACACGATGCACGACGCCGCGGACCACGCGCCCGCCGGCACCGGCCTGCTCGGCACCGTCCACGAACGGTCGCGCCGCCGGCATCAGCGCCGCGTGGCCACGGTGGCCGGGGTCTCGACCGCCGCCGTGCTGCTGGTCGCAGGCGTTCCGCTCGTGTCCACGCTCGGCGCCGGCCCGGATCCGGCCGCCCCCGCCCCGGCGCCCTCAGCGCCGGTTCCGGCGAGCGCCACGCCGGCCGCCCCGGTCCGGACGTCGGCGTCCCCGCTGCGCTCCGAGCCGGCCGCCGGCCCGGGCGCCGTGCGGCTGACCGAGGGCTGGGCCGCGCCGGTGTTCCCGTACACGCTGCCGCCCACCGACGGGATGAGCGCGCCGATAGCGTCGGCCGACGGCGGGAACCTGAGCGCCTTCTTCGAGGCGACCGAGCTGCGCGAGCACGCGGACGTCACGGTCACCGTCACCGCCCGCGAACCGGCCTTCCCTGGCGCCGCCGAGGAGACCACCAGGCAGGTCCGCGGGCACACCGGCACGCTGCGGACCGTCGACGTGCAGCCGGCCAAGCAGCTCACGCTGTCCTGGCAGGAGTCGCCGGGCCGGTGGATCCAGCTGGCGACGGACGACACGTACACGCCGGCGCAGGTCGTCGCGCTCGCCGACGCGCTGACCGGCGCGTCGATCGCCGTCCTGCCCCCCTTCGACCTGGCCCGCAGCCCCGCCGGCCTGGTCACGGACACGGTCAGCGCCTCGCGGATGACCTTCCGCGCGCCGGGCGCCGCCACTGCCGGGTTCCGGACCGTCCTGCGCAAACGGCAGCAGCTCACCGGCACGATCCGCAAGGTCGGCGAGTACGACGCGGTGCTCACCCGCCGCTCGGGCAGCGTCACGCTGTCCGTGGACGTCACCGACTGGGACGCGACGCTGGAGGTGACGGTCGGCGCCGGGCTGACCATCAGCGATGCCGACCTGGTGCGCTATGCCGCGGGCGTGCGCATCCTGAACCGCTCCGATCCGGAGTAGCCGCCTCTGGCCCGCGCCGGGTAGTGCCTGCGCAGATCGGCGGTCGCGCCCGCGTTGCCGAGCCGGGCGAGCGCCGCCTCAGCCGGTGGCCGCGCCGGGATCGTGGGGGCTCGCCGGGAGCAGGCGGGGGTCGGGTTCGCCGCCGGCCATGGCGAGCATCCCGGCGACCGCCTTGCCGAGGGTGAGCAGGTCGCGCGGATTCTTGCGGTCCAGGTGGCCGAGCACCTGCTTGAGGATCGACAACTGGTCGAAGTAGACGCGCTCGCAGACCAGGTTCTCCGCCTCGTCGAAGAGGAAGTACGCGGTCATCCGGGTGCGGTGCCGCCCGCCGGTGGCGGGGATCTTGCCCAACGGGCCAAGGTGCGTGCCGGTCAGCCAGAATTCCACGATGACGGCGTCGGCGCTGTGGCGCAGGGCGATGATCTCGTGGTTCTGGTCGGGGAAGGCGACCCGGGTCTCGTCGTAGTATCCGCGCACCTCGGCCTCGCCGTCGTGGACCGTCATCGAGGCGATCAGCTCGTAGTGCGGGTGCGGGAACGTGGCCAGGGTGTCGTCCCAGTTCTGCAGCACCTCGTCGTGGAAATGGTCGAGCACCAGCTTCTCGCGGGCGCGGAGAACGTCCGTGGACGGGAAGGTGTAGGCGGTCAAGAACTGCTCCTCGGTCGGCGGGCGCGCACTGTGCACTGTGATCGTCGCGGCCCGGGGACCGGAAGATCCATCGACGGACCGGCGTACGGTCTCCGAGTGCACGATCTCTGCCCGCCGGGAAGGCCGGCGCGGGCCGTCAGCCGGGCCGGCGGGTGAGGACGCCGGTCTCGTTCAGGATCCGCACCACGTCGGCGAGCTTGGTGTTGGTGTCCTGGCTGGCGTGCACCAGCAGCGCGAACGCCTGTTCCGGGGTCAGCCGGAAGCGTTCCATCAGGATCCCCTTGGCCTGCCCGATGGCGTCGCGGGTGGTCAGGGCCGTGTGCAGCTGCTGCTCCTGCTGCGCGCCGGCCACCGCCACCGCGGCGTGGGCCGCGAACACCGCGGCGAGCTGCTCGGCATCGTCGTCGAAGGCGTACGGGTCGCGCGAGTAGAGGGCCAGCACGCCCACGTCCTGGCGGTGCACGAACAGCCGCACCGCCAGGACGCTCGCGACGCCGGCCTCGGTGGCCCGCGCGGTGAAGCCCGGCCACTGCGACGCCTTGGTCACGTCGTCGACGCGGACGGTCCGCCGTTCCCGCAGCGCCGAGGCGGCCGGGCCCTCCTCGACGTCGTGCCGCGCCAGGTCGAGCCGCTCGCCGGAGCCGACGACGGTCGGTGCCCGGCGCCTGGCGGTGATCACCAGGCCGGCGTGGGCGGCCCGGGGGACAGTGTCGACGGCCGCGGCCACGATCGCGTGCAGCGTCGCCTCGACGTCGTCCAGATCCTGCAACGACCGGGCCAGCGCGCCGAGCCGGGCCATCACGGCCTGCGCGTCGAGCCGCTCGGCCTTGGCGGCGAGGTCGCGCTGGTCGGCGTGGCGCTCGCGGGCGCTGACCTCGTGGTCGCGGTCGTCGAGCCGGCGCTGCCGCTGGTCGGCGTCCGCCTCGCGGCGCGCCGTCCGCCGCTCCCGCTGGTCGAGTTCCTCTTCCCGCAGGTCGGCCGCGCTCTCCCGGGCCGTGCGGCCGGCGGCAGGCTGAGCCGGCGGAGTGACCGCCGTGGAGGCGATGGTCCGCGTGTCGGTCTCCCGCTGTTCCTCGTCACGTTCGACGGCGTCCACGACTTCACCCTGCCCCAAAGCGGCAGTGAGGAAAACATGTTCCTCCATCGAGAACCGAACTGCGGGGCACTCTCGCCATGCTGCGGTGGGCGTCCCGCCGGCCCGGGAGCCGTTCGCGATCCCGCCGCCCGGCCGCGGGCCGACGACGGGAAGTCGATCGAGTAGGGGCCACACCCTGTCCTCTTCTGCTGGCACTGTCTTCCTTGCGACCGCATCCCGGTCCGTCCCCGCACAGAGGTGGAAGACACGTGTTCAACGTTCTGAGTGACATCAACTGGCTCGCGCTGGTGGCCGGCTTCGCCGCGTTCGCCGTGCTCGGCGGGCTCTGGTTCGCCGTGCTGTTCACCAAGCCGTACAACAGGTCGCTGGGCCGGGCCGAGGACGCCCCGCCGGTGCGGTCGCCGCTCTTCGCGGCCGGGCCGCCACTGTGCTCGCTGGCGATCACCGTCACCACCGTCGTCCTGATCGAGGCGCTCGGGATCTCCTCGCCGGGCGACGCGGCCGTGCTCGCGCTGATCGCCGGCATCGGCTATCTCGCCGCCACGACCACGATGATCGCGATCAACCCGAACTTCCCGCACCCGCTGCGGTACGCCTTGATCAGCGGCGGCTACAACGTCGCCGGCGTCCTGGCCGCCGCCGTGATCTACACGGCCCTCGCCTGACGGTGCGGGGCGCCATTCTGTGCGTGCCTCCGGAATGTGCTGTGGCTTTGCTTTGAAAAGGCGTCGCGGCCATTCCTGTGAATGATTCACAGGCTATGAAACTGGCTTACAGCTTGTTTTCAGGGAAGTGATTGCTGACAATCTTTGGACGAGCCGGCCGGCGTTTGTGCACAGTGCACCGCGGCCGGTGCCATTCATCGCATTGTCAAGGAGTGCAACGTGGAAGACGATTCCGCACGCCCGGGCACGACCGTGGCGCCCCGCCGGCGCTGGCGGGGCGTGGCGCTCGCCGGAGTGGCCCTCACCCTGGTCGCCGGCGGTATTGCCACCGCCAACGCCGCCACGGTGAGCGGCACGGGCGACAAGGGCGGCAGAACGGTGCTCGCCAAGGATCCGACCGGGGGCGCGAAGGGTGTCGCCGGGCTGGTGAATGCCGCGAACGCATTTCTCGGCACCCTCGGCGACGACCAGCGGGCCGAGGTGCTGCTGGACTTCACCGAGGAGAACGCCACCGCCTGGTCGAACCTGCCGTGCGCCGGCACCTGCCGGCCCGGCATCGAGCTCGGCACCCTGGACGACGACCAGCTCGCCGCCGCGAAGGCGGTGCTGGCCGCGGCCACCGGCACCGGTACGGGCACCGGCTTCGACCAGATCAGCAACGTGATGGCCGCCGACGACCTGCTGGCCGCGGACTACGACCCGTCGACCGGCCCCGGCGGCGGCACCCCGCCCTCGGCGTCGGCCACGCCGTCGGAAGCCACGCCCTCGGAAGCGGCGCCCTCCGAAGCCACGCCGTCGGAAGCGGCACCCTCGGGCGCGGCCCCCTCGGGCGCGGTGCCGTCGGGTGGACCGGGCGGCGGCGGTGGTCCCGGCGCCTTCTCGTACGGCAGCGGCTTCTACTACCTCGCCTTCCTGGGCACGCCGAGCACCACCGGCACGTGGCAGCTCAACTTCGGCGGCCACCACCTCGCCGTGCACCTGACCTACGAGAAGGGGAAGGTCACCAGCGCCAGCCCGTACTTCCTCGGCGTGGAACCGATCAGCTACACGGACGCCGACGGCAAGACCGTCGAGACCCTCGCCGCGCAGAAGAACGCCATCGCCGCGCTGACCGGCAGCTTCAACGCCAAGCAGCTGACCGCGGCGACGCTCGCGCAGTCCTTCAACGACGTGCTCGTCGGCCCGCAGAAGGACGGCCAGTTCCCCGAGACCAAGGAGGGCGTCGCCGTCCGTACGCTCTCGGCCCGGCAGAAGAAGCTGGTGCTCGCGGCCATCAAGCCGTGGGTCTCGGTCGCGGCGGACAGCACCGCCCAGCAGCTCATGAAGATCTACGAGTCCGAGCTGGACCGCACCTTCGTCGGGATCTCCGGCGGCACCGGCTACGACACCCAGGGCGACTACGTGCGCATCGACGGCCCGAGCGTGTGGATCGAGTTCGCCACCCAGAACGGCGTGGTCTACAACACCCAGATCCACTACCACACCGTCTACCGCGACCACACCCGTGACTACGGCGGGGAGTTCTCCTTCTGATGTCCCGCCGGCGCCTGCTCCGCATTCTCGCGGGGATCGCGCTGGCGCTTCCGGCGGCGCTCCTGCTCGGGGCGCCGCCGGCCGCCGCGCATCCCATGCCCCACTCGGTGGTCCTGCTCGACGTGCACGAGACGTCGGTGACCGCGGACCTGCAGATCCCCGCCGCCGACCTCGCCCAGGCCAGCGGGCTGACCGTCACCCCGGCCGCCGTGACCGCGCAGGGCGGGGCGCTGCGCGCTTACCTCGCCGCGCACATCCGGCCGGTGACCACCGGCGGCGCGGCCTGGACCGTCGAGGTGGGCGACCTGTCGCTCAGCCAGGCCGAACAGACCCAGACCGGGCCCTACCAGGAGCTGCTCGCCGAGGCCACGCTGACCCCGCCGCCCGGCGCGGACCTGCGGCACTTCACCTTCGGCTACGACGTGGTGGTGCACCAGGTCGTCACGCACACCGTGCTGGTCTCGGTGCGGCAGGACTGGGCCGCCGGCCGGATCGGCGCCGAGGCCACGCAGGTCGGCACCATCGGCATCGACAACCGCACCATGACCGTGCCCGCGCTGACCGTGAACCTCGACGACGGCAGCCTGTGGTCCGGCTTCCTGGCCATGGTGAAGCTCGGCGGCAACCACATCCTGGAGGGCACCGACCATCTGCTGTTCCTGCTCGTGCTGCTGCTGCCGGCGCCCCTCCTCGCCGCCGGCGGGCGATGGCGCGGCCCGGCCGGCACCCGTACGGCGGTGGGCCGGATCGGGCGCACGACGCTGGCCTTCACCGCCGGGCACTCGGTGGCGCTGGCGGCGAGCGCCCTCACCCACCTGAATGTGCCGGCGTGGCCGGTGGAGGCGTTCATCGCGGCCAGCATCCTGGTCGGCGTGGTGCACGCCGTGCGGCCGATCTTCCCGGGCCGCGAGGCCGTGGTGGCGGGCTTCTTCGGGCTCGGCCACGGGCTGGCGTTCTCCTTCACCCTGGCCGAGCTGCAGCTGTCCACCGGGCGGCTGGCGCTGAGCCTGCTGGGCTTCAACATCGGCATCGAGCTGGTCCAGCTGGCCCTGACCGCCCTGGCGCTGCCGGTGCTGCTGGTGCTGGCCCGCACCCGGATCGGTGCGCCGGTGCGGGTGGCCGGCGCGACGGTGACCGGGATCGCGGCCACCGGCTGGCTGGCGGACCGGCTGGGCCTGGCCAATCCGGTCGCCGCGGCGGCGGACAGCCTCGGCGCGCACACCACCGGGATGCTGGTCCTGCTCGCCGCCGCGGCGGTGACCGCGCTCGCCCGCTCCTACGCGGTTCGGGGCACGTCTCCCGCACCGCGGTGATTCGCCCGGAAAGGCGGAATATGACCGAATGACTCGATAGGCTTCGCACCATGAGGTCTCGGCGACGGTATTCGACGTGTTCGGTGGTGCTGACGGGCGTGCTCGCCCTCGGCCTCGGGGGCTGCGGCGGCGACGATGACGCGGCCACGCCGGCGGCGACGGCGTCGAGCGCCGCGGCCACGTACTCCTCGGACACCAAGGGGATCGTGGCCGCGGCGACGGCGTTCCTCGCCACGCTGAGCAGTGCGGAGAAGGACAGCGTCCTGTTCGACCGGGGTGACAAGGAGCAGCAGCAGCGCTGGTCCAACTTCCCCGAGGGGTTGTTCACGCGGCAGGGGCTGATGGTCGGCAACCTCGACCAGGCCAAGGTGGACGCCTTCCTCACCCTCATGCGCACGACGATGAGCACCGAGGGCTATCAGCGGGTCATGGCCGAGTGGGCGGCCGACGACGCGCTGGCCGCCAGTGACGGCGGCGGCACGAACGGCGCGAGCGGCGCTCCCGGCGGGGGAATGAGCGGCGCTCCCGGCGGGATGAGCGGCGGGCCCGGCGGCGGCATGCCGGGCGGATCGGGTGGCCCGCCGAGCGGTGCGATGCCCGGCGCGGGACAGAGCGGCGCCGCCCCCGGCGGGGGTACGGGCGGCATGCAGTACGGCAAGCAGTACTACTGGATGGCGATCATCGGCGAGCCGTCCGAGACCGAGGCGTGGCAGTGGCAGTTCGGCGGCCACCACGTGACCGTCAACGCCACGCTGAAGGGCGACGACCTGTCGATGACGCCGAGCTTCATCGGCGCGCAGCCCGGCACGTACGACGCGAACGGCACCGAGGTCCGGCCGCTGGGCGACATCATCGACGAGGCGACCGCGCTGGTGACCTCGCTGGACGCCGCGGACAAGAAGAAGGCGGTGCTCGGCGACACGTACATCGATCTGGTCCTCGGTCCCGGCGAGGACTGCAAGACCATCGCCGCCGAGGGCCTGGCCGGCGCCGACATGTCCGCCGAGCAGCAGGCCACGTTCCTGGAGCTGATCGACGAGTACGGCGCCCTGGCCAACGACGAGATGGCCGCCGACCGGCTCGCGCAGCTCAAGACCGACCTGCCCACGACCACCTTCGCCTGGTACGGGCCCACGACCGCCGGCGCCTCGGCGTACTTCCGGGTCACCGGCCCGCACGTGGTCATCGAGTACTCGCCGCAGTCCATGGGCGGGGACGCCGCCGACCACATCCACGGCATCTACCGTGACCCGACCAACGACTACGGCGGCACGGTCTGCTCGTGAAGCGACTCCTGCTGCTGATCGCTCCGCTGTTCGTCGTGCTGCTGCCGGCCGCCCCGGCAGCGGCACACCCGCTCGACGTCTACCTGCAGGCCGCCTCGCTGACCCCGGCGCCCGGCGCGATCGGCCTGGCCCTCGACGTCTCGCCGGGCGTGCTCGTCGCCCCGGGCGTCCTGGCCGAGCTCGACGCCGACCATGACACCCGGATCACGCCGGCCGAGGCGCGCGCGTACGCCGGCCGGATCCTCCGGCAGGTGCAGCTGCGCGCCGACGATCGGGCGCTGCCGCTGACGATCACGGCGGTCGACGTGCCGTCCTACGTGGTGTTCCAGGCGGGGTACGGCAAGTTGCGCATCCACGCGCGGGCCACCGGCGCACCCGTCGCCGTGGGCGACCATGAGCTGTTCTTCCGCAACGACCACGCTCACCGGGGCTCGGCGTACCAGGTCAACGCGGTCCTCGGCACGCGGTCGCCGGTGACGCTCGGCGCCCAGCACCGCGACGCGAACCAGCAGCAGAGCCGGATCGAGTACCGCATCGATGCCGCGCCCGCCGCCGCGCCCGCGGCGGCCGGCGATCCGGAGCCCACCGACCGGCTGGCCGGGCTGCTCGAGTCGCCGTCGCTGTCGCTGACCGTCGTGCTGGTCGCGCTGGGGTTCGCCGCCCTGCTCGGCGCGCTGCACGCCCTGACCCCGGGACACGCCAAGACCCTCATGGCGGCCTACCTGATCGGCAGCGGCGGCACCACCCGCAACGCCCTGACCCTGGGCGCGGTGGTCACCTTCACCCACACCGCGTCGGTGATCGTCATCGGGCTCGTCGCCCTGTTCGCGAGCGAGTTCCTCGTGCCCGGACTGCTCGTCCCGGCCCTGGAGCTCGTGTCCGGCGCGGTGGTGCTCGCGATCGGCCTGCGCCTGGTCCGGCGGCGCTGGCCGCGAGCCGCCGCCGCACCCCGGCCGGCCCACGAGCCCGCCCTGGCCGGCGCCCACCACCACGACCATGACCACGGGCACGGGCACGGGCACGGGCACGGGCACGGGCACGGGGGACATTCGCACACCCACGAGCTGCCCGCCGGCGGCATCACCCCGCGCGGCCTGGTCGCCATGGGCGTCTCCGGCGGCCTGGTCCCGTGCCCCGAGGCGCTCGGCGTGATGATCGTGGCGGTCGGCGTCAACCGTACGGTCCTCGGCCTCGGCCTGATCCTGTCCTTCAGCCTCGGCCTCGCCGCGGTCCTCATGGGACTGGGCATCCTGCTGATCCGCTCCCGCCGCCTCGTCAGCCGCTTCCAACGCGTCGGCACCCGGTGGACCACCGTCCTCCCGCTGATCAGCGCCGTGGTCGTCACCGTGCTGGGCGCCGGACTGCTCCTCAAGGGCCTCGACGCGGGCACCTCGATGGTGCTCGCAGCCTGCACCTGCCAGGGGTAGCCGGCACCGGGTCTGGATAGCGGCCTCCCGCCGTCCGAAGCTTGCTCGCATGACACACCGCCGCTCCATGCTCACCCGCACACTGCTCGCCGCGGCCGTCGCCGCCTCCGGGGCGTTCCTGCCCGGCCCGGCCGCGGCCGCCCAGGCCGCCGGCCGGGCCCACGTCGTCGTCCACTTCGATCTCGCCGCCGGGCAGATGCCCGAGAACGTCGTCCCGGACCGCGACGGCGGCGTCGACGTCACCTTCGCCGGTGCGCGGCAGGTCGCGCGCATCGACGCGTCCGGGCGGGTCAGCGTGCTCGCCACGCTGCCCGCGCCGGCGGATCCGGCCGCGGTGACCCCACTGCTCGGGTTCCCGCTGACCACCGGGCTGGTCCGCGACGGGCGCACCTTCTCCGTGCTCTATGCGACCGGGTCGGCGCGCGAGACCGGGCTCTGGACGTTCACCGAGGGGCGGGCGCCGCGCAAGCTCGCCGATCTGCCCGCCGACGGCCTGCCCAACGGGCTGACCCGCGACGAGCGGACCGGCACCCTGTACGTGACCGATTCCGCCAAGGGCGCCGTCTACGCCGTCACCGATCGGGGCCGCGTCGAGGTCTTCAGCACCGACCCGGCCCTCGCGCCGGCCGGCTTCTTCGGCGTCAACGGCGCCAAGGTGCGCGACGGCCACCTGTACGTGTCCAACCTGGACAAGGGCACGGTGCTGCGTACCCCGCTGACGGGCCGCCGGGCCGGGGTCTTCACGACGGTCGCCTCGGGCCTGACCGGCATCGACGACTTCGACTTCACCGGCCGGGGCGAGCAGATCGTGGCGGCCCTCGTCACCGAGAACAAGGTGGTGCGCACCGACGGCACCACGGTGCTGACCGCGGCCGACGGCCTGTCCAACCCCACGTCGGTGCTGGTCCGGGGCGGCCGGGCCTACGTGCCGAGCGCCGCCTACACCACCCGGGAAGATCCCAACCTGCTCGTCGTCCGCCTGGGCGAGCCGCGCCGCTGATCAGGGCCGCAGCCAGCGGTCCAGCCAGGCGAAGGCGTCCTCCTGCATCGGCCGGTCGAAGACGTGGCCCCGGCCCGGCCACAGCGTGGTGGTCAGCCGGTCGCCGGCGCGCTGGGCGTTCCACACGGCCCGCAGCTTGGCGTACGCCACGTCGACGCCCGGCCGCGGGAAGAGGGTGTCCAGCTCGCCGTTGAAGACCAGCAGCGGGCGCGGCGCCGCGATGCTCGCCACGTCGGGGATGTCGAGGTAGCGGCTGAGGCCGGGGTGGAGCATGTGGAACGCCGAGGCGCCCCGGAGGGTGTTGTTGCCGGGGACCATCATCTCCTTGAGGCCGGTCATCCAGCAGACGGCTACGGTGGCGGCGATGTGGCGTGAGAGGGCGGCGACCTGCCAGGCGCGGTAGGAGCCCATGGAGAAGCCCACGGCGGCGATCCGGCGCTCGTCCACCTCCGGCAGGGTGGCGAGCAGGCCGGCGGCGCGCATGTCCTCGTAGGCCAGCAGGCCCGCCAGCGACGACCCCAGGTGGAACATGTTGCCGGCCAGCGCCTGCTGACCCTCGTACGTGAGGCCGCCCCGGTCGCCCCAGCCGAGCGCGTCCACGGCGAGCACCGCGTAGCCGCGGGCGGCCAGCGTGTTGCCGACGAAGCGGCCGTCGAAGTACCGGGCCGCCCAGGCCTGCGCCGACGCCCGGCGGGTCTCGTCGTACCAGGGCTCGATCAGCTTTTCCTTGCCGATGTCGAACTTCGCGCCGTGATCGTGCAGCAGCAGCGCCGTGGGGAACGGGCCCGGGCCGTCGGGCAGCAGCATCGTCGCCCGCACCCGGCTGTGGCGGGTGACGTTGAACAGGAGCTGCCGCTGCCGGTAGCCCTCGCCCGGCTGCTCGTCGATGATCTCGGCGTCGTACGGGGTCCGGTCCTCGGGTTGCCACAGCAGCTCGCGCACCTGGGCGCGGGCCCGCCGCTGCCACGTGCGGAAGTCGCCGCGGGTGCGGGCCCACGACAGCGGGAAGTCGAGCTCCGCCTTGAGCTGCTCGGCGAAGACCGGCAGGTTGCCCTCGACCACCGCCGGCCCCTCGAAGGCCGCGGTGGGGGCGGCGGGCAGCGGCCGGGCGAGGGCGGCAGCCGGCAGGGCGACGAACGTGCGTCGTTTCATCTCAAGCCTCCGGGCAGTCCGGTGCGCTGAATCCCGGGTGGGTGCCGCGCGTCCAGCGGCAGCCGAAGGCCGGGTCCGCCACCGCGCGGCGGTCGAGGACGGCGTCGCCGCCGGCCCGGTGACCGGTGCGGATCCAGCGGACCAGGTCGTCGAACGCCTCGGTCAGCTCGGGCTGCGTGAAGTCGCAGTGCCCGACGCCGCGGATCGCGCGCGACACGAAGAGGCCGCCCCGGGCGGCGTACTCCTGCTCCATGGAGAACGGCACGAACAGGTCGCCGATGTCGTGCAGCGACAGCACCGGTATCCGCGGCCTGCCGTCGATGCCGGGGATGCCGGCCAGCCCGGGATCGGCCGTCGCCGTGCGCCGGACGCGCAGCACGTCCCGGTTGAGCCGCCACTCCGCCCGCGTCGGCCACCACCGGTCCGTGCTGCGGTAGACGGTGTGCCGGTTGTCGGTGACGTTGCCCGGGGCGATGCCCCCGGTGCCGCCGCTGAGCCCGGGGTAGAGACCGAACAGGAACGGCAGGTCCCCGTACGACTGGGCGTTCCAGTACGCGAACGCGCCCGCGAACCCCGGACGCTCGCCGCCGCTGCGCCGTTCCAGGACCGCCGACCACGTACGCCCGGCCGGGGTCGACCCCGTCGGCAGCCCGAGCGCGGGCACGATCCGCTCGACCTGCGCCTGCCACCGCTGCTCGTAGCCGGCGTCCGGGTGCAGCGGGAACTCGATGTCCACGCCGGCGAGCGCGGCGGCGGTCACGCCGGCGTCGAGGAAGTAGTCGTACAGCGCGGTGTCGCCGAGCACCCCGCAGTACGGCATCGCGCCCGCGAAGACCCCCGGATGCTCCTCGATCGCCACCGCCGTGATGTGCCCGCCCATCGACTTGCCGGACATGATGACGGACCTCGGCCGTACCCCGGTGACCCGGCGGAAGCGGTCGATCAGCGCGACCGAGTCCCGCACGCCCTGGCCCACGTCGTAGCCGTTGGTCGCGTAGCTGGAGGCCGCCCACGCGTACCCGCGCGCCACGTACTCCGCCCGCAGCTCCGGATTGTCGACGTAGACGGTCGTGCCGGTGCCGCGGTAGCCGTGGGCGAAGACGACCAGGCCGCCGTTCCAGGCGTCCGGCACCTCGATCCGGTACGCCGCCCCGGCCGCGATCCCCGTCCGCACGCGCGCCCCGGCGAGCGCGGTGAACGGCGTCCCGTCCAGGTCGCAGCCGGGATCCGCGACGACGTAGCCGGGCTGCGAGGTGCTCGGGACCGGCGCGCCGCAGACCGCCGCCGCGGCGGGCGCGGGCGGCCCGGCCAGCGCGACGAGCAGGCCGGCGACGACCGCGAGATGACGTGCGCCCATGCCGCCATCCCATGCCGGACATCGACAACTGTCAAGATGTTCCGGGTGCGAACGTGCGGTTGGCCGCCCGATTGGTGGGCAATGCCCGGGCATGACACCGACTGATGTGCCGCCGGCATCCGGCGCCGGGCAGACGCTGCTGATCCTCGGCGCCACCGGCGACCTCACGGCCCGGCTCCTGCTCCCGGGGCTCGGCGGCCTGCTCGCCGGCGGTGCCGCGCCCGACCTGGCCCTGCTGGGCAGCGGCACCCACGAGTGGGACGACGAGCAGTGGCGCAAGACCGTGGCCGGCGCCTTCGCCACCGTCGACGGGCCCGCCGTGCACCAGGTGGCCCGGAACGCCCGCTACCTGCGCGCCGACGTCACCCGGCAGGAGGACCTGCGCCGGCTGCTCGAGGCCTGCCGGGGCACGGCGGTCATCTACTTCGCGCTGCCGCCGGCGATCACCATGAAGGCGTGCGCGGCGCTGGCCGGGATCGGGGTGCCGCCGGGCACCCGGCTCGTGCTGGAGAAGCCGTTCGGCACCGATGCCGCCAGTGCCCGCGAGCTCAACCAGCTGCTGGCCCGCCTGGCGCCCGAGGACCACATCCACCGGGTCGACCACTTCCTGGGCATGTCGACGGTCCTCAACATCCTGGGGCTGCGGTTCGCCAACCGGATCTTCGAGCCGCTGCTCAACGCCACGCACGTCGCCTCGGTCGACATCGTGTTCGACGAGACGCTCGCCCTGGAGGACCGGGCCGGCTACTACGACGGGGCAGGCGCGCTCGCCGACATGCTGCAGAGCCACCTGCTGCAGGTGCTGGCGCTGCTCACGATGGACGCGCCGCCGAGCCTCGACCCGCTGGAGTTCCGCGACCGCAAGACGCAGGTGCTGCGGGCGACCCGCCTGTGGCACGACGACCCGGCGCAGTCCAGCCGCCGTGCCCGCTACGCCGCCGGGACGATCGACGGGCGCGAGATCCCGGCGTACGCGCAGGAGCGGGGCGTCGACCCGGAGCGCGGGACGGAGACCCTGGCCGAGGTGGCCCTCGCCGTCGACAACTGGCGGTGGGCGGGCGTGCCGTTCCGGCTGCGCTCGGGCAAGGCGCTCGGTGCGGGCCGGCAGGAGGCGGTGGTGACCTTCCGGCAGCCGCCGCGGGTCCCGGACGGGCTGCGCGGTCACGAGCGGCCGAACCGGCTGCGCATCGGCTTCGGCCCCGACCGGGTCGGCCTCGACGTCAACATCAACGGGCCGGACGACCCGTTCGTCCTGGACCCGGTGACGCTGGAGGCGAGCTTCGGGCAGGGACTGCTTCCCCCGTACGGCGAGGTGCTGCGCGCCGCCCTGGACGGCGACGCGACCCTGTCCGTGCGCGGCGACACGGCCGAGCAGTGCTGGCGGATCGTGGCGCCGGTCGTGGCGGCGTGGCGGGCCGGCGAGGTGCCGTTGCAGGAGTATCCCGCCGGGAGCGACGGCCCCGGCGACTCGCTGCTGGCGCCGCCCGCCGCGGACTGACCCCTCCGCCGCTGGTCAAGGGCCGGGCCGCAGGCGGGTCGCCAGCACCTCGCGGGCGACCGCGCGGCCCAGGGCCAGGCCCGCCTGGTTGCTGAACTCGAAGTGCTGCCCGCCGTACACCCGGGAGCGGCCCGCCTCCGCGGCGGCCGCGGCGAAGCCCGGGTAGTGGCGGGCCGCGCCGCCCGGCGCCGAGTCGGTGGTGTGCGTGAACGCGATCGCGTCGGTGCGGAAGAAGCCCGTGAGCACGGTGGCGCCGGCGCCGCTGTAGGAACTGTGCCCGGAGACGTACTCGGGGGTGGCGCCGACGCTGCCGGCCCGCGCCGACCAGGCCGGATCGGGCCGGGTCGCCGGGTTGCCGTCCGTGTCGGCCTCCCGGATCGCGGTGGTCGGGCGCCAGTGCCGGTAGGTGTGCTTCGTGGCCACGGTGGCGACCGTGACATCGGCGAGCGCCATGGTCAGCAGCGCGTCCAGCCGGGCCTGCTCCGCCAGGGGCAGCCGCCGGTCCGCGGCGACCTCGAGCGCGATCCGCAGCCACTCGCCGGGCGGTTGCGCGGACCCGGCCGGCAGGGACCAGAACTGGTAGGTCGCGAGCA
>NZ_JAUQWH010000161.1 GCF_030757795.1 Actinoplanes oryzae
ATCTCCTCGCCGGTGGGGAGGCCGGTCACGGCGACCACGGCGCTGCGTCCGTCGGTGGTGACCAGATTGCGGGTCTCGAAGCCCTGGATGTCGCCGCCGTGGCCCCAGGCGAGCCCGCCGCAGGGCAGGGCGCGGCTGGCGAGGCCGAGTCCGTAGGACCAGTCGCCGGTGGGCTCGAAGCCGGGCGCCGGGACGGTGGTCATCATGGCCTTGAGCTGCGCGGGCTTGAGGAGCTTGCCGCCGACCAGGGCCTCGAAGAAGACGCGGAGGTCGCTCGGGGTGGAGACCAGCTGCCCGGCCGCCCAGCCGAAGGACGGGTCCATGTCGGTGACGTCGACCCACGGCTCGCCCGGGGCGACGGCGACGTAGCCGTGCGGGTGCGTGCCGCGGAGCCGCTGCTCGCCGACGACCGGCCAGTAGGTGTCGCGCAGGCGCAGGGGCTGGATGATCCGCTCGGTGATCTCCTCGCCGATCGGCCGGGAGGTGACGCGCTCGACGATGAGGCCGGCGAGGACGTAGTTGGTGTTGCTGTATTCCCACTTGGTGCCCGGCGCGAAGTGCGGCGCCCGGGTGAGCGCGGCGTCGAGCAGCCGGCGCGGCTCAAGGTAGGAGTGGCTCAGGTCGATGATGTCCTGCGGCTTCTGGAACAGCACGTCGTCGTAGTCGGGCAGGCCGGTCGTCTGCTGCAGCAGCTGGCGCACGGTGATCGTGCTGCCGTCGTTGCCGTTGCCCCGGACGAGCCCGGGCAGGTAGTGCTCGACGGTCTGGTCGAGGTCGATGCGCCCCTCGGCGACCAGCTGGAGCACGACGACCGCGGTGAACGTCTTGGTGTTGCTGCCGATGCGCACCTGACCGTCCTCGGGCACCGGGCGCTGGGTCCGCAGATCGCCCACCCCGGCGGTGTAGTCGGTGACCCGCCTGCCCTCCCGCACGGACGCGAGGACGCCGGGGAAACCGTCCTTGCCGGCCAGCTGGTCGAGGCGTTGCTGGACGGCGTCGCCGCGGCCGTGGCGCGGGCTGTCGGCGAGGGCGGCCGAGGCGGAGGGTGCGACGAGCGCGACGCCGGCGACGAGGGCGAATGCGGCCTTGGTGAACATGCTGACTCCTCGATGGCAGGGGATCGTTCCGATGCCGTCCATCCTCCGAGGATCACGGGCCCGCGACGATCCTGCCTGCTGCCCAATGTGGGTACAGCAGGGGGTACCGGCAGGCGCGCGCCGCAGGTCATGGCCATCCGCCGGCCGCCCGTTGGGTGGCCCGAGGCCGACCGGCATGATCATCCGGCTGAGCCCCTCGCGACTCTCGCCCGGCAGGCCCGGCGGGACGCTACCCTCGCACCATGGCGGAGATTCTCACCCTGACGGCGACGCTCGAGCAGCGCGGGCCGGCCGGTGCGTTCGTGCTGAGCGACGAGCAGGCGGCGGCTCTCGGTGACGGGCGCAAGGCTTTCCCCGTACGGGTGACCGTCAACGGAGTGACATTGCCCCTGCGCGTGGCGCGCATGGGCGGCGAGAACCTCATCGGACTCGCCAAGGCCGCGCGCGAGCAGGCCGGGGTGAGCGTCGGGTCGGCGTACCCCATCGAGGTCGCCGCGGACGCGGGGGAGCGGGCGGTCGACGTGCCGGAAGAGCTGGCCACGGCGCTGGCGGCCGACGCCGGGGCGCGCGCCGCGTTCGACGCGCTGGCCTTCTCGCACCGCAAGGAGTTCGCGCGCTGGGTCGGCGAGGCGAAGCGCGAGGCCACCCGGGCGCAACGGGTTGCCAAAACTGTCGAGATGTTGCACGCGGGCGAGCACCGCTGAACCGGGGTGTTCTGTGCTACCTTGGCCGCGTTGTTGTTTTGATTTCCTGGGACGTTCTGGCGCCTGACGGGGTTATCGATAGCCCGGCAGGCGTTTTTTGTGACGTCCGGTGGTCGGAGCGGCGATGCGAGGGACGGCACGGTGCGGTCCCTCACGAGCCAGGGAGAGTTTGATGGTCACCGGTACGGTCAAGTGGTTCAACGGGGAAAAGGGCTACGGCTTCATCACCCAGGACGACGGCGGCGCTGACGTGTTCGCCCACTTCTCGGCGATCGCGACGTCCGGCTACCGGACGCTCGAGGAGAACCAGCGCGTCGAGTTCGAGGTCGCCCAGGGCGCCAAGGGCCCGCAGGCGGAGAACATCCGCCCGCTCTGAAGTGAAACGGCCCGGCGTTCCTGAAAAGGCGCCGGGCTTGGTGACGGCCGGTCGGCGCTGGTCGAGATCCGCGACATCCGCGTGATCTCCCGCCCGCCCGGCCGTCTCCGCATCCGCCCACAGTCTCCCGCCCGGCCGTTTCCGCATCCGCCGGCCGTTCTCCCGCGCCGCCCGGCCACTGCGCATCCGCCGGCCGTTCGCCTGCGCCGCCCGGCCGCTGCGCCTCCGCCGGCCGTTCGCCTGCGCCGCCCGGCCGTTTCCGCATCGGCCGGCCGTTCTCCCGCGCCGCCTGGCCGTCTGCCCATCCGTCTGCCGTTTCCCCGTGCCGCTCGGCCGTCTGCGCATCCGCCGGGCGTTGACCTGCGCCGCCCGGCCGTCTGCGGGGTGCCGGGTCAGCTGCGGCGGGTGAGGTCGCCCGCCGGGAAGGTGACGCCGGTGAGCTGCGATGACACGTCCCACAGGCGGGCGGCCAGCCGGGGATCACGGGCGGCGGCGGAGCGGTTGATGAGCTGAGGGGCTCCGCGCATGTGCGCCAGGTGGCGGGGGCCGGCGAAGCTGTCGCCGGGGATGTCGGCGACGGCGGCGTAGAGGACCGGGAGGGCGCCCTGGTCCGGGGTTTGCGCGAGCTGCCGCACCAGGAACCTGCCGACCGGCCCGAACTGGGAGTAGATCTCCGTCGCGACGAAGCCGGGGTGGGCCGACTGGGCCAGCACCGGCGACCCGGCGGCGGTCAGGCGGCGCTGCAGCTCGGCCGTGAACAGCAGGTTGGCCAGTTTGGAGCGGTTGTAGGCCCGGCTCTGCCGGTAGGGCTCCCGCTCCTGGTTGATGTCGTCGAAGTCGATGCGACCCACGCGCTCGGCCTGCGAGGAGACGGTGACCACCCGGCCGGTCACGTGCGGCAGGAGCAGGTTGGTCAGGGCGAAGGGCCCCAGGTGGTTGGTGCCGAACTGCAGCTCGAACCCGTCGGCCGTGCGGCGCAGGTCCGGCACGGAGGCGGCGGCGTTGTTGATCAACAGGTCGATGGGCCCGTGCCAGCCGGCGGCGAACTCCCGGATCGACGCCAGGTCGGCCAGGTCGACCGTGCGAACCTCCGTCGTGCCCGGAACCGGCACGGCCCGCGCCTTCGCGGCGTTGCGAACGGCCAGGACGACGCGCGCCCCGGCACCGGCCAGGGCGCGAGCCGTGGCCAGCCCGATGCCGGAGTTGGCCCCCGTCACGACGGCGGTCCGGCCGGTCAGGTCGGGAAGGTCGGCAGTGCTGAAGTCAGCCATGGAATCCTCGGTTCAACGTGATTGCACTCGGTGGCATCACCGTACGCCGCTGATGCCACCGAGTGCAATCACCATCTCGAGCACGCTTCGGCGGCGACTGTGGGCCGGTGGCGCCGTTGCGCGGACGGCGAGCGCGGGCCGGTGCGAGGGCTTCGGAGGCGGCGGTCTCGATGCTGGTGCGATGCCATCGAGAGCGGTCGCAGGTGGATGCGCCCTGCCGTCGAGTGCGGTGGTGGAGGGCGGCTCGCGCTCGGCCGTTGAGACTGTGTCGTCGGAGTGCGCTCCCGGACCGGTTTCCTGTGTCGTCGAGTGCGGTCGGGGAGGGGCGGCTTGATCCGCTCAGAGCGGTAGGGCGTTGGGGAGTTGGGACGTTATGCCACTGGGTGCAGTCACGTAAGGTGGCGGTGTGGCGAGATGGGAACCGGATGCTGCCGGGCGGCTGCGTGAGGCGGCGCTGGCGCTCTTTGTCGAGCAGGGTTTTGAGAAGACGACGGTCGCGCAGATCACGGAGCGGGCCGGGCTCAATCGGCGGACGTTCTTTCACCATTTTGCTGACAAGCGGGAGGTGGTGTTCGCCGGGCAGGCCGATTCCGAGGAGCTCATCACCGTCGCGATTCGCAATCAGCCGGGCGGCGCCGACCCGCTGGATGCCGCCGTGGCCGGGCTTGTGCAGGTCGCCGGGCTTGCTTACGAGCAGTTTCGGGAGGGCGCCGTCGCGCTGGGGCGGGTCATCGCGGCCAGCCCGGAGCTGCAGGAGCGGGAGCTGGTGAAACGGGCCGGTCTGGCGGCGACGATCGCGGCTGCCCTGCGCGATCGCGGCACGGGGGCGGCGGCTGCCGAGGTTGCGGCTTGGGCGGCGGTCGCCATTTTCTTCGTTGCGCGCAATCAGTGGAATCAGGCCGGCAACGAACGGAACCTCGCCGAGCTCATCGCCGCCGCTCTGGAGGATTTCCGGTCCGCGACGGCAGGGGGCACCGCGGCCGGACGAGGCGCCACGGCCGGCTGAGGCGTCGCGACGGAGGAAACGCTGCGACGGCAAGACATTACGCCGAGGGAAATGCCGCGGCACGGTAGAGGGAAATGCCGCAGCGCGGCGGGGGCTGCGTAGAGCGGATGATTGGCGGGCGGCGGGTGGGGAAGGGTTCGGGTGCTGCCGCTGACCCGTGCGTTGACCTCCCTGGCCGAGACCCCCGACGAGGCCCCCGATGTCGATGACCGCCTCGCCCTGATTGCCCGGCTCACCGTCGACCTGGTCGGGGCCGCGGATTTCGCCCCGATCACGGGGTTGCGGGACGGGTCCTACCTGGCCGCGGGCGAATCACTCAGCGCGACCGCCCGAGGCCTGCTCGACGACGCGCGGTGATCAACGTGCGCGAGGGTCGACGTGCGGTCATCAACGTGGCGAGGGTTGAGGCGCGGTGATCACATGCGCGAGGGTTGAGGCGCGGTGAACCACACGTGCGAAGGTCGACGCCCGGTGAGTCACATGCGCCACGGTCGAGGCGCGTGAGTCACATTCGCTCAGGCTGAGCGGCCGCCCGCCGAATGCGGGCTGATATGAGCGAGGGGACGCCGCGGTCGTACCGTGGGCTGCTGCGTGACCCCGTGCTGCTCGCGCTCGTGGGGGTGACCCTGCTGGGCTGGGTGCACTTCGCGCTGCTCGACGATCCCGTACGCCGGATCCAGGTCTACTGGGCCGCCCAGGTCCCGCTCGACGCGATGCTCGCCGTCGGCGGCTGGCGGTTGCGGGGCATCGCGGCGCTGCGCTACCGGCGCTTCTGGTCGTCGATCGCGTTCGCCGGGGCGTGCTTCACCGCCGGGGACAGCTTCCAGTTCCTGAGTACGATCCTCGGCCCGCCGCCCACGAGCATGTCCGGCGGCGCCGTGCAGAGCGTGCTGTTCACCGTCGGCATGTGCAGCAATGTGCTCGCCTGTCTGATCTTCCCGCAGGGGCTGAACTCAGGCCGGGAGAAGCTGGTCTTCTGGCTCGACGCGGCCACCGTGCTCGTCGGCGGCGGCGTGATGGCGTGGTGTTTCGCCGTCAATCCGATCGACGAGCAGACCGACCAGGTGACCGCGAGCATCACCGCCGCCCTGGTGATCGTGGCCGCCTTCTCCGCCACCAAGGTCGCCCTGATCCCGCGGCCGCCCATGGCCCGGATCGCGGCGTGGCCGATGGTCGCCGCCCCGATGGTGCAGGGCGTCAGCACGTTCCTGCCGGGGGCGTTCCAGCACGACGACCAGTGGTACGTCTTCGCCGTCCGGCTGCTGCCGTCGCTGCTCATCGCCGTGGGGCCGCGGATCCAGGAGCTGACCGTCCGGATCGACGGCTCGGGCGCCGAGCGCAAACGGCGGCCGTACAGCCTGCTGCCGTACGTGATGATCGGGTTGACCTTCGTGGTGTTCTTCGCCGTGATGCCGGCGCACCTGTCGGCGCAGTTCTGGGGCGCGACGGTCGGTGTCGTGGTCATCACGGTGCTCGTGGCGGGGCGGCAGCTGGTGGCGTTCCAGGACAACGTCGGGCTGATCCGGCAGCTCGACGTCGCCCTCGGGGACCTGCGCGAGCAGGAGGTGCAGCTGCGCGAGCAGGCCGCCACCGACGCGCTGACCCGGCTCGCCAACCGGGACCGGTTCAACGCCGAGCTGGAGCTGCTGCGCGACGAGGAGCACACGGTGCTGCTCATCGACCTGGACGACTTCAAGACGGTCAACGACACGATGGGCCACGCCGCCGGGGACGCGCTGCTCGTGGCGGTCGCGGCGCGGCTGCGTACCACCGTGCGGTCGAGTGATCTTGTCGCCCGGCTCGGCGGGGACGAGTTCGCGGTCGTCATGCCCGGCACGACCGCCGACGACGGCGGGAGCGTCGCGACCAACCTGTTGCAGGCGCTGGCGCAGCCGATCCCGGTGCAGGAGCACAGCCTGGCCGCCCGGGCGAGCATCGGGGTGGCGGCCGCGCGGCCGGGCGGCGAGCCGTCGGTGCTGCTCAGCAACGCCGACATCGCCATGTACGAGGCCAAGCGCCGCGGCAAGAGCACGTGGGTGGTCTACACCGACCGGATGGGCGAGCGGATCGGCGCCGAGGCGGAGCTGGTGCGCGACCTGTCCCAGGCGCTCGAGGCCGGCCAGTTCTCGCTGGTCTACCAGCCGATCGTGCGGCTGGCCGACCGTACGACGACCGGGGTGGAATCGCTGATCCGCTGGGAGCACCCGGTCCGGGGCGCGGTCGCCCCGGCAGACTTCATTCCGCTCGCCGAGCGCTCCGGGCAGATCGTCGCCATCGGCAGCTGGGCGCTGCGGGAGGCGTGCCGGCAGGCCGCGCAGTGGCGGGCGTGTCATCCCGAGGCGGAGACGCTGACGATCGGCGTGAACGTCGCCGGGCGCCAGCTGCGCACCGGCACCTTCCCGGAGGAGGTCGCCCGGGTGCTCGCCGAGACCGGGCTGCCCGCCGAGCGGCTCAGCATCGAGGTCACGGAGACGGCGGTGCTCGACGACGAGGAGTCGCACGAGGCGCTGCAACGGCTGCGGGACCTGGGCGTACGGCTGGCGCTGGACGACTTCGGCACGGCGGCCTCCTCGCTGGGCCTGCTGCTGACCTGCCCGGTGACGACGCTCAAGCTGGACCGGTCGTTCGTCGAGTCGATCACCACGGTCAGCAAGCAGGCGGCGGTCGCCACGGCGGTCAGCCAGATGGCGAACGCGCTCGGCTTCTCGTCGGTCGCCGAGGGCATCGAGACGGCCGCGCAGCTGTCCCTGCTCGAAGAGCTCGGCTACGAGTACGGCCAGGGGTACCTGTTCTCCCGCCCGCTGAACCCTGGTGATCTTGCCGCCCGGTGGGGAGTAACGCTGGTACCCCTCTCCCCGGCACCGGCCCGCCTAGGGTCGGACGCATGACCGAAATCGTCCTGAACAACGGGGTCACGATGCCCGCCCTGGGCCTGGGCGTCTTCCAGAGCCCGCCCGAGGAGACCGCCGCCGCCGTCGAGGCCGCGCTGCGCACCGGCTACCGGCACATCGACACCGCCGCCATGTACGCCAACGAGCGCCAGGTCGGCGAGGGCCTGCGCCGCTCGGGGATCGACCGGGCCGACGTGTTCCTCGAGACCAAGGTGTGGGTCAGCGACTACGGCTACGACGAGACGCTGCACGCCTTCGACAAGGCCGCCCGCAAGCTCGGCGTCGAGCAGATCGACCTGCTCATCCTCCACCAGCCCGCGACCGACCGTTTCGACAGGACGGTCGCCGCCTACCGGGGGCTCGAGCGGCTGCTCGCCGACGGCAAGGTCCGGGCGATCGGCGTCAGCAACTTCATGCGGCACCACCTCGACGAGCTTCTTTCCCGTACGGACGTCGTGCCCGCCGTCAACCAGATCGAGCTGCACCCGTACTTCTCGCAGCCGGACGTGCGGAAGGCCGACGCCGAGCACGGCATCCTGACCCAGGCGTGGTCGCCGATCGGGGGGATCACGTTCTATCCCGGCTGGGGCGAGGACCGGCGCAACGTGCTCGAGGACCCGGTGATCGCCGGGATCGCCGCCGGGCTGGGCCGGACGCCCGCCCAGGTCATGCTGCGCTGGCACCTGCAGCAGGGCCGCTCGGCGATCCCCAAGTCGACGAACCCGGGGCGCATCGCCGAGAACTTCGCCGTCTTCGACTTCGAGCTGACCGAGGCGCAGCTGGCGAGCATCGACGCCCTCGACACCGGCGTCCGCAACGGCCCGGACCCCGACGTCCCGCGCGTCGAGCGCTTCAACACCGTCATCCCGGAGGCGTGAGGCACCGCCATTCCGCAGGCGTGAGGCACTGTCATCCCGGAGGAGCCCCGGTGATCCACGAAGAGTGAGCCGGCACTCGTCCTTGATCGATCTCTGCCGTAAGGTGAGCCACACTGGACACGTGGGGCGGCGGGGGCCGACGAGGGGATGGCGCATCGATGACGAGGTCCGGCTCCGACCCGCAAGCGCTGGGCGCCGGTCAGCCCAACAGCGCCCGGGTCTGGAACGCCCTGCTCGGCGGCAAGGACAACTTCGCCGCCGACCGTGACGCCGCCGACGCCCTGGTCGCCCAGCTCCCCGAGATCAGGGAGTTCGCCCGGGCCGGCCGGGAGTTCCTCGCGCGCTCGATCGGCTTCCTCGCCGGGGAGGCCGGCATCCGCCAGTTCATCGACGTCGGCACCGGCCTGCCCACCGCGGACAACACCCACGAGCTGGCCCAGCGGATCGCCCCCGAGTCCCGGATCGTCTACGTCGACAACGACCCGGTGGTGCTGACCCACGCGCGGGCGCTGCTGGTCAGCGACCCCGCCGGGGCGACCAGCTATCTCGACGCCGACGCCCGCGACCCGGAGAAGATCCTGCAGGCCGCGACCGCCACCCTCGACTTCTCCCGGCCGGTCGCGGTCATGCTGATCGGCATCCTGGGCCACATCCCCGACGCCGACGACCCGGCGCGCATCGTCCGCACGTTCATGGACGCCGTGCCGTCCGGCAGCTATCTGGTGATCAACGACAGCATCACCACGCCGGCCAACGACAGCGCCGGCGAGACCGTCAAGAGCGAGCGCACGACCTACTATCTGCGGACGGTCGAGCAGATCACCGCGTTCTTCGACGGCCTGGAGCTGGTCGAGCCGGGCGTGGTCCCGACCCCGCTGTGGCGTCCCGCCCCCGGCCCGGCGCCGCGCGCGGTCTCGGTCTACTGCGGCGTGGCCCGCAAGCCGTAGGCATCGTCAGGACGAGCCACCGGCACGGGCCCGCATGCTCCCGGTCGCTGTCAGGCCGGGCGGGGCAGGGCGGGGCCGGCGGCGGTCAGGCCGGGCGGGGCAGGGCGGGGCCGGCGGCGGTCCAGCTGGCGAGCAGGTCGAGCGCGTCGTGGCCGGGGGTGCCCGGCTCGGCGCTGTAGGCGTTGAGGCGCAGGCCCGGGTCGGCGGTGAGCTCCATCGACTCGTACGCCAGAGTCAGGTCGCCGACCAGCGGGTGGTGGAAGTGCTTGACGCCGGTGCGGTGCTGGCGCACGTTGTGGGCGGCCCACCAGGTGCGGAACTGGTCGCTGCGGGTGGAGAGCTCGCCGACGAGGCCGGTGAGGTGCCGGTCGTACGGGTCGCGCCCCGCCTCGCCCCGCAGCAGCGCCACGACGTCCTCCGCCAGCTGCTCCCAGCCGCGGTAGAAGTCGCGGGACGCCGGATCGAGGAAGATGAAGCGGGCAAGGTTCGGGGTACTGCCCGCGCTCTCGAACACCGGGGCGAACATCGCGCGCCCGAGCGCGTTGGCGGCCAGCACGTCGAGCCGGCCGTTGCGCACGTAGGCTGGTGCGCCGGTCATGGCGTCGAGCAGCTGCTGCACTGCCGGGCGTACGTGCCGGGGCGTCCGCCGCCGGGCCCGGGCCGCGCGGGCCGGGCCGCCACCCGCCTGGCGGGCGAGGTCGTAGAGGTGCTCGCGCTCCGCCTCGTCGAGCCGCAGCGCCCGGGCGAGGGCCTCGAGGACGCTCTCGGAGACGCCGGACAGGTTGCCGCGCTCGAGCTTGGTGTAGTAGTCGACGCTGACGCCGGCGAGCAGGGCGGCCTCCTCGCGGCGCAGGCCGGGGACCCGTCGCGTGCCCCCGTAGTCCGGCAGGCCCGCCTGCTCCGGCGTGATCCGGTTGCGCCGGGTGGTGAGGAAGTCGCGCGTCTCGCTGCGGGGATCCATGCCCCGACGGTACGTCCGCCCGGGGCCCACGGGGAGGTTCTGCCGTCACCCCCGTAGGGCCGCGATGCCCGCCAGGACGAGGTCGACGCCGGCGAGGAACTGCTCCCGGTCGTCGTGGTCGCGCAGCTCGCCCGCCACCGAGCGCAGGAAGGGGAACTCCTCCGGGTCGAGGGCCGCCCAGGTCTCCGCGATCGCGCCCAGCACCTCGCCGCGAACGGCGCCGGGCTCCACCGAGCGGGCCAGGGCGGCGTTCTGCCCGGCGACGCCGAGGACGTAGTTGAGCAGGGCGGTCGCGGCGTCGAACCGGGCGGCGGCCGGGACGCCCAGGGCCTGCACCTGCCGGCCGATGCTCTCGGCGAGCCCGAGCAGGGCGGGCTGGGACTGCATGCGGGTGAGCTGGGTGCCGACCCACGGGTGGTCGTCGACCGCGTCGAACACGGCCAGGGCGATGGCCCGCAGGGCGTCCTCCGGCGGGGCCGCGGCCGGCCTCGGGCCGAGGGGCGAGCCGGTGGCGGGCCGGGCGGCGCCGGTCAGGACGGCCTCGGTGGCGGCGACGAGCAGCTCGTCCTTGTTCGCCACGTGCCAGTAGATCGCGCCTGCCCCGGTCTTCAGCCGGGCGCTCAGCGCGCGGAAGGTCAGCCCGCGCTCACCCTCGGCGTCGAGCAGCTCGATCGCCGCGCCGACGATGCGTTCGCGAGACAGGCCCATCACATCATCTTGACATCTCTGGAACGGGGTTCCACGCTGGGGTGGTGGAACGCTGTTCCAGAGAGGGGAGCTCGATCATGATCACCATCGTCGGAGCGGGTCTCGGCGGCCTCACGCTCGCCCGGGTCCTGCACGTGCACGGCATCGCGTCGGTCGTCTACGAGGCCGACGCCTCGGCCGCGGCCCGCACCCAGGGCGGCCAGCTCGACATCCACGAGCACAACGGCCAGCCGGCCCTGCGCGACGCCGGGTTGTCCGAGGAGTTCCGCGCGATCATCCACGCGGGCGCCGAGGCGACCCGGATCGTCGCCCCGGACGGCACCGTGCTGCTGGACCGGCCCGACGACGGCACCGGCCACCGGCCCGAGGTGCTGCGCGGCGACCTGCGGCGGATCCTGCTCGACTCGCTGCCGGCCGGCACGGTCCGGTGGGGGCACAAGGTCGCCGCGATCCGCCCGCTGGGCGCCGGCCGGCACGAGCTGACCTTCGCCGACGGCTCGACGGCGACGACCGGGCTGCTGGTGGGGGCGGACGGCGCCTGGTCGCGGGTGCGCCCGCTGGTGTCGGAGGCGCAGCCGGCCTACTACGGCACGTCCTTCGTCGAGACCTACCTGTACGACGCCGACGTGCGGCACGCGGCGACCGCCAAGCTGGTCGGCGAGGGCGCCATGATGGCGACCGTGCCGGGGCAGGGCATCATGGCGCACCGGGAGGCCGGCGGGGTGCTGCACACGTACGTGTCGCTCACCCGGCCGCTGGACTGGTTCACCGGAGCCGGCCTGGGCGCCGCCGCCGCGGCCGAGTTCGACGGCTGGGCGCCCGAGCTCACCGCCCTCATCACCGACGGCGAGACCGCCCCGGTCCTGCGCCCGATCCACGCGCTGCCGGAGGGCCACCGCTGGGAACGGGTGGCGGGCGTGACGCTGCTCGGCGACGCCGCCCACCTGTCGCCCCCGAACGGCGAGGGCGCCAACCTCGCCATGCAGGACGGCGCCGAGCTCGGCAAGGCGATCGCCGCCCACCCCGGGGATCCGGAGGCCGCGCTGACCGCGTACGAGCAGGCGCTCTTCCCCCGCGTCGCCGCGGAGGCGGCCGAGTCCGCGCGTGACTTCGAGATCTGCTTCGGCGCGGGGACCCCGCAGAGCCTGCTCGCGCTCTTCGCCGGCGAGTAGGGCCGTTCGGCCGGTCGAAGCCGCCGATCGGCGAGGGCATAATGGTCCGGTGCAGCGGACAGAAGACACGAGGAGCAGGTGACGCGCGGCTCCCTGGACGCGGCCGCACGACTCGCCTCCCTCCGCCGCACCGGCCTGGGGGCCGCCCCGGACGAGATGTTCGACCGGTTCGCGGCCATGGTGCGCATGGTCCTGAAGGTCCCCGTCGCCCTGGTGTCCCTCGTCACGGACGACCGGCAGATCTTCCCCGGCGCCTGCGGCCTGGGGGAGCCGTGGCAGCAGGCCCGCGAGACCCCGCTGTCCCACTCCTTCTGCCAGCACGTCGTCCTCACGGAGGAGCCGCTGATCGTCGTCGACGCGCGCGCCGACGAGCGGGTCCGCGGCAACCTGGCGATCGACGACCTCGACGTGGTCGGCTATGCCGGCATGCCGCTGACCGACGCCGACGGGCTGGTGCTCGGGTCGCTGTGCGCGATCGACCATGAGCCGCGCGACTGGACCGCGGCGGAGCTGGCGCTGCTGGCCGACCTCGCCGCGGCGTGCGCCGACAGCCTGCGGGCGCGGATCACGGCCGACCGGGCGGCCCGCCAGGAGGCCCGGGCGGAGGCGGCCTTCCAGCGCACGCGGCTGCTGCTGCGGGCCAGCACGGTCCTGGCCGAGGCGGACACCCTGGAGAAGGTGATCGAGGCGGTCCGCGAGCTGGCCACCGGCGCGCTCGACCCCGCGTACGTGGGCGTCTCCCTGCTCGACGACCGGGCGCGGGTGGCCGGGCACTCGTTGCGGCTGCTGCCCCCGGCGGTCGCCGACCGGTGGGCGCTCTACCCCGCGGACGCGCTGACGCCGTCGGCCCTGGCCGCGCGGTCCGGCCGGCCGGTGCTGCTGCCGGATCTCGCGGCGGTCGCGGCGGCCACCCCCGACGCCCTGGGCACCTTCGAGGAGATGGGCTGGCAGTCGGTGGCCGCCGTGCCGCTGGCCGGGCCGGACGGGCCGGTCGGCGCGCTGGCCTTCGCCTGGAAGGCGCCGAACGCCCTCGACGACGAGGAGCTGGGCATCGTCACCGCGCTGGCCGGGTTCGTGCTGCAGGCGATCAGCCGCTCGCGGCTGCTCGACGACCGGCGCACCGCGGCGGCGGTCATGCAGAAGGCGCTGCTCAGCGCGCTGCCGCGGCACGATCACCTGCGGCTGGCGGCCCGGTACGCCCCGGCGCAGCACGAGGACCACGTGGGCGGCGACTGGTACGACGCGATCAGCCTCGGCGACGAGCGGCTGGTGCTGATCATCGGGGACGTCTCGGGGCACAGCATCACGGCGGCCGCCACCATGAGCCAGTACCGCAGCATGCTCCGGACGCTGGTCATCGACCGTCACGAGCCGCCGTCGGCCGTGCTGCGCCGGCTCGAGCACACCAGCCGTACGGCGGGGATCACGAGCCTCGCCACGGTGCTGCTGGCCTACCTCGACCCCGCGCCCGCGGGCGGGCACACGCTGACGTGGGCGAACGCGGGGCATCCCGCGCCCATCGCGCTGCTGCCGGACGGCGCGGTGGAGGCGCTGGGCGGGCACGACCCGCTGATCGGGGCGGCGCGGCGGGTGTCGCGGCGCAACCAGACCCGGGAGCTGCCGCCGGGGTCGGTGCTGCTGCTGCACACCGACGGCCTGGTCGAGAGCCGCGGCGCCACCTACGACGAGGGCGTCGGGGCGGTCCGGGAGCTGCTGGCCCGCCACCGCTCGGCCGGCGCGGACGAGCTGGCCGACGTCCTGCTGCGGCACGCCGGGGCGGCCGCCCGCGAGGACGACGTGGCGCTGCTGGTCGTCGCCACGCCCGCCGGCTGAACGCTCAGCCCGCCTGCTCGGCCAGCGGCACGTCGGCCCAGACCACCTTGCCGCCGGACTTCGGGCGGGTGCCCCACGAGCGGGTGATGGCGGCCACGAGCAGCAGGCCGCGGCCGCCGATGCGGCGCGGATCCGGCCCGTACGCCCGGGGCAGCACCGGGCTCGAGTCGGACACCTCGATGTGCAGGGAGTCGTCGTCGCGCCGCAGCAGCAGCTCGCCGCCGTCGCCGGTGTGCTGGACCACGTTCTCGACCAGCTCGGTGATCACCAGCAGCGAGTCCTCGACCTGGCCGGGGTCCTGCCACGAGGCCAGCACCTGCCGCGCCTGCTGCCGCAGGACCGCGCAATCGGTGCTGTGCGCGAAGGGCAACCGCAGCGGATCCATGCCGATCTTCCTACCCTGTGGGGGCGTGAGTACTCACGGTGGGGTGGCAAAACTCGGCTTGCTGCCCCTTTCACCCGATCGGCGGAGTTTGCGGGCATCCGATCCGCGGGCACTATCGGGCCAGTCCCCCCACCCGATCGAGGAGCTTCGCCCATGACTGTCGCCACCGCCCCGGACCGTCCCGCCGACGTGGAGACCTCGCCGACGCCGGGCCCGGCGGACCGGGCGACCGCCCTCGTCACGGCGCTGGCCGCGCTGCCCGCCGGGCACCCCGACCGGCCCGCCCTGCGCGAGCGGGCGATCGAGGCCTGGCTGCCGATGGCCCGCCACCTGGCCCACCGCTACGCCGGGCGGGGCGAGCCGGCCGACGACCTCTGCCAGGTCGCGGTCGTCGGGCTGATCAAGGCGCTCGACCGGTACGAGGCGGACCGGGGCGTCGACTTCGCCGGGTACGCCATCCCGACCGTCATCGGCGAGATCAAGCGGCACTTCCGGGACCGCACCTGGTCGGTGCGGGTGCCCCGGCGGCTGCAGGAGCTGCGCCTGGCCATCACGACCGCGAACAACGAGCTGAGCCACTCGCTCGGCCGGGCGGCCACCGTGGCGGACATCGCCGGCCACCTCGGCGTCACGGAGGAGGACGTGCTGGAGGGGCTGGAGGGCGCCCGGGCGTACAACGCGACCAGCCTGTCCCTGCCGGTCGGCGCCGACGGCAGCACCGAGCTGGGGGAGACCCTCGGCGGGGAGGACCGCGAGCTGGAGCTGGCGGAGCTGCGGCTCGCGCTCGGCCCGGCCCTGGCCACCCTCGACGAGCGCGAGCGGCGGATCATCCAGCTGCGCTTCTACGGCAACCTGACGCAGACCCAGATCGCCGAGCGGATCGGCATCAGCCAGATGCACGTCAGCCGCCTGCTCTCCCGCGCCCTCGCCAAGCTGCGCGGCCACCTCGGCGAGTCCTACTGACCGGCCGCCGGGTCGCGGGTCAGCGCCTCCAGGATGCCGGTGAGCCGCAGGACCATGCTCACCTGCGGCTGGAGGTTGACCACGCGCAGGGTGCGGCCCTGGTCGCCGGCGGCGCCGTACGCCTCGTCCAGCGCGGCGAGCCCCGCGGAGTCGCAGAACGTCACCTCGCCGAGGTCCACGACGACGTGCCCGGCGTCGGCGCGCCGCAGCTCGGCGGTCAGCAGGCCGACCGTGGCCATGTCGATCTCGCCGCTGACGCGGACCTCGGTCGCGCCGGCGCCGGTGCGCTGCGCGCTGACGCTCAGCACCGGCCCCCGGGCCGCCTGCGCATGAATCATGATCAGCCGATTGTGCTCGCCGCGCCCCGCCTTGGCCAGCGTGACGCGCACCCCGTGCCGCCCGGGCACCACCGCCGGCGCCCGCGGGCCGCTACCGGCGGGTGGCGCGGCGGCGGCTTGGCCGGTCAGGGCAGGGTGCGGCGCATGCGGAGGCTGACGATGTGGTCGTCGGAGCGGGACAGGGTGGCCCGGACCGTGTCCACCGGGACGAAGCCGCGCGCCCGGTGGAAGCCGATGCCGGCCTGGTCGCCGAGGAAGACCGACACCCACATCTCGGTGCCCCCGGCGGCCCGGATCTGCGCGGTCACCGTCTCCAGCAGCAGGGTGCCCAGGCCGCGGCCCCGGGCGCTCGCGTCCAGATAGACGCGGGACAGCTCGCCGGTCGCCGGGCCGGTCATGCCGCCGCCCGCGACGCCGAGCACGGCGCCGTCCTCCTCGATCACCTGGTAGCCGAACCAGCCGGGCGGCGACGGCGGCACGTCCCGCTCGACGCGCGGCTCCTCGTAGAACTCGGCGACGCTGCGCTCGATGTAGCCGGACGGGAGCAGGTCGCGATAGGCGTCCCGGTAGGCCGCGGAGCAGATCGCGGAGATGCGGGACACGTCTGCTTCCGTGGCGGCGCGGACGACGGCGGTCATCGATGATCTCGGCACGCCGGTAAGGATAGATCGGCCTCGCGCGCGTGACCCTCGACCAGCCGCCGCCGGGACGCGGGGTCAGTCCAGATCGGCGAGATCCAGCACGAACCGGTACCGCACGTCGCCCTTCTCCAGCCGGGTCAGCGCCTCCTCGACGCGCGACGACGGCAGCAGCTCGATGTCCGCGGTGATGCCGTGCCCGGCGCAGAAGTCCAGCAGCTCGGCCGTGTGCTTCGTGCCGCCGGTGCCCGAGGAGCTCACGCTCTTGCGCCCGTACGCCAGCTGCATCAGCGGCACCTTGGTCTCCAGCGGCAGGCCGACCACGCTCAGCGTGCCCTCGAGCCCGAGCAGGCCGATCAGCGGCGCCAGGTCGTGCGGGGCGGCGATGGTGTCCAGGATCAGGTCGAAGTGCCCCTCGGCGTCGGCGACGGCCGCGAGGCCGGTGGCGCCGAGCCTGCGGGCGTCGGCGGCCTTGTCCGGCGTACGGCTGAGGACCGTCACCTCCGCACCCAGCGCGGCCGCCAGCTTCACCCCGAGGTGGCCGAGCCCGCCGAGCCCCGCCACGGCGACCTTGCTGCCCGGGCCGATGCCGAGGGCGCGCATCGGCTCCCACACGGTGATCCCCGCGCACATCAGGGGCGCCGCGGCGGCCGGGTCGAGACCCTCGGGCAGCCGGTACGCGAACTTGTCCCGCACCACGTACTCCCGGCTGTAACCGCCCCGGGTCGTCGTGCCGTCCACGCGGTCGGTCCCGCCGTAGGTGACGGTGGCGCCCTGGTAGCAGAAGTTCTCCTGGCCGGCCGCGCACATCGCGCACGAGCCGCACGAGTCGACGATCGTGCCGACGGCGACGCGGTCCCCGGGGGCGAAACCGGTCACCGAGGCGCCGGCCGCGGTGACCGTACCCGTGAACTCGTGGCCGGGGACGAGCCCGGCCGTCGGCTTGCCGGTCAGGCCGTTCAGCGCGTGCAGGTCGCTGTGGCAGACGCCGCAGAAGTCGACGCGCACGGCGAGGTCGTCGGCCCGCAGCTCGCGGCGCTCGATCGGCATCCGCTGCAGCGTGGTGGAGCTGCCCGTGCCCTGCCATCCGGTGGTGATGCGCATGAGGGTCCCTCTTCCAGACAGACTATTCGGTCTGTGAGCAACCATAGACCAACTGGTCTGTTTGTTAAAGTGCTGGCATGCCGCCGCTGCCGACCACCCAGAAGGGCGCCGCCACCAGCCGGCGCATCCTCGACGCCGCCGCCGGGGAGTTCGCCGAGCGCGGCATAGCCGGGGCGCGCGTCGACCGCATCATCGCGGCGGCGCAGACCAACAAGGCGCAGCTCTACGGCTACTTCGGCAACAAGGACGGCCTGTTCGACGCGGTGGTCGCCGACCGCGCGGGCCGCCTGCTCGACGCCGTCACGATGGACGCGGGCGACCTGCCCGGCGTCGCCGTGGCCCTCTACGACGAGATCCTGCAGCGGCCCGACCTCGTCCGCCTCGTGACCTGGCTGCGCCTGGAACGGCGCCCGGTGGGCCGGCTCGGCGCGCACCGGGCCGACGAGCCGAAGCTGGCCGCCATCCGCGCGGCCCAGGAGGCGGGCCGGGTGCGCGCCGGCGACCCCCTCGACCTGTTCACCCTCGTGCTGGGCATGGCACTCGCCTGGTCCCCGGTGAGCATCAGCGACGTCGCCGCCCCGGACGACCCCGCCGCCGACCACGACCGCCGCCGCGCCCTGCTGCGCGAGAGCGTGCAGCGCGTCGTCGCCCCCTGACGCGCCGGCGGCCATGCCCGCGGCGCATGGCAGCCATGCCGGATCCGGATTGTCGCCGCGGGCCCCGGGCCGCAAGGTGGCTGCATGATGATCACTGATCCGAGCGAGCTGTGGACGCTGCGGGAGCGCGGCATTCCGCTCTACATGAACAACACCCTGACGATCGCCGAGGGCAAGCGCGACGAGTTCGTGGCCGCCCTCGAGGAGGTGCTGCCGCACGCCCGGGCCGAGGCGGGCTGCCTGTTCCTGCGGGTGGGCTTCGCGACGCGGGACCCGAACGTCTTCGTCCTGTCGGAGGGCTGGCGGGACCTGGTGGAGTACCGGGACGAGATCCTGGCCAAGGACTACTTCCGGAAGTACCTGGCCGTCAGCGAGGCCGCCTACGCCGAGCCGCGGATCGTCGAGTTGCTGCAGCCCGTCGGCCGCAGGCATCGACGTTCATCGTTTCAACGGCTAGGGTCCGGGGATGGCGTCCCTGGCTCTCGGCGTTGCCGCCCTCCTGCTGACCGCCCCGGCGACCGTCGCCGCCGCGCCCACGGTCCAGCTCCTGTCCACCACGGTGCTGACCACCACCGGACGTACCGCGCTGACCTACACCGGCTACATGAACGGCGAGTCGTTCCAGCAGGACGGCATCGTCACCGTCAACGGCTGGCAATACGCGGCCTTCTGGGACGAGAGCGGCTACGTCAACGTCTCACGGCGCAAGCTGAGCGCCGGGGCCTGGCAGAACCTGCGGCTCACCGACTACGTGACGACCTCCACCGACTCGCACAACACGATCAGCCTCGGTGTCGGGGCCCAGGACGGCACCCTGCACCTGGCCTTCGACATGCACTCCAGCCAGCTGCGCTACCGCCGGTCGAGCGCCGGCCTGCTGTCGGCACCGGACACGGCCGCCTGGTCGCCGTCCTCGTTCGGCGCGGTCGTCACCGGCCTGGCGGGGACCACGATGAGCCAGGTGACCTACCCACAGTTCCTGACCGCGCCGGACAAGACCCTGCAACTGCTCATCCGTACGGGCCTCAGCGGCGCCGGCGACGAGGTGCTCTACGAGTACGCGAACCGCGCGTGGACGTACGTCGGCAAGGTCATCGACGGCACCACGCCGGGCAACAACCCGTACCTGTTCGGCGCCGAGTACGACAGCACCGGCCTGCTGCACCTGACGTGGACCGTGCGCGAGACCCCGGACGCCAGCACGAACCACGACCTGTACTACGCGTACAGCGGGGACAAGGGCCGCACGTGGCGGGACAACAGCGGGCAGGTCCTCGCCACGCCGCTGGCCTCCGGCGCCGCCCGGCTCAAGGTGTGGACGATCGGGCAGAACCGCGGCCTGATGAACCAGGAGTCCCAGGTCGTCGACAAGGCCGGCATCGTGCACGTGCTCGCGTCGCACCTGCCCGCCGCCGCCGCCGACACCACCGACTTCACGGCCGCCCGCGACCAGGCGGTGCTCGTGCACTACTGGCGGGACAAGGCGTCCAAGGCGTGGCACCAGACCTACACGCCCTTCCTCGAACGCTCGGCGCGCGGCGACATCGCGGTCGACGCCGCCGACAACCTCTACGTGGCCAGCGGCGACTCGACGACCCGCAAGCTGCACATCGAGACGGCGTCGAAGGCGTCCGGCTGGAGCGACTGGACCCTGCGCCACACGTCCGACCCGGTCTACTACTCCGATCCGCTCATCGACCACGAGCGCGTCCGGACGACGGGCGTCCTGAGCATCTTCGCCCCGCGCTACGGCGGCAGCCGCATCGACGTCCAGGACTGGCAGGTGGCCGGATAGGGTCGGTCCGTGGATCTGGATCACCTCGCCGGGCGGCTCGGCGTGCCGGTCGCGGAGGTCGAGCGTGTGCACCGGCTCGCCGGCGACCTGCCCTCGGCCCCGCTGCCCGCCAAGTCCGGCGCGCCCGCCCTGCTCGAACGGCTCGCGGTGCGGCCGGACGACGCCGCCGAGATCCTCGCGGGCTGGCCGGACCCGGACTCCCCGGCGTGGACCCCCGAGCTGCGCTGGCTGCTCGACCGGTCGACCGCGCTGGTGCGCGCGGACCTGGGCGGCCACGGATGGCTGGTGCCCGGGCCGGAGCTGCCGCGCGAGCGCGGGCCGGCCTGGTGCCATCTCTACGCGTACGCCTATCTGGCCCTGACCGGCGTGGTCCTGGACTATCACCGCGACCACGGGATCCCGGAGGCCGTGTCCTGGGCGACGCTCGCCGACCTGGGCCGCAACCTCGCGATCGACCGGCGGATGCGGCGCGAGGGCTGGCCAGTCATGCAGAGCTGGCTGACCCTGCACGTGCGCGGCGGCCTCTACGAGCTGGGCCGGTTGCAGCACCACCGCGGCGCCGGCGCCGTCGGCCTGCACATCCCCGAGGCGGGCCCGCTGACCCCGGCGGCGATCGACGCGTCGCTCGACGAGGGCCGGGCGTTCTTCCCCCGCCACTTCCCGCAGGAGCGCTACGACGCCTTCGCCTGCGGGTCGTGGCTGCTCGACCCGCAGCTGCGGGAGTACCTGCCGGAGGAGTCCAACATCATCCGCTTCCAGCGGCGCTTCGAGCTGGAGCCCTACGCGGAGCCGGAGGGGCTGGACGCCGACGTCGAGG
>NZ_JAUQWH010000162.1 GCF_030757795.1 Actinoplanes oryzae
CGCGACCGCCTCGGCGTTGGCCTCGCTGCCGATGTCGTGCAGGACCACCGCGAACTCGTCGCCGCCCAGCCGCCCCGCCACGTCCGCGCCGAGGATCGCCTCGCGCAGCACCCGGGCCACCCCGATCAGCAGCTGGTCGCCGGCCTTGTGTCCCTGCGTGTCGTTGACCTGCTTGAAGCCGTTCATGTCGACCAGCAGCACGGCCGTGACCCGGTCGCCGCGGCCGTCCCGCTCCAGCCCCTGGACCAGCCGGTCCCGCAGATGGGAACGGTTCGCGAGCCCGGTGAGACCGTCGGTGGCCGCCGCCTGGTCGCTCTCCCGCTGCACGGCGAGCTGCCGCAGCACCACGAGACCGGTGATGGCGAGGCCGCCGAGGGTGAGGCCGCTCCACGGGAAGTCGTGCTGCTCCCGGGCCGCGGCGAAGATCATGAGGCCGTATCCGACGGTGATCGCGACATAGGGCACCGCGGGACGGACCACGCAGCGCTCGGCCAGCGCGGAGGCGTCCTCCGGCTCCCGGCAGCGCAGCACCGGCGCGGCGGCCAGCAGCGCGATCCAGGTGACCACGCAGGCGACCTGCTCGGCGCTCGACCGGGCGGTGTCGCCACCGTGCGAAGCCAGATAGCCGATCCAGCTGTCGAACCCGAACATGAACACGACCGCCGCCGCGAGCACCGTGACCGGCAGCGACCCGGCCGCGATCGTCCCGCGCCGCAGCAGCCGGGTGAACCCGAGCACCAGCAGCAGATCGAGCACGGGGAAGACGGCCGCGGCCACGACGGTGCCGGACCTGTCCCCCACGTACGGGCCGACCACCAGGTACCACACCGTCATCGCCGCGGCGGCCACCGTCAGGCACACGTCGAGCACCGACTTGCGCCGCTCCAGCGCGGACACGGCCCGCAGTGGGAACGAGTACGCGGCCGCCAGCAGCACCGCCACGATGGCCAGCCGCCCCGCGTCCGCGGGCGCCGGGAAGTCCCGCTCCGCCCCGGGCACGATGAACATCGCCATCGTCACCAGCTGCAACGGGAAGACCGCCGCGAGCGCCCGCCACGCGCGCTGGGCCGTCGCCCCCGCGATCCGCGCCGCCCGCAAGGAGGCGACGAACCCGATCGCACACAGCGCCAGGATGACCACCGTACCGACGGCGACGACCTGCGGATACGCAACGATCGCCACGACGCCGACGGCCCACACCCCGGCCAGCAGGCCGAGAACACGGTACGAGTTCACGGCTCCCCCATCGGTCACGAACCCTCAGTTATGAGTAAGTAACTTTAAGTGGTCAGGCGGCGGGCGGCTCAGGGTTGCGGGCGGGGTGCCGAAGAGGGGGCGGAAGAGCGGACGGGTGGAGGTGCGATGTGCCTACCGTGTTGATCGCCGACGACGATGCCGATCATCGGGAGCTGATGACGCTGGCGCTGCTGCGGGCCGGGTACGAGGTCGAGGCCGCCCCCGATGCCCGGAGCGCACTGCGGCTCGCCGCCGCCGGGGGCTTCGACGCCGCGCTGCTCGACGTGCGGATGCCTGATTTGTCCGGCGTCGAGGTGTGCCGGGAGCTGCGGGCGTCCGTCCGGACCGCGCAGTTGCCGATCATGGTGGTCAGCGCCGACGTCAGCGGGCATCGGATCACCGAGGCGATGGCGGCCGGGGCCGACGACTACCTGACCAAGCCGTTCCACCGGGCCGAGCTCGGTGCGCGGGTGGAGGCGCTGCTGCGGCGGCGGGCCCGGAGTGTGACGCGGCGGGCCTCCGATGCGGCGCTGCTGGCCGCGCGTGCCGCCGTGCCGCGCACGGTCATCACGGCGACCGGTGCCACGGTCGACGGCGGCTCGGTCAACGGCCGCTCGGTCAACGGCGGCTCGGTCAACGGCGGCTCGGTCAACGGCCGCTCGGTCGACGGCGGCTCAGTCAACGGCCGCTCGGTCGACGGCGGCTCGGTCGACCGCGGCTCGGCGGCGGGGGTCCGGCGTACGGCGTGAAGGGCAGTCGGACGACGTATGCCGGACGTCCGCGGCGCGCGTAGCGTCACCCGCATGGATCTTCCGGCCGGCTCACCCGTCCGCTACGAGTCCGCCACCGGGCACTGGGTGCTGTTCGCCACGGTGCTGGGCTCGGCGCTGGCGTTCATCGACTCGACCGTGGTCAACATCGCCCTGCCCGCGATCGGGCGCGACCTGGCCGCGGACGCCGCCGGCCTGCAGTGGACCGTCAACGGCTATGCCCTCAGCCTCGCCGCCCTCGTGCTGGTGGGCGGCTCGCTCGGGGACCGGTTCGGCCGCCGCCGGGTGTTCGCGGTCGGGGTCGCCTGGTTCGCGGCCGCGTCGCTGCTCTGCGGCCTGGCACCGTCGATCGAGCTGCTCATCGCCGCGCGGGTGGTCCAGGGCGTCGGCGGCGCCCTGCTGACCCCGGGCGCGCTGGCGATCATCGAGGCGTCGTTCGCCCGGGAGGACCGGTCGCGGGCCATCGGCGCCTGGTCGGGGCTGGGGGGCATCGGTGGCGCGCTGGGCCCGTTCCTCGGCGGGTGGCTCGTGGAGCTGGCCGACTGGCGGCTGATCTTCCTCATCAACCTGCCGCTGGCCGCGATCGTGCTGGCCGTGACCGTGCGCCACGTGCCGGAGTCCCGGGCCGCGTCCGCCCCGGGCATCGACGTGGCCGGGGTGCTGACCGGGGCGATCGGGCTCGGCGGGCTGACGTACGGGTTCACCGCCTGGCCCGACGCCGGCCCGGGCAGTCCCGTGGTGCTGACGTCGCTCGCGGTGGGCGTGCTCGGCATGGCCGGCTTCGTCGTGCGGCAGCGCCGGGCGCGGCACCCCATGCTGCCGCTGGAGATCTTCCGCTCGCGGGCGTTCAGCGGCGCGAACGTGGTGACCTTCCTGGTGTATGCGGCCAACGGCGGCGTGTTCTTCCTGGTGGTGCTCAACCTGCAGGTCGTCTCGGGCTTCAGCCCGCTCGCCGGCGGCCTGGCCCTGCTGCCGGTGACCGGGCTGATGCTGCTGCTGTCGGCGCGGGCCGGGGCGCTGGCGCAGCGGATCGGCCCGCGCATCCCGATGACCGCCGGCCCGGTCGTCTGCGCGGCGGCGCTCGTGTGGTTCTCGCGGATCGGCCCGGGCGCCTCCTATGCGGCGGACGTCCTGCCCCCGGTGATCCTTTTCGGCCTGGGGCTGTCGCTGCTGGTGGCGCCGCTGACGGCCACGGCGCTGGGCGCGCTCGACGATGCGTACGCCGGGGTGGCGAGCGGGGTGAACAACGCGGTGGCCCGGGCGGCGGGCCTCCTGTCGGTGGCCGTGCTGCCGCTGGCGGCGGGGATCGGGACGGGCAGCCTCACCGACCCGGCCGGGCTCGCGCCGACGTACCGGGGGTCGATGCTCATCTGCGCGGGGCTGATGGCGGCCGGCGGGGTGCTGGCGTTCCTGCTCGTCCCGACGCGGCTGCCGGCGCATCAGCCCGCGAAGCGCTCGTTCTGCGACGTCGCGGGGCCGCCCGTCCGTGCCCGCACCGACGCCATGCTCCACCGGAAGGAGCCGGCCCAGCGGCCCGCGACCTGACGCCCAACGACCGGGAAGCGCGCGGCGCCGCGGGCCACAGCGGCGCCGCGGACCACATCCGCCGCGACCGGCTCGGCGGCGGAGGCACGCGCGCTGACGCGGTGCTGGAGGAGACGAGCGGCGGCCAGCCACGCGCGCCGACGCGGTGTTGCACGAGACGAGCGGCGGGCAGTCGCGCGCGCTGACGCGGTGCTGTGGGTGGCGGGCGGGCACGCGGGGTGAGGTGGGGCGGTGGAAAACGGGGGGCTTGGAGGGGCCTGCTTTGGTTCAATGCGCGCATGAAAATTCCGCCGAAGGTTTCGCCTGGAGACCGGGTGGCCGTGCTTTCGCTCGCGGCGCCCGCGGCCGCCGTCTATCCGGCGGTGCATGAGCAGGGGCTGCGCCGGCTTCGGGAGCAGATCGGGGTCGTGCCCGTGGAGTATCCGACGACCCGGCGCGCCGCGACGGCTGACGAGCGGGCGCGGGATCTGATGGCGGCCTGGGCCGATCCGGGCATTCGCGCGGTCATGGCGACGATCGGCGGCGACGACCAGATCACCGTGCTGCGGCACCTCGACCCGGCGGTGTTCCTGGCCGATCCCAAGCCGTTCTTCGGCTACTCCGACAACACGAACCTGCTCAACTGGCTGTGGTTCCACGGCATCGCCGGCTATCACGGCGGGTCCACGATGGTGCACCTGGCGCAGGGCGGCGGGATCGACCGGGAGCACGAGGAGTCGCTGCGAGCGGCCCTGTTCACCGGCGGCGACCTGGACATCCACCCGCTCGAGAAGTTCAGCGACGAGGAGCTGCACTGGGCCGATCCGACATCGCTGGAGCGCTCGGCCACGCCGTACGCGAGCCCGGGCTGGACCTGGCACCAGCCGGACAAGGTCGTCAGCGCCCCGGCGTGGGGCGGCAGCCTGGAGATCCTGAACTGGACGACGGCCGTGAGCCGGTGGATCCGGCCGGTCGAGGACTACTCGGGGTGTGTGCTGCTGCTGGAGACCTCCGAGGAACTGCCGTCGGCGGAGAACGTGTTCCACAGCCTGCGCAACTTCGGCGAGCGCGGCCTGCTCGAGCAGTTCCCGGCCGTCCTCTTCGCCCAGGCCAAGGGCACCGCGATCGGCAACGAGAAGCCGGTGGCCGAGCGGGAGAAGTACCGCGAGGAGCAGCGCGAGGCGGTGCTGAAGGCGTTCGCCACCTACCACCCGGAGGCGATGATCGTTTTCGGCGTCGACTTCGGACACACGTCGCCGCAGTGGATCCTCCCCTACGGCGGCCGCATCACCGTCGACGGTCCCGCCCGCAAGGTGACCGCCCACTTCTGACCGGAGGGTCCGTCCCGGCGGTCGCCTCGGCCGGCGGACAAGATGTAGCCGGAGACGCCGGAGTCAAAATCTAGCCGGGGATGCCGAAGTTCTGGGTCCAGACCAGGGCCCCGCGCCGGTGGTCCGCCACGCCGACGCCGAGCTCGGTGTAGTCGGGATGCAGGATGTTCGCCCGGTGGCCGGGGCTGCGCATCCAGGCGGTCACCACCTGCATCGGGTTCTCCTGACCCCAGGCGATGTTCTCCCCGACCGCGGCGAAGAGATACCCGGTCGCCGCGACCCGGTCCGCGACCGTCGAGCCCTCCGGCGAGACGTGGCTGTAGAACTCGCGTTTCGCCATGTCCGCCGAGTGGGCCCGGGCCGCCGCCCCGAGCAGCGGGTGCTCGGTCAGCCGCGGCCGGCCCGCCCGGCGCCGCTCCTCGTTGACCAGGCTGACCACCCGCCGCTCCAGGTTGGTCTGGGCCAGCGGCCGCATCGTCAGGCCACCCCCGGCACCCGGGCGAAGCGCGGCACCGCGGCGGCGGGCAGGGACGTCGCGGGCGGCCCGGCGACGGCCCACTGCTCGGCCGCGCGGTGCAGGGAGGAGAGGGCGAGGTCGTCGAAGGGGACGTGGCCGCGGTCGGGTTCGTCGGGCGGCAGCTCGCGGAGCAGCAGCCTGCCGCGCCGCTCGCCCAGCGGCGGCGACGTCTCCAGGACCTTGAACGAGGTGCCCGGCCGGAAGAGTACCCGCGCCGGGACGCCCGTGCCGTCCTCCAGCTCCAGCAGGCGCGTACGCCGCCCGGTCATCGACCAGACGAGCACGTCCACGCTTCCGGTCAGGCCGTCCGCCGGCTCGGTGAGCGCGTTGGTGAAGCCCCACTCGGTCAGCACCCGCTGCGCCTCGACGGCCCGCAGATCGGCGCCGCTCAGGTCGGCCCGGAGCAGGGCGAGGCCGCGGTGGGACGGCAGCCGGCTCAGCCCGGCGGTCACGCAGCGGGCGAAGGGCACCTGCGGGCCGCGGTTGCCCGTACGCAGGGCCTCGTCCAGCCCGTCGCCCACCGGCGACAGATAGAGCCGCACCGCGACGGCGTCGGTCATCGTGTCCGGCCCGGCGTGGAAGCCCGGATGCTCGGCCAGGATCCGCGACACCGAGCTGGCCGCGGCGTCGAACTCGCGGGACAGCGCGCCGCGCAGCCATTCGCGTTCGGCCGCGAGACCTTCCGGCCCCGGGACGCCTTGCGCTGCGGGGGCCGGCACCCTCGCGAAGACCAGCCCCGCCCGTACGTCCTCCGCGCGCCGCAACGACTCCAGCACCCGAGCGGCATCCTCCTCGGTGAGCGCCGTCTCCACCCGCGCCGGCGTGTGGATGAGCACCGGACTGTCCACCCGCGACGGCAGCTCGGCCTCGGGCGCCACCCAGGCCGGCGGCTCGGCGGGGGGCGCCGACACAACCTCGGGTGCCACCCAGGCCCGGGGCTCGGCAGGCGGCGCCGACACGAAGGGGGCCGACACGACGGGGGCCGCGGGCGGCGCCGAGGCGACGGGGGGTGGCGGGACGAACGATCGGGACCTCGCCGGCGGCTCGGCGGGCTGTCGCAGGAGGTCGCCGCCCGCGACGCCGGGGCGGCTGAAGCCGAGCACCGCCGGCCCGACCACGCCGGCAGCCTCTGCGGGAGCGGCCACGCCGGCCAGCTCCGCGGGCGGGGCCACGACGGCAGCCTCCACGGGCACGGCCACGCCCGCCAGCTCCGCGGCCGCCGGCACCTCCTCGATCAGCGCGTCCAGCATCAGGTCGGCGGCGGTGAAGCGGTAGGTCAGCCCGTCGGGCAGCTCGCCCCCGGCCGGCTGCGGGGCCCGGTTGCCGGCGACGGCCACCGCGGAGGCCAGCTGCAGCGTGCTCCGCTCCTTGGTCGCGTCGTCGAGCCGGGCGACCAGGTCGTCGGCCAGCTCGCGCAGGCGCGGGACGAGGGCGGGCTCGGCGTCGTCCACCACGACGGCGTGGCCGGCCGGGTCGGCGGCGCGGGCCCGGATGCGCTCGGCGTGGCGCGGGGGCTCGGGCGGGCGGACCCAGAGACCGGACTGGACGATCTCCACCACCGCGTCGTCGGCGTAGCGGTAGACCATGGGCGCGACCATCTCGCCGAGGACCATGGGCGCCCGGTAGCTGAGGATGCGCGGGACCTCGGCGCGCACGGTGGGGCGGGATCGGGGCTGATAGGCGAGCTCGCGGGCGTACACCTGCCAGCCGAGCCGGCCGTCCGGGGCGACCGTGTGCATGCGGGGGCGGTCGGGCCGCCCGACCGGCACGCCCGTGAAGCAGACGACCGGGCTCTCGAGGACGTCGGCGAGCGCCTGGCCCACCGTCTCGCCCTCGGGTACGCGCACCGGTCCGTAGTGGACGAAGCGCGCGTGCTGCCGGCCGTCGTCGCCGAGGTCGCGCCAGAAGCGGGCGACGTCGTCGAGCGGCAGCGGGGTGGTGCCGGGGCAGCCCAGCACGATCGTGAAGGCCCGCGGCTGACACGGTACGGCCGACGCCAGCCACTGCCAGTGCTCGGCCACCGCCGCGTCGTCGCGGGTGTCGCGGAGCCAGACGCCGCCGGGCAGCGGCTCCGCCACGCCGAACGCGCTGGTCGGCAGGTACTCGGCCGCGGCGCTGTCCCAGGCGGGGCGGGGCCAGCGCTTGCCGTCCCACGCCGGTCCGCGGCCGGGGCGGTGCCGCACCCAGCCGCTGTCGTGCTGGGCATGCACGAAGAGGGCGCCCGACGCGCCGCGCAGCAGGTGCCCGTACGGGACCACCACCGAGCGCCCGAGCCGGTCCGACAGCCACTGACCCGCCAGGGTCGCGATGTCGAGACCGGCCCCGCAGACGAGCAGCCGGATGCCGCGGCGTCCCCGGGGCACCGCTCCCGCCAGCGCCTCCCACGAGCCCATCGGCAGGCCGTCGTGCAGGTCGAGGACGACGATGTCGTTCTCGCCGTCCGCCGCGACGGCCAGCGCCAGGGCCTGCGCCTCGGAGCTGATCCGGTCCCGGGCGTGCACGACCAGGGCGTTGCCGATGGTGTGCCGGCCGACCACCGGGATGGTCCCGGAGCTGCGCATGCGCTCAGATCATGCCGGCGCGCAGCGCGTACGCGACCGCGTGCGAGCGGTTCCGCAGCTTGAGCCGGTGGGTGACGCCGTAGATGACGTTCTTCACGGTCCGCTCGGAGTAGCACAGCTCGCCGGCGATCTCGTTGGTGTCCATGCCGTCGGCCATGAGCCGCAGCACGTCGATCTCGCGCGGGGTGAGGCCGGAGGCGTTGAGCCCGTTCGGGGTGAGCACGTCGCGCTGCAGCCGCTCGATGTGCTTGAGCAGCTCGCCGACCAGGTTCGGCGGCATGACCCCGCCGCCGTTGGCCGCGGCGAGCACACTGTGCAGGAGCCGCTCCCCGGTGACGGCGGCGCGCGGCAGGATCGCGACGACGCGGCACTCGACCGCCGTGAGCAGCTCGGTCTCGGTGATCTCACCGACGACGAGGACGACCGGGATGCCGGACTCGGCCGCCGAGCGGCGCAGCATCGCGACCACGTCGGTGGTCAGCCGCTCGCAGGAGACCACCAGGACCCTGGCCCCGGCCCGGTCGGCACCGCGCAGGAGCGTCACGTCGGGACTCGCCTGCAGGAAGGCCGCGAGCCCCGCGTGACTGAGCGGATCCGACGCCTGCAGGACCACCCGAACCTGTTCCACTGAAACCTCCGCCTTGTCGTCGGGACGCGGCAAGTCTGGAGAAAGGGTCTTCAGAAAATCTCCACGCCGTCTTCACGCCGGCCGAACGCGGCATGAAGGTTCATCCATCGACGCAGGCAATTGCCAATAGGCAAAACACTTTCACATTTCCGGGACGGTCGGCGGGCGGGCCGGGGCGCCCTGGGCGAGCCGCATCGCCTCGATGTACTTGGGCAGGTCGGCCGCCGCCTGCTCCAGCCGCCCGGGGGCGAGCTGGTCGGCGAAGACGGCGTCGACCACGTCCCGGGCCAGCTCCTCGGGCAGCTCGCCGACCCGGGGCGTCGGGTCCTGCTGCCACAGCCGGATGAGCCGCAGCCGGGCCCGCACCGAGGACAGGGTGCGCTCCAGCCCGGCGATGACCTCGTCGGCACGGTTCTTGTCCACGACCAGCCGGCCCTCGGAGGCGAGCCGCAGGAACAGCTCGCCGGCGAACGGGCTCACGGAGGCATCGGGTTGGGCCGGCACCCGTCGAGTCCAGCAGAGCGGCCGGGGCACGGGAAGGCTTCCACCCCTTCGCTGCCCCGGTGGCCGTCTTGTTTGCCCCTGCCTGCGTCCGGGCATCCCCGGCGGCGTTCAGGCGAATTCGAGGCGGCGACTCGATGACGGCCGGCCGGGCCCGGCTGGCGAACGTGAACGACGCCGGTAAAAATGGTGCGGGGCAGCGCTATGGTGGGGCACCACACGCTTTCGCGGGCGTGACCGGGACGCCGGGGAATAGCGGCAAGCCATCAGCGACGATGCCATGACGGAAAGTGGCGGAAACAGCATCAGCACCTGACACGGGGGTCGAGGGGCGGCGGGCGAAAGCTTGCAAGTTCAACCGCCTACAGCGGGAGCAATCCCACGACGACGAGGTTGGGAGCCATGCCGGCAGTGCACGCGGGGATCGACCTTCGGCTGCTGGGTCCGGTGCGGGCCTGGCGCGAGGGTGCCGAGCTGACGCTGGGCTCCGCACGGCGCACCGCCGTCTTCTGCGTCCTCGCCCTGCACGCCGGCCGCCCGGTCTCGCGCGAGCAGCTGGTCGCCGCGGTCTGGGGCGACGACGCCCCGGCCAGCGCCACCGGCAACGTCTACACCTATGTCTCCGCCCTGCGCCAGCTGCTGGAGCCGGCCCGCGACCGCTGGGCCGCCGGGCAGCTGCTCACCTCCGGCGGCGGCACCTATCAGCTGCACGTCGCCCCGGGCGACGTGGACGTCTTCCGGTTCGAGGCGCTGCGCGAGGAGAGCCGCCGGCACCGCTCGGCCGGGCATCCCGCCGCCGAGCTGACCGCCCTCGAGTCGGCCCTGCGCCTGTGGCACGGCGACGCCCTGGCCGGGGTGCCGGGCCCGTTCGCCGAGGCCCAGCGGCTGCGGCTGACCGAGCTGCGGCTGGCGACGGCGGAGCGGCACGCCGCCCTGCTGATGGAGACCGGCCGGCACGACGAGGCGGTGCAGGTGCTGCGGGCCTTGGTGACGACCTATCCGCTGCAGGAGAACCTGCGCCACATGCTGGCCACGGCCCTGGCCGCCGGCGGGCGCGGCGCGGAGGCGCTCAGCGTCCGGGCGACCACCGAGCCCGCCCTGCCGGCCGCCGCGCCGGAGCGCCACCGGCAGGCCGACCGGGCCGCGTTCATCGGCCGCGACGCCGAGGTGCGCCTGCTGCGCCGCGTCGCGGCCGAGGCGGCGATCGGCCACGGGCGCAGCATCCGGATCGAGGGCACGCCCGGCCTCGGCAAGTCGGCCCTGCTCACCGTGGCCCTGCGCGGGTCGGCCCCGGCGGGCTGCCGCACCGGCTGGGCGGTCGGCGACGAGCTCTCCCAGCGGATGCCGCTCGGCGTGCTGCTCGAGTGCATCGAGTCCGCGATGGCCGACGACGTCTCCCGCACGCTGGTCAAGCAGCTCTTCGCGGTCGCCGCCGACGCCCTCGACGGGCCCGCCGACGACACCGTCGCCCGGGCGGCCGAGCTGGTCCGCCAGGCCGCCGACCGGGCGCCGCTGATCCTGGTCGCGGACGACCTGCAGTGGGCCGACCCGATCACGCTGGGGGTCTGGGCGGAGCTGAGCACCCGGGCCACGAGGCTTCCCCTGCTGCTCGTGGCGACCACCCGGCACGGCGCGGAACAGGTGCGCGGCCTGCCCGCCGACGAGCTGGTCGAGCTGCGCCCGCTGTCCGGCGAGGCGTCCGCCGCGCTGGTCCGGGCCGTGGCGCCCGAGCCGCCCGACGACCGGGAACTGCAGCGCATGCTCGCCGAGGCCGGCGGCAATCCGTACTATCTGCGGCATCTCGCGGCCGGGGAGCAGGGGGCGGGGCTCAGCGCCGCGGTCGGGGCGCACCTGGCACCGCTGTCCGAGGAGACCCGGCAGACCCTGCGCGCGGTCGCCTTCCTCAGTGCCCACGAGCTGCACGCCCCGGGCGAGCGGCCGCCCGGCTGCACGATCTCCGAGCTGGCCGCGGTGACCGACCGGTCGCCCGCGGATCTCGTCCGCGCGCTCGCACCGGCCCTGGCGGGCGGGGTGCTCGTGACCGCGGAGGTGCATGTCGCCTTCCGGCACCGCGTCGTCGCCCGCGTCCTGCACGAGAGCACGCCCGCCGGGCTGCGGACGACGCTGCACCGGTCGTTCGCCGAGCGGATCGCCGCAACGGGCGGGCCGCCGGAACAGGTCGTGGCGCAGCTGCTCGCGGGTGACGTGCCGCTGGGCGGCAGCATCGGCGCCTGGCTCACCGAGCACGCCGAGCAACTGGCCGGTCGCGCACCGCAGATCGCGATCACCGTCCTGCAGCGCGCCCGCGCCCAGTACGACCTGGATCCCGCCCGGCGCCTGATCCTCACCGCCTGGCTGGCCCGGCTGCTGGCGGGGCAGGGACGCAACGCCGCGGCCGAGGCCGGCTGGGTCGCGGCTCGCACCACCGACCCCGAGCTGGAGGGCGAGATGCGCTGGCTGGCCGCGACCTCGCACGAGCGGCGCGGCGAGTACGAGGCCGCCGCGGAGATCGCCCGGGCGGCTCTCCGTGAGCAACGCATCACGCTGACGTGGTCGGACCGGTTCCGTACCCTGCTCAGCCGGATCCGGCCGATGCTGCCCGGCAACCCGACCATGCCTCATCTCAGCCGCTCGTCCATGATCACTTCAGAGGTTTCCGTTATTCGCTGACCCGTGTGCCGGTCTCCTCACCGGGGGTCACTTGCACCTGCGACAACGGAGGAAACGTGTCGACGACACCGGAGGACCGCTTGCGCGTCGAGGTGCTGGGCCCGGTCCGGGCCTGGCGGGGTGAGCGGGAGCTGGCGCTCGGGCCCGCCCGGCAACGGGCCCTGTTCGCCGTGCTCGCCGCCGCGGGAGGCCGGGTGGTGACCCGCGACGAGCTGATCGAGGGCGTCTGGGGCGCCAACCCGCCCGCCACCGCCGCGGGCAGCGTCTACACGTACATCTCGGGGCTGCGCCGGGTGCTCGGGCACGAGCTGCTGACCTCCGGACCGGCCGGCTACGCGCTGCTGCTCGACCCGCGGGAGCTGGACAGCACCCGGTTCGCCACGCTCTGCGACGAGGCCGCCCAGTTGCGGGAGGCCGGGGAGCCCGCTGCCGCCGCCGAGCGGTTCGAGGCGGCGCTGCGGTTGTGGCACGGGGAGGCGTACGCGGGACTGAGCGGTCATCGGCTGGAGGTCGAGCGCGCCCACCTGGCCGAGCGCCGGCTCACCGCCATCGAGCAGCGCGCCCGCATCGTGCTCGACCTCGGCGACGACGGCGTGGTGGCCGAGCTGGCCGGGCTGGTCCGCGACCACCCGCTGCACGAGCCCCTGCACGAGCTGCTGATGCTCGCGTTGCACCGCACCGGCCGGCGCGCGGAGGCCCTCGACGTCTACCGGGCGGCCCGGCGTACCTTCCTGACCGAACTGGGTGTCGAGCCCGGGGCCGCCCTGACCGCCCTCTACGAGCGGGTGCAGTCCGGGACGGCCGAGGGCGGCGAGCCCGCCGAGCGCCCGGTGCCGCCCGTGCTGCCGCCGCAGGTCGCCCGGGCCCTGCACGACGGGCTGGAGAGCCGGACGCTCGTGGGGCGCGACGCCGACCTCGCCCTGCTGCGCGGCCTGGTCCGGGCGCTCGCCGACGGCCGGGGCGCCGCGGTCTGGATCGAGGGCGAGCCGGGGATCGGCAAGAGCGAGCTGCTCACCGCCGCCTTCGCCGACGCGGGCAGCCGGGGCTGTCAGGTGGCCTGGGGCGTCGCCGACGAGCTCGACCAGTACGTGCCGCTGCAGGTGGTGACGCGCGCGCTCGGACTGGAGACCACATCCGACGACGCCCGCGTGGCCTCGGTCGCCGCCAAGCTGCACGGCAGCGCGCGCAACGACGACGGGCCGGCCGCCGTGGCCGACCGGGTGCTCGCCTACGTCCGCGCCGCCACGTCCATCGCCCCGCTGATCCTGGTCGTCGACGACCTGCAGTGGGCCGACGAGTCCAGTGTGCTCTTCTGGGACCGGCTGGTCGCCGCCACCCGCCGGATGCCGCTGCTGCTCGTCGCCGCGGCCCGGCCGGAGCCCAACGGCCGGTCGCTCGCCCAGCTGCGCCGCGGCGTACAGGCCCGGCAGGGGCACCTGCTTCTGCTGCGCGGGCTGCCGGACGACGCGATCGCGCAGCTGGTCACGCGCCTGGTCGGGGCGCCGATCGGCCCGCACCTGGCGCAGGTCGTGCCCCGGTCCGGCGGCAACCCGCTCTGCGCCCGGGAGATGACGACCGCGCTGATCCGGCGGGGAGCCGTCCGGACCGTGGACGGCCGGGCCGACATCGACGCGAGTGTGCCGGTCGAGGCGCCACGGTCGCTGCTGGCCGTCGTACGGGCCACTTTGGACTTCCTCTCCGCGGACACCCAGGAGGTGCTGCGGATGGCGGCACTGCTCGGGGCGCAGTTCGCTGTCGACGACGTGGTGGCCGTCACCGGCCGCTCCCCGTTCGACCTCGTCGCGAGCCTGGAGGAGGCGCTCAGCGCGAACGTCGTCGTGGACGCCGGCAAGGACCTGGCCTTCCGGCACCCGTTCCTGCGGCAGGCGCTCTACGAGAGCATCCCGGCACCGGCACGCGCCGCCCTGCACCGGCACACCGCCGAGGTGCTCGACCGCGGCGGCAGCTCAGTGACCCGGGTGGCCGAGCAGCTGGCGGCGGAGACCCCGGTGATCGACGCGTGGGTCGTGTCCTGGCTGAGCCGGCACCACACCGAGGCCGCCCGGCGGGTGCCCGAGATCACCGGCCGGCTGCTGCGCCTGGTCCTGGAGTCGGACCTGCCGGACGCCGGCCAGCGGGCGAACCTGCTGGTCGCCCTGGTCAAGCTCGACTTCCGGCACGAACGCTGGCCGATCGAGGAAGCCCGGGAGGCCGCCGTCCTGGCCGCCGACCCCGCCGACCGGGCCGAGATGCGCCAGCTCTTCGCCGCCATGACGTTCCGCCGCGGCGACGCCGACACCGCGATCCGCACGCTGCGCGATTCCGTCGAGGACCCGGACATCCCGGAGATCTGGCGGACGCGGCACCGGGTGCTGCTGGCCAACTTCCGGCGCGGGAGCCTCGACGACCTGGACCGCGCCGACCGTACGGCCGCGGAGGTGCACGCCGAGGCGATCGCGGCCGGGCAGCCGTACGAGGCGGCGTTCGCCCTGCAGACCGTCTGGCTGACGCACTCCATCCGCCGCGACCACGAGCGCGCCCTGGAATACGTCGACCGCGCGCTGGACATCATGCGGGACAACCCGGGCTTCGCGGGGATGTACTTCGACCTGCTGGACAACCGCATGTTCACGCTGCAGAACCTGGACCGGCTCGACGAGGCGGAACGGACGCTGCGCGAGGCGGCCCTCTTCGCCATCCGGCACCGGCTGCCGTCCGGGCTGCAGGTCGCGTCGGCGGTGCAGTACTACTGGCTGGGCCGCTGGGACGACGCGCTGGCCGAGATCAGCTCGGTCACCGACGACGCCCCGGGCATCACCTTCCTGGGCACCCGCGAGCCGGGCGCGGTCTCGATGCTGCTGCACGGGGTCGCCGCCCTGATCGCCGCCCACCGCGACGACCCGGCGCTGGCGACGGGCCACCTGGACGCCTCGGAGATCCTGCCGGCCACCGACGCCGAGCGGGAGAGCTGCGACTTCCTGCTGGTCGCCCGGGCCCTGGTCGCCGAGCAGCAGGACCGCCCCGACGAGGCGCTGGAGGTGCTCGAGCCGCTGCTGGTACCCGAGTACGCCCCGCTCATGCTCCGCCACCAGTGGCTTCCGGACGCCGTCCGGCTGGCGCTGAGCCAGGACCGCCGCGAGCTCGCCGAGCGGGCCGCGGCCATCTGCGCCGGCGAGGCCACCAAGGAGGTACGCCGGGCCCGCGCCTACGCCGCCGCCGAGCGCTGCCGCGCCCTGGTCACCGGGGACCCCGCACCGGCACTGGCCGCCGCCGCGCACTACCGCTCGGTCGGCCGGGTGCCGGAGCTGGCCGCCGCGCTCGAGGACGCCGCCGTGCTCCTCGCCGCCAACCGGCGCCCGCACGAGGCAGCCCGCGAGGGTGGCGCGGCCGCCGAGCTCTACACGGTGCTCGGCGCCCGCTGGGACCTGCGGCGGCTGCGGAGCCGCCTCGCCGAGTACGGCGTCGAGCCCGTCCGCGCGGGCAGCTCCTCGAACATCCTCAGTGGAGCGTGATCTCGATCGGGCCCATCTTCTGCTCCGCCAGCTTGCCGGCGTTGTCCGCGGCGTTCTGGATGGCCTGAGCGATCGCCGTCTGCAGCGCCTCGGCGTCGCGGGCGTCGAACACCTTCGGGTCCACCCGGACCGCCTTGAGCTTGCCGAGCCCGCTGGCCATCACCACGACGGTGTTGTCGGCGGCGCGCCCGGTGACGACGGCCTTCGCCAGGTCGGACTGCGCGTTGCGCATCGTCTCCTCGAAGGCCTGGGCCTGCTCGAGGAACTGGGCGGGGCTCGGAATCTCCATGCGGTTCTCCTTGTCTGCGCTGTGCGGCGGCCCGACCGGCCGCGGCCGCTTGCGCGGCTCGGTCAGCCGACTGCGGCTGCTTGTGCGGCGGGGTCAGCCGACTGCGGCTGCTTGTGCGGCGGGGTCAGCCGACTGCCGCCGTTTGTGCGGCGCGGTCAGCCGACTGCGGCCAGGCCGCCGGTGCGGCTGCCCGAGGCCCGGTCGGCGAAGCCGTTGACGTCGGCGAGCGCGAGGGTCCGGGAGGCCGCCGTCCGGGCCAGGCCCCACGAGAACAGGTGCGCCGCCCGGGCCGTCTTCTCCGGGAAGCCGGCGGTCACACCCGCCAGCGCCTCGCGTACCTCGTCGGGAACCTCGTGCCCGCGCCGGACCAGATACCGCACCACGAGCTCGGCGAGCTCCGCCGACGAGTAGGCCGGCATGGACCACTGCTGCCCGAAGACCTCGGCCAGGCCCGGCACGGCGGCCCGGGCCGCGGCCAGCGCCGCCTCCTCGCCGACCAGCAGCACCACCGGATCGCCCGGCGTGCGGCGCATCTGCTCGACCAGCTGCTCCAGGGCGTCGTGGCCGGCGCCGTCGTCGGTGCACTCGACCACCAGCACCCCGCCGTCGGCGTCGGCCAGGGCGGCGCGGACCAGGCTGCGCGCCTGCCCCGGCCACTGCGGCGCCAGCTCCTGGCCGGTGCTGACCTGGACCACCTGGCCGACCGGCACCAGGCCGAGCTCGGACAGGCCGGCGGCGTACAGCCGGGCGTACTCGTGGCGGCCGCTGCCCACCGCGCCGCTGATCTGCACGTTCGCGTGCTTGCCGTAGCCGCGGCGGCGGTTGCGCAGCTCGCAGAGCTGCAGCAGGGTCGAGCCCAGCGCGTCGCGGACGCCGGTGTTGCCGACCAGCCCGCACACCCGCTGCCAGCTGCGCGTCGCGTTGATGGCCCCCGCCGGGTTGCTGGCCGCGTCCGGCGCGGTGTTCTGCTCGACCGGCAGGTCCTCCAGCAGGTCCAGCTCCGGCGCCAGGTCCAGGGCGGTCAGGCGGTTGAGCTCGGTGTCCTTGGTCGGCGGCGTCGTGGCCAGGCGCGACGCCTGGTTGTTGATCATCGCCTCGAAGAGCTTGCGGGCGACACGGCCGTTACCGAAGGTGGAGTTCTTGGGGACCCGCGTGAAGTACGTGCCCAGCGCGTCCACCGCGTCGTCGGTCAGCTCGTAGTAGTGCTTGCTGCACAGGTTCGAGGTGATCGTCACGAGCTCCTCGACCGAGTAGTTCGGGAACTCGATCGTGCGCGTGAAGCGGGAGGCCATACCGGGGTTCGAGGCGAGGAACTGCTCCATCAGCTCGGAGTATCCGGCGACGATCACCACGAGCTCGTCGCGGTGGTCCTCCATCATCTTCATCAGCGCGTCGATGGCCTCCTGACCGAAGTCGGGGCCCGAGCCGCCCGAGCCGGCCGACAGCGTGTACGCCTCGTCGATGAACAGCACACCGCCGATCGCCTTGGTGACCAGCTCGGTGGTCTTGATGGCGGTGGCACCGATGTACTGGCCGACGAGGTCCGCGCGGGCCGCCTCGATCATGTGGCCCTTGCTCAGGATGCCGAGCTCCTTGAGCACCGAGCCGTAGAGCCGGGCCACCGTCGTCTTACCGGTGCCGGGCGGGCCGGCGAAGACCAGGTGCCGGCTCATGGGCGGCATCGGCAGGCCCATCTGGAGACGTACCTGGGACATCTTGATCAGGTTGATCAGCGCGGTGACTTCCTGCTTCACCCCGCGCAGACCGATCAGGCTGTTCAGCTCGCGCAGCGGACCGCTCAGCTCGCCCTCGGGCTCCTCGGCCGGCTGCTGCTCGGCATCGTCCCCGGCGGGCGCCGGGGAAACAGGACTTGCCGCGTACGCGGGCGCGGGCGACGTGGGCTGCGCCGGCCGCCCGGTGCTCAGCGCCTCGAGGGTCAGCTGCGCGTCGGCCGCCTTGCGCACGTCCTCGGCGCCGCTCTCCTGCACCGCGCACCGGACGATCGACACCGGCTCACTGGTGTCCACATCGAACCCGGCCACGCCGCTGCCGAGCACCTCGCAGTCGGTGAACTGGCCCTTGCTGCCCCGGCCCAGCGCCACGCCGTTGCGGCGGGCCCGGCGCACCCGGGTCTGGGTGGCCGTCACCGTGCCGCCGGCGCCGGCCGCCACGCCGTCCGCCGGAGGCTCGACGATCTCGCTGTCCCGCAGGTGCAGGCGACCGCTGCCCACGGTGACACCGGTCCCGCGAACCAGCGCCGAGTGCAGTTCGAGGCTGGACTCCTCGCCGACCACGACGGCCGCGGCGGCCGTACCGGTGAAGCGGGCTTCCTTGATCTTGCCGTGCGAGCCGCCGGTCAGCTCCAGGGCGACCAGCGCGCCCGCGTCCACCGCGAAATCCGTGCCGTCCAGGCCGGCGCCCTCCTTGACCAGCAAGCCGGCGCCGGTGCTGACGGAGGCGCGCAGCCGCTGGACCACGGCGGAGCCGGAGCCGCCGACGACGATCAGGTGGTCGCGGGTGCCGCGGATCGTCACGCCCTCCAGCCGGGGTGCGGCCTCGGCGTCCACCGTGACCCCGACCGGCGAGTCGGCGAACGTGCAGTCGGCGAAGGTCGGCCGGGCTCCCCCGGTGACGTGCGCCGCGGTGTGCCCGGCGCCGCCGAACGTGCAGCGCTCGAAGCGCGGAGCCGCCCGATCGGCGATGTGCGCACCCTGCAGCGCCGCGCCGGTGAACGTGGAGTCGCTGACCACCACGTCGATCTCGCCCCGCATGAACAGGTCGACGTTGCCGCTGTTGGTGACCGTCAGCTTCTGCAGCCGGGCGTAGGCCTTCTGCTCGACCACCACGGCCGGCTTCCCGGCGCCGTCGATCTCGACCTGCTCGGCGGTCAGCCGGGCGTCGCCGTTGACACACACGCTGTTGGCGCCGGTGCCGCGGACCGAGCACCGGCGCAGCGTGAGCACGCCCTGGTCGGCGACCACGATGCCCGAGGTCGCCACGTCGGTGACCACGGTGTCCTCGATCCGGCTGGGGGCCGCGCTCGTCACCACGATGCCCGCGCCGGTCGAGCTGCGTACCTCGCAGCCGCGCAGGGCCAGCGAGCCCTGCAGCCGGGACAGCAGGGTGGCCCACGAGGCGCCGGAGATCACACAGTTGTCGAGCGCCACCTCGCCGGAGTAGACGTCCACGGCGGCGAGCTTGGAGTCGGCGCTGGCCAGCGTGATGCCGCGCAGCTGCGCACCCTCGCCCTGCACGACCAGGACGCTGCCCTCCTCGACCCGCACCTCGACCGGCCCGCCCTCGGCGGCGCTGATCGTGATCCGGTTGCCGACGACGAGCTTCTCGACGTACCGGCCGGGGTGGACGGTGATCGTCGCACCGGCCTCCGCGCGGGCCAGGGCGGCGCCGATCGTCGGGTAGGCGCCGGGCTTCCCGCCGCCGACGGTCAGGATCTGGGTCATCGTCCGCTCACCTCCGCTTTGTCGCCGAGCCGCCGGTCCAGGCCGGGCAGCACCCCGAAGCGGCCGAGGGCATCGCTGCCGATGCGGCGGCGGGGCTCGGCGTCGGCCCAGCGCTCCAGGCTGCGCCGCAGCGACGTCACGGCCAGCTCGTCCAGCGAGACCCGGCCCGAGTCGACCCGGCCGTCCTGGTCCACCTCGTTCGAGCCGATCTCGCGCATCAGGATCGCGCCGCGCCCGTCGCCGGACGGCTCCCGCAACTCCAGGACCTTGAAATGGGTGCCGGGCAGGAAGAGCACCCGATCCGTCACCCGGTCGTCGCCCTCCGGCTCCAGCAGCGTGGTCCGCCGTGCGGTCATCGACCACACCAGGACGTCGGTGTCGCCCTCCTGAGCCTCGCACGGGCCGGTGAGCACGTTGACGAACGACCAGTCGGTGATCAGCCGGCGGTCGCGGTAGTGCGCCCACTCCGCCTCGGTCGGCGACGTGCGATAGACCGTGGTGCCGCGGAAGGAGGGCAGCCGGGACAGGCCGGACACGGCACAGCGCGCGAACGGCACGTGCGGGCCGGTCGCGCCGGTCCGCAGTCCCTTGTCGATGGCGGCGCCGCGGCCGGACAGGTACAGCTGGACGGCCACGGAGTCGGCGAGGACGTCGTCCGCGCTGACGCCGCCGGAGCTCTGCAGGCCGGGGTGCTCGGACATGATCCGGGCCACCGAGCTGGCCATGGTGTCGAACTCGCGGCTGAGGGTCCGGCGCAGCCAGGCGCGCTCCTCGTCGAGGGAGCGCTTGCGCGGCAGCAGCGCCGAGGCGGCGGGGGCGGGGACGGGCTGCAGCTGGGTTCGCGCCGCGGCGGCGGGCTTTCGCTCGGCCTGCTTCACCGGTGCCGAGGGCTCGGCCTGCTCCACCGGCGCCGGGGGCTCGGCCTGCTCCACCGGTGCTACGGGTCCGGTCGGGGCCACCGGCTCCGGAATCTCCACCTTCGCGGCCGGGGCGGGGATCTCGACCGCGGCGACCGGCTCGGCGATCTCGACGGCGGGTGCCGGGGCGCTCGGGGCGGTGATCTCGACCGCGGCCGCGACCTCGACGGCGGGCGGAGGCGGCGGGACCTCGGCGGGGGCCTGCGCCGGGACCTGTGCCACGGCCTCCTCCGGCGCGTTCTCCGCGGGGGTGACCGCCTCCTCGACCGGCACGGCCGGGGTCACCGGCGCGAAGGTCAGCGCCGAGGTGATCGTGCCGGCGGGGACGGGAACGTCGATCTCCGTGGCCGGCGGCAGCTCGCCGCTGATCGCCGCCGGCGCCGGGCTCACC
>NZ_JAUQWH010000163.1 GCF_030757795.1 Actinoplanes oryzae
CCCCCGCGGCCGGGGTCAGCGCACCTGCTCGGCCTTGAACTGCAGGCGCGGCGTGGCGTAGAAGTCCTGGGCCTGGATCAGCTGCAGCTCGCGCTCGCCGGACTTGTAGGTGGTCTCGATCAGGTCGAAGACGCTGGAGGCCGTGCGCTCGAGGGCCACCGCCGCGTCGCGCGTGGCGACGAAGTGGGCGGTGAAGAGGGCGGCCGTGACGTCGCCGGAGCCGTTCGCCTTGAACGGCAGGTGCGGGGTGCTCACGAGCCAGGCGCCGGCGTCGGCGACGACCAGCATCTCGATCGTGCCCTCCTCGCGGTCGGGGCGCTCGACGCTGGTGACCAGGACGGTTGAGGGGCCCATGGCGCGGGCGAGGTCGGCCGAGGCGAGCGTCGACTCGATGCTCGCCGGCTCGGTGCCGGTCAGGAAGCCCAGCTCGAACTGGTTGGGCGTGATGATGTCGGCGACCGGCACGACACGGTCGCGCAGCAGCTCCGGGATCTCGGGCGCCACGAAGCAGCCCGACTTGGCGTTGCCCATGACCGGGTCGCACGCGTAGAGCGCCGCCGGGTTCGCGGCCTTGACCCGGCGCACCGCGTCGACGATGACGTCGCCGATGCCCACGCCGCCCTGGTAGCCGGAGAGCACCGCGTCGATCTGCGGGAACACGCCGCGCTCCTCCACCCCGAGCAGCACGTCCGCCACGTCCGCCGGTGGGATGAGCGGCCCGCGCCAGGCGCCGTACCCCGTGTGGTTGGAGAAGTTGACCGTGTAGACCGGGACGACCTCGACGCCGATGCGCTGCAGCGGGAACACGGCCGCGGAGTTGCCGACGTGCCCGTGGGCCACCGCGGACTGGATGGACAGAATCTTCATGTCCTCACCCTAGAGCGAAGAACCAGAGCGCGGACGTCAGCCAGACGCCGGTGACGGCGGTGAAGAGCAGGCCACCGGCGACGGGCAGGACCCAGGGCGGGCCGTCGCCGGGGTCGCTGACGACGAGCATCTTGGTGACGAAGGCGCCGTAGAACAGGCAGCCCAGCAGCGAGTGCGCCAGGACACGCGGGTCACCGGTCTGGAAGCCGAGCAGGTAGAGGCAGTCGACGGCGACCGGCAGCGACGCCAGGAACGCCAGGCGGCCGGACCAGCGGTGGACCACGGCCGGCCAGCGCCCGCGGAGGGGCAGCCGGCCGTACACCGCCAGGGCGGACAGCAGTTGCACCACGGCCAGCAGCAGGACCGCGGTGGCCAGCCACGACTTGCCCCGCAGGTCCGGGACCAGGTCGGTACGCGGGGTGTGCGCCCGCCCGTACACGCCGAGGGCGACGGCCACGCCCAGCCCGGCCGCCGTGGCGATCAGAAGCCCTCGCCCGAGTCGGCGTCGATCGTCGATGTGGCCACCTCCGTCCCGTCGACCGTGGTGGTGCCGGTCGTCACGTCGAGGGCGGGCGCGGGGCCGGGCACCCCGCCGTCGACCAGCACGCCGACCTGGCTGCCGTCGGGCAGCACGATCCAGGAGCCGCGGATCTGGGCGTCGCTGACCCGGGCCGCGGCCCGGTAGATGCCGGACGGCTTGGCCACCGCCGCGATGTCGAACCGCGCGGTCACGCCGGCGGCAGTGACGTCGCCGCGCGCCCGGCGGGTGTCGATCGCGCCCTTGAGCGTCGCTCCCCGCTCCCCGGTCAGCGACAGCGCGCCGCCGGACATCGTGCCGCGCAGCCAGGCCTCGGCCCGCTCGCCGTCGCAGAGGTACGCGACGGCGGCGCCGTCCCGCACCGCGATCGCCAGCGTGCCGCGGTCGCCGGGGAGACGCCCCGCGTACGTCGCCCGGGTGCGCTCGGCCGGCGCCCGCTGCGCCACGGTGTCGGTCGGCGGCAGCGAGCCGGGCGCCTGCACCGGGGCCGCGGAGGAGGCCGCCACCAGGGGCCGGACAGTCGCCCCGGGGCCCGCGGCCGCGTTCATCGTCACGAGGACTGCCACGGCCGCCACCACCACACCGGCCGCGAGGGTCAGCAGCGGCCCGCGGCGCCGGTGCAGGGGCTTCGGCTCGGGCGGAGCCGGTACGGGCGTCCGGGGCGCGCCACCGTGGCGCAACCGGGTATCGCGCCGGCCCGGAGCGGAGGATGCCGGCGCCGGCGACGCAGACTCACGGAGGCGGATTGCCACGGAACGCGCCGACGGGCGGGCGCGCGGGTCGGGCGCCAGGCAGTCCGCGATGACGCCGTCGAGCGCCGTGCCGTCCTGGATCTCGCGCAGGACCACGCCGAGCGACCAGACGTCCGCCGCCGCGGTCGCCGGGCCGCCGCCCCGGAGCTCCGGGGCCTCGTAGCCGGGCGTGCCGCCGAGCACCGCCGGGTCCGCGTCGTGCAGCAGCGCGGCCACGCCGAAGTCGGTGATCCGGACGACCGGCGGCTCGGAGCCGCGTACGAGAAGGATGTTCTCGGGTTTGAGGTCGAGGTGCACCACTCCCTGGGCATGCGCCGCGGCCAGGGCGGCGGCGGCCTGGGCCCCGATCGCGGCGGCCTCGGCTCCCGGCAGCCGGCCCCCGCGCCCGGCCAGGTGGCGCCGCAGGTCGGGGCCGTCGACCAGGTCCATGAGCAGGGCCAGCCGCCCGCCCTCCACCACGAGGTCGCGGATGCCGACGATCCCGGGGTGGTCGAGGTCGCGCAGCGCCGCCTCCTCGCGAATGAACAATTCGCGCACCCGGCGATCGCCGGCGAGCCCCGGCTCGAACAATTTCGCGGCCAGCGGCGGGCCGCCGAAGCGACTGGTCGCCCGGCGCACGACGGCCAGCGCGCCGCGGCCGATCTCCTCGTGCAGAAGATATTCGCGGCCGAGCGCGTCCCCGTGATTCATTTCCGTCAGGAGCCGCCGCCGGCGGTCATGATGTTCTGCGAGATCTTCTGCAATTGCTCGCGCAGCTGATCCAGCTCGGTCTTGGCCTTGTCGAGCGCCGACTTGGTCTCGGGCCAGGTCTGATCCCGGAACTGCTGCGCCAGCGGCCCGTCCCAGACGTCGGGATTGGACAGCATTTTCCCTTGCGCGTCAAGCTGCGATATCTGATCGGTCAAACCGCCGTTGATGATCGCCTGAACCTGCTGGATCGACGTTTTCGCCTGTTCCGTGGAGAGTACGCGATCACCCATGCCCCATCCCCCCTGAATAGATCAAAAATTGATCATTGACGATATCCGCTATGAATATAGCGGAACTTGGCAATCGGGGGGACGACCATGGTTGATCTGCAGGGAATAGCCGAGGACGTGCCGTTCGCGTGGGCGGCCGCCACCGGTCTGGCCCGCGCGCTGCGGGCCGCGGCCGACGAGTGCGAGGGCCAGATCTCGGGCCGCTCGCAGCTGGCCGGGCAGGCGAAGACGGAGTGGCGCGGGCTCTACGCGCGGCAGTTCGACGACCGGATGCGCATCTGCACCGAGGACGCCCGGCGGCTCGCCGGGGCGCTGCGGCAGGCCGCCAACCAGGTCGACGAGCTCGCCCGGCTGGCGCGCGAGGAGCAGGACCGCCGGCTGAAGGCCCGCCAGTGGCAGCGCGAGCAGGAGGACGAGGGCTTCCTGGAGAAGGGGTACGAGTTCCTCTTCGGCGAGGACGACCTGCCGCCGATCCCCGACCCGGTGACGCCGCCGGCGTACACGTCCCCGGCCCCCGCGACCGCCGCCCGGGGCTGACATGTCCACCAGCTCGGCACGACCCGACGACCTGGACGCCTTCGCCCGCGGCAGCCGCGCGAACGACGACACGCTCCGGACGAGGAACACCACGCTCAAGGCGGCGTACGGCGACTTCCAGGCCGGCAACCGCTGGGGCAGCCTGGACGCGCAGTCACTGGTCACCGCGTTCGGCACGTACATCGACCTCAACGAGGCCGACGCCGCATGGGTCGCCCGGATCGCCTCGGCCTTCCGGGCCGCCGGGGGCGACGGCGACCTGACCCGCCTGCCCGACGCGGCGATCGCGGCCAGCCTGCGCGCGGCCGGGCTCACGGGCGGCCGGCAGTCGGTGACCTTCGACAGCCCGGTGGCGTACGGCTTCCCGGCGACCACGGGCTACTCGGACGACCCTGTCAACACGGCCTCGGGCAACTTCCTGATCGCCGAGAACGAGCTGCCGGCGCCGCACGTCACCTGGTGCCGCGTCTACAACAGCCGCTCGGACGCCGCCGGGGCCTTCGGGCCGGGCTGGTCCTCGTGGGCCGACGCCCGGCTGCGGGCGGGCGCGCAGGGAGCGTCCTACGCGGGGCCGGACGGGCAGCGGGCGGTCTTCCCACGCCAGGGCGACGGCTACGGCCGGGTGATCGGCGTGGCGGCGCGCGTCGCCCCGCTCGGCTCCGGGCTGCGGCTGACGTGGACCGACGGGCGGGTGTGGGACTTCGACGACACAGGCCTGCCGGTACGCGCGGACGAGCTCACCTTCGCGTACACGGCCGGCCGGCTGACGGCGCTCACCCACCCCGGCGGGCGCTCGGTGACCCTGACCTGGACAGCCGACCGTGTCACCGCGGCGCTCGCGTCGGACGGGCGGCGCGTGGACTACACGTACGCCGGCGGTTTCCTGGTCGGCACCGGCGACCGCACCTACGACGTGGACGGGGGCCGCGTCGTCCGGGTGACCGACGCCGACGGCGTGACCGAGGCGGTCAACGAGTACGACGAGGCGGGCCGCGTGCTGGCCCAGGTGTCCCCCTTCGGGCGCCGCACCCGCTACGCGTACCTCCCGGGCGGCGTGACCGTCGTCGGCGACGACACCGTCTCGGACACCTACGTGCACGACGCGCACGGCCGGCTGCTGGCGGTGGTGGACGGCCACGGACGGCGCCTGTCCCGCACCTACGACGAGTGGGGCAACCCCGTCACCGTGACCGACCGGGACGGCGCGGTCACCACCACCCTCTGGACCCCCGACGGCCGCCTGACCCGCCGGGTACAGCCGGACGGCGCGGCGTTCGACTACGCGTACGACGACGCGGGCCGGGTGGTGTCCGTGACCGCGTCGACGGGCGCGACGGTCACCTACCGCTACCGCGGCGACGAGCGCACGCCCAGCGAGATCGTCGACGCCGAGGGCGGGATCACCCGCATGGAGGTGCGCGACGGCCTCGTGCACCGGGTCGTGGACTCCGACGGAGTGACCGTGTCCTTCGGCTTCGACGCCGACGGCCAGATCGTGTCGCTGACCGACGGCGTGGGCAACACCGCCCGGGTCGCACGCGATGCCGCCGGGCGGGTCGAGGCCACGGTGACGCCGCTGGGCCGCCGGACCGAGTTCGGCTACGACGCGGCGGGACGTCTGACCACCCGGACGGACCCGGGCGGCGGCGTGTGGCGCTACGAGTATTCGGCAGCCGGCCGGATCGTGGCGACCGTCGACCCCACCGGAGCCCGTCGTGCGAACAGGTACGGCCCGCATGGCGCCCTCGCCGAGACGATCGACCCGCTCGGCCACGGCACCACCCGGCTGTACGACGACACCGGCAACCTGGCCCGCGTGATCGCCCCGGACGGCGCGAAGTGGGACTACACCTACGATGCGCTGTCCCGGCTGACCGGCACCACGGATCCGGCCGGCGCCACCTGGCTACGCGAGTACGACCCGGTCGGCAACCTGATCGGCAGCATCGACCCCATGGGCACCCACCGCACCGCGACGGTGGACCCCGGCGGGCGGGTCACCTCCGTCGACGACGGCCTCACCGGCAGCACGTTCGAGTACGACCAGCTCGGCCGCGCCACCGGCCACGTCCGCCCCGACGGCACCGCCGCACGCGCCGAGTACGACCGCTGCGGCCGGCGCATCGCGATCGTGAACCCGTCCGGCGGACGCAGCCGGATCGCGTACACCCCGGCGGGTCGCATCGCCCGCTCGGTCTCCCCCGGCGGCCGGGTCACCGCCGCCGAGTACGACGCCGCGGGCCGTACAGCCGCCCTCCTCGACCCGCGCGGACGGCGGACGGAGTTCCGATACGACGCCGACGGCACGCTCATCGCATGGACCCGGTCCGGGATCACCGAGACCTTCACGTACGACGCGAACGGCCGGCTCGCGACCCGGGAGACGCCCGGCCGGGGCACCGTCCGCTACGACCGCGATGCCGCCGGGCGCGTCACCGGGGTCAGCGGTCCGGCCTCCGGGCAACGGCGCTTCGAGTACGACCCGGCGGGCCGCCTGGCCGCCGCGACCGACGCGCTCGGCGGGCGGACCACCTACGGATACCATCCGCGCGGCTGGCTGACCAGGGTCACCGATCCCCTCGGCCACACCGCCGTGCGCGAGTACGACGAGACGGGCCGCGTCGTCGCGGACACCGACCCGCTCGGCCGGGTCACCCGCTACCGCTACGACCCCGCCGGCCGGCTGGTGTCCCGGGTGGACGGTGCCGGCCGCCGGGTGAGCTGGACCTACGACTCCTCCGGCCGGGTCGTGACCATGGCTGCCGGGGACGCCGCGCCGATCCGGATCGAGCGCGACGCCCTGGGCCGCCCGACCGAGGTGACCGAGCCGGGCTCCTTCCGGCACCGGCTGCGCTGGGACGCCGAGGGCCGCCCGACCGAGCGCCGCCGCGACGATCTGGCCCTCGGCTGGCGCTACGGCCCTGACGGCGAACGGCTCGCGATGCGCTATCCGGACGGGCGCGAGATCACGTACACCTACGACGACACCGGCCGGCTCAGCTCCGCCGGCCACCCGCTCACCGGCGAGATCGCCTTCCACCGGGACGCGGACGGCCGGCTGACCGGCGTCGGGGACGTCCGCTGGGAGTTCACGAACGGGCTGCTCAGCCGGCACGGATCGGTGCCGATCGGCCGCGACGCCGGGGGCCGGATCATCGCCGTCGGCGACACCACCTACCGCTACGACGCCGCCGGTCAGCTCGTCGCGGCGGGCGACCATGTCTTCGCGTACGATGCCGCGGGCCGGCTGGTTCGCGACGGCGACCTCGCGCTCACCTACGACGCCGCCGGCCAGCTGCTGAGCCGTGGCGAGACGACCTACGAGTACGACGGCGCCGGCCATCGCGTCGGCGACCTGCGCTGGGACGGCTTCGGCCGGCTCGCGGGAGCCGGCAGCACCACCGTGACCGTGGACGCCTTCGGCGAGCCGGCGGACATCGACGGCCGGCCGATCCTGTGGGACGGCGGCCCGTGCTGGATCGGCGACCGGCCCACCCCGCCGTGGTGGGAGGGCGACTGGCAGGGCACCGCCGGCACCGGCCGCGACGCCTGGGGCGCACCCGCCCGCGAGGACCCCGGTACCGGTTATCGCGGCGAACTGGAGTTCGGCGGCCTGACCTGGCTCCGTAACCGCGTCTACGACCCGTCCACCCGCGCGTTCCTGAGCCCGGACCCGCTGCCGGCCGTGCCGGGCACGCCCTGTGCGGGCAACCCGTACCACTACGCGGGCAACGACCCGATCGGCCACGCTGACCCCCTCGGCCTGCGCCCGGTGACCGACGCCGAGCTGCGCGCCTACCGCGACGAGATGGGCAAGGGTGCCTTCGAACAGGCCGCCGACTGGGTGGGCGAGAACTGGGAGTACCTGGCCGCCGGCGCCATGGTCGTCGGCGGCGTCGCCCTGATGTTCACCGGCGTCGGCGGCCCCGCGGGCGTGGCCCTGATGGCGGCCTCCGGCGGCCTGATCTCCGCGGGCGCCAGCGCCGGCCTCCAGAAATTCACCACCGGCGAGGTCGACTGGGGCCAGGTCGCCCAGGACGGCCTGGTCGGCACCATCACCGGAGGCGCCGGTGCGGGCACGGCCGTGGCCCTGAGCAACACCGCCCGCCTGGCCGCCACCAACCCCCTCCTCCGCGAGATCGCCGTGAGCGGCGCCGAGTCGTTCGTCAGCGGCGCGGTCGAACGAGGCCTCACCGGCGGCCCGGTCTTCAGCCCCAAGGCAATCGCCGCCGACCTGGTCACCGCGGGCGCCGCCCCGGCACCCGGTGCGCGCCTGGGCCCGGGCAGCACCCCCGAACCGGAGATCCCGCCGTACGTCTTCCGCGGCGGCAGCCGCGGCGATGTCAACATGACCCCCCGACCGGAGCTGGATCCGACCGGGCTCAGCACGTGGGACACCCCCGAGAAGGCACTCGAGAAGAGCAACAAGGCACAAGTCATTGCTACCGACCAGCTGGGGCCCGGGCTCCGCGCTATTCCAGACCCGCCGCCCGAAGGACATGTCTCGATCGCCCCGGTGGATATGTCCGAGCTCCCGGAATGGCAAGCAACCCGGCCGGGGCTGACAACCGGAGGGCCGGTCCACCCCTACACCGAACAGGTGCAGAATGCTGTCACCGGCGAAGTCAAGAAAGGCCCGGGAGGAGACGTGGTGTGGACTCCGAGATAGCGCTCGCGGAACAGTGGCAGGACATCGCGGATGCCGTGCTGGCCGTCTTCGAGGAGGAGATGGAAAAGGTCAGGAAGGTCGACGCCACTCTCATTTGGAGGAGAGAAGGCAAGATGTGGGCACGTGACAAGGTCTCGTGCATCCTGACGGTGTGGCATCGGGGCGCGGACGACCCGCATCTGGAGCTGGATGCGATGGTTCGCGTCGGCCCGGGTCAGGTCGCGATCAGCTGCGACATCGGCACGACCGAAGGAGAGATCTTCGCCGAGCTCCGGCCGGAGGACGGTGCGGGGCCGACCCTGGACGCGGCGATCGCGAGACTACGGGCATTCTTCGCCGTCCACGCCGAGTTGATGCGCCGGGAGGGCACCGCAACACCTTGATCTCGGACCGGAGATAGCCTCCGCATTGCTCGAAGGCTCGGAGAAAGAGTGATCTAGAAGAATAATCGATGCCCATGGACCGGCGGCTCGGATTACCGGAGGCTACTCACCTCATGCCCGGGAGGGAACGCATCGCCATGACGTCCACATCGGCATCAGATTCACGCGAACCCATCCAGCAGGAATGGTGGAGGGATATTGCCGATGCGGTGCACCCGGTGCTGGAAGAAGAAGTCGCACGGTTGAGGGAGATCGACGAATCGCTCGTCTGGAGACGGGAAAGCCGATCGAGGTCGTCCGTCAAGGTCTCGTGCGCGGTGACGGTGTGGCACCGGGGCGCGGAGGATCCGCATCTGGAGCTGGATGCGATGGTTCGCGTCGGCCCGGGTCAGGTTGCGATCAGCTGCGACATCGGCACGACCGAGGGGGAGATCTTCGCCGAGCTGCGCCCGGAGGAGGGCGCCGCCCCGACCCTGGACGCGGCGATCGGCAAGCTGCGCGCCTTCCTCGCCGCCCACGCCGGGCTGCTGCGTCGGGAGGGCACCGCGTTGCCATGACTGGCTCGACACCTCTGCCCGGCGGGGCACAGGCGGGGCTCCCCGCGCCGGCCGACCGTTCGCTCGGGGCGCCGGCGCTTCTGTCGGCGATGGCCGATGTCCACAGCGCACTCGGCGAGGCGACGTCGTGGCTGCGGTCTCAGCCCGGCGTCGAGCGGGCCGCGCTGTCGGTGCACATGGCACGCCGCCCCGGCTCCGACGACAGCGGGGAGGGCTTCGAGATCGCCTGGTACGTCGAAGTGGCGCACGAGACCGGCTTCGCCATGGACTACGTCCTCGAACTCGTGCGCCGGGACACCTGGGTGATCGAGACGGCGGTTCGCGGCAACGCCGACGAGGACGAGGACCGGGTCCTCGAGTTCCCGGACCGGCCGGCGGTCACCGACGAGGAGTTGCTGATCGAACTGGCCGGCGCCGCCCGGATGCTGGCGGCCGCCCGCGAGCGCGCCCTCGCGGCGTTCGTGGCGAGCCTGCCGGTCACGGGTGGGCGGCCTGGATGATGTCCCAGTCGCCGTTGTGGATGAGGTAGCCGCGGCCCACGCCGAGGCGGACCGGGGAGCGGCGGGGCAGGGTCACGCCCAGCAGGTCGCCGTCGAGGTCGGGGCTGGGGCGCAGGAGGATGCCGGTCTTGGCGCGGCGGACGGTCTGGGTCCAGTGGCCGTACTTGGTGCGGAGGGTGTCGGCTCGGCCGGCGACGACGAGGTGCAGGTCGGGGTGGTTGGCGGCGAGGAGGCCGGCGAGGGCGCCGTCGGGGTCGTCGAAGGTTTCGGCGTCGTCGAGGAGTAACACTGCCGGGCCTTCGGTGGTGCGGAGGCTGGCCAGGAGGGCGGCCAGGCCGGTGGCGGGCGTGAACTCCGGGAGGTCGCGCAGCGGGGTGCGGCGGGCGCCGGTGGCGGTCAGGTGGACGTGGCCGCGGAGGGTGGCGGCCAGGGCCAGCAGGGTGGTGCTCTTGCCGCAGCGGGCCGGACCGGCGATCAACGCGTGTTCGCCCTCGTAGAGGGTGAGGGCGGCGGGCCGCAGGTCGGACTCGCGGATGCCGGCGTAGAGGTGCCACGGCTCGCCGGTCACCTCGGGTGGGGGCAGGGCGGCCGCGGGGACGTCGGCGGGCAGGACCTCGATGCGGGCGGCCGTGCGGTCGAGGCCGCTGTACTTGCGGACCATCGCCTCGGCGGACGGGACAGGGCGGGCGACCTGGGCCTGCAGGGCGCCGGGGAGCACCACCATGCGGCCGGGCCGGCGGGCGGGGACGTCCTTGCGGGTCAGGCCGGCGGACACGTAGTCGTAGGCGTCGGGCAGCCGGAACAGCCACCGCTGGGTGGTCACCGCGGCCCACGCCGGCGGGATCGTGCTGAACCGGTCGGCGGCGACGGCGAACGCGATACCGGCCGCCGTGCCGTCCGCGTACAGGCGGGTCAGCTGGTCGAAGATCTCCAGGCCCGGCGTGTCGTCGAACTCGGCGCGCAGGGCGGCCAGGTTGTCGATCAGCACGACGATGCGGGGGCCGGTCCCGCCCGCGCGGCGGCGGTCGAGCTCGGCGCGCAGGTGGCGGATCAGGCGGACCTGACGTTCGCGGTCGTCGGCGGCGATCACCGAGCCGGTGCAGGGCAGCCCGTCGAGGACGCCGAGGTCGCCGGTCCCGTAGTCCACCGCGTACAGGAAAAGTGCCGAGCCGGCGGCGAGGCTGAGCGCGACCGACAGCAGGGCCGTCGTGGTGCCGCTGCCGGTGATGCCGAGCAGCAGCAGGTTGCCCTCGGCGGGATCCCAGCCGATCGGGTACTGCGCCTGCCGCCGCGGATCGTCGGCCAGCGCGACCACGGCGCGGTCGGGCTCCGGCGGCAGGGTGGCCAGGTCGATGTCGGTGCCGAGCGGTTCGGGCCAGGGGCGGCGGGGCGCGGGCAGGCCGGCGGCGGCCTCGGCGATCGCGTCGACCAGCCGGGCCAGGTCGGTACGCGACCCGGCCGCGACGGGCGGCGCCTCCTCCCGGGGCGGCTCGGCGCCGAAGGTGAACGGCGCCACCGCGACGCTCGCATCCGTCGACTCGGCGGACACGCACGTGACCAGCGCGGTCTGGATCGGGACGACCTCGCCGGGGCCCAGCCGCACGTACGCCCGGCCGGGCAGCAGGCGGCTCAGCTCCGCCGCGTCGCGGACGCCGATCACGTCGATCGAGTCCGCCGCGTCCTGCACGCGCAGCGCCACGCGCAGGTTCGTGTTGGTGCGGATGTTGTCGTTGACCGCGCCGGACGGGCGCTGGGTGGCGAGGATCAGGTGCACCCCGAGGGTACGGCCACGCTGCGCGACCCCGACGAGCGCGGACAGGAAGTCGGGCAGTTCCGTGGCGAGCGTGGCGAACTCGTCGATGACGACCACCAGGCGGGGCATCGGCTCGGCCGCGCCGCTCCGGACGTACTCGACGAGGTTGTCGGCACCCGCCGCCCGCAGCCGGCGCTCGCGATGGCGCAGCTCCGCCTCCAGCGCCCGCAGCGCCCGCTCCCCCAGCTGCTCGTCGAGGTCGGTCACCAGGCCGACGGTGTGCGGCAGCCGTGCGCACTCGTCGAACGCGGCGCCGCCCTTGTAGTCCATCAGCACGAACGTCAGGTGCGCCGGATCGGCGTTCGCGGCGAGGGCGGCGACGAGGCTGCGCAACAGCTCGCTCTTGCCGGAGCCGGTGGTCCCGCCGACCAGGCCGTGCGGGCCGTCGCGCACGAGGTCCAGCGTGAAGACCCCGCGGTCGGTCACGCCGAGCGGCGCGGTCGCGGCGCCCGCGTCGGTACGCCGCCAGCGCTCCCGCACCGACGCGGCGTCCACCCGCGCGAGCCCCAGCATGGGCAGCAGGCGTACGCCGCCGGGAAGCCCCGCACCGGCCCGGACCAGCTCCGGATCGTCGAAGCGGGCCAGGTCCCGCGCGCAGCCCCGGGCGGCGGCGACGGTCAGCCCGGCCAGCAGGACGTCGTCGACGCGGGCGCCCTCGCCGGGGCGGCGTACCGTGGCGTCGCCGTCGGGGTCCACGATCTCGATCACCGTGTCGCAGGCCGCCGGCAAACGGTCCGCGGTGGCCGCGACGACGATGCCCGCCACCGGCTGCGGGGGTGGCGCACTGCCGAAGACCGACGGGGTACGCCGGGCGTCGTTGAGCAGATCACGCGCCGGCGACCGGGTGCCCTCGGTCAGCACGTCCGAGTCGATCACGACCAGCGCCGTGCCCGCGGCGGCGCCCGTGGCCAGCGCACGGATCAAGGCGTCGCTCGTCTCCCGGTGGTGGGACAGCCAGCGGCCGCCCTCGGACCGGCCGGTGTGCGGCAGCCACTTGCACCAGTCCCACTCCGGCTCGCGGCCCGGGTCGACGAACACGCCGACGGTCAGATCCGCCGGTCCATGGTGGACGGCGGCCTGGCACAGCAGCCCGCGGGCCACGGCCAGTGCCGCCTCCCGGTCGCCGGCCACCCCGACCACGCCGCCGTGGGACAGGTTCACGCCGACCGGGGCCGCGAGCAGCCGGGCCTCGGACACGAGCGCTGTCACCTTCGCGGGCAGCCTGCCGCCGGTCGTCCGCACGGGTGGGGTCCAGGGCCGGTCGGCGATTCCGGCGTACAGGATCAGGAAGTCCTCGTGGGCGGGCCGCCGCTCCCACAGCGTGGTGCTGGGCAGGGCCGCGCGCCGCCGCACCTCCGCGAGATCCGGCAGCTGGTGGCGCAGGCGGGCGCGCTCCACCTCGCCGGCCGCGGTCAGGTGCCCCGCCAGCTCCGCGAGCTCCCGGCCGAACTTCTCCTCGTTCCCGGCCCGCTCCTTGCGGCTCCTGCGGCGCGACTCGAGATAGGTCCCGATGCCGATCAGCGGCGAGAGCATCGCGAACAGGCCGAACCGCAGGTCCCGGGTGATCGCCACCATGACGACGGCGAGCACGATCGGCCCCAGCGTGGAGGCGACGCTGAAGCGCGGCTTGCTGGGTTCGCCGGGCTCGCCCGGCACCTCCAGCTCCGCCGGGCCGGGCGGTGGAGCGGACCGCGGCGGCCGGTTGAACGACACCAGGTCGCGCCGTGGATCCAGGCTGTGCGGGCGATCCGCGCCGGCGACCCGGCGCACGGCCAGGGCCAGCGCCCCCACCCCGATCACGTCGTCCGGCGCCACCGGCACGGCCCCGGTGACCGCGACGCCGTTGACCAGCAGCCCGTTCGCCGACCCGAGATCGGCCACGGTCACCCCGTCGCCGCCCACGGTCACCGCGCAGTGCTGCCGCGACACGGTCTCGTGGTCCAGCACGACGTCGGCGCCGGGGTCGCGGCCGACCACCCACTGCCCGGGCGGCGCGGGAAAGGAACGCCCGGCCGCGAGCCCGGCCACGACGACGATCTCGTACGCGGCCCGGGTCGCCGGTCCGGAATCGGACAGCGCCACCGTCGCACCCTCGTGCAGGCCCGCATCCCCGGCCGGCGTCGAGCTCGGCACCGGCCGGCCGTCGACGATGACCGTCCCGGGCGGCTCTGCCCCGCCGAGCGCGGCCCGCACCAGATCGCCGACGGTGGCATCGCGGCTGCGCAGGCGCACGTCCAGCTCAAGCTCCACGTGGCCGATCTCCGCCGCGCCGCTCGTCGCCGCGCCGATCCGCGCCGCGCCGGCCGTCGCATCGCCGGGCTTCGCCTCGCCGGTGTTGAAGATGATGTGCACGCCCACCCCCGGTCGTCGTGCGCGCCCCCACCGAGGGGGACCGATCATCCGGGCCCGGGATCCGCTGGGGAGTCGATGGACTTGATGTTTTTCCCGGCACCAGTCTGGCTCTCATGACACCACAGACGAGAGCGCTGAGCGACGCGAACCTTTTCGACTTCGCCGGCCCCATGCAGATCAATTACTCGAGTTCCAGCATCAAGGGCGTGCCGCTGCTGTCGTACCAGGACGCGCAGTTGAACCTGAACTTCGAGAACGAGGACATCGTCCGGGTTCCCATGCCCGGCGGCGAGGAACTGGTGACGGTGACCCTCCAGCAGGCGGTGGACGCCTTCGTCCGCACATTGACCCTGGTCATTCCCGGCGTCCGCGTGCAGATGGGCGACACAGTGGAGTTCGAGACCCTCGCCGTCGAGACCGTCGACCGCTCCCAGGCCTTCGTGGCCCCGCCCGGCCCGGCCGGCGCCCTCCAGACCTACCTCGTCCACCAGATCCGCGGCACCGCCCAGGCCGTCAACTTCTGATCAGCCGCCGGCGAATCGCGGATCCGCGCAACGCCGCAGTGCCGCCCGGACGGCGTCCTCATCGCCACGCTCCCGCTTCTCGAAACAGGCGACCACGGCCTCGCAATAGGGCGTGGCGTTCGCGGCCGGAACCAGAAAACTCAGCACCGACCGGTCGTTCAGCCGCGGCCGGTACTGGCACGCCGCCCGGGCAACGACGCCCGCATTGGCGAGGGTCCGCACCCGGGCCGGCGCACCAGTGATCACCGTCATGGCGGTGTCGTCCACGCCGACGATGTAATGAGCATTGGCCGTGCCGCCCGCCTCGACCACGACCTCCTGCGGCAGTTCCGACACCAACCGTCCGATGGCGAACCGGGGCAACGCCTCCAGGGAAGCGCTGTAGCCCCAGGCCCTCCCGGAAATGGTCACGTTCACGCTCAGCACGACGACCACGAGGGCCAGCGCCACGCCGCCGGCGAGCCAACGCCGGCGGATACGCAGGAACAGCAGGAGGGCGGCGAGCACGGAAAGCTGGAACAGGGCGAAGGTGATCGGCACGACCAGGCTGAACAACGCGCCGGCTCCGAGCACCAGCCACGCCGATCTGCCGTACGACACGCGCCGGGAGCGGAACAACAAGGCGTACAGGACACCCGCGGCGATCAGCGGCAGCAGTGACGGCAGCAGCGCCACCGATAAGGCCACCAGGTTGCCACGCCACAGGAGAGTCTTCAGCACAGCCGAGTCACCGAACAGGCCGAGCACCAGGGCCGGCACCAGCAGAGGCAGCGCGCCGATCAGGTACGGGGCGGCCGGGTGCGTGAGGTGCGGGTGTTCGGCCTCGGCGCGCTCGGGGGGCGCAGGCTCGGGGGTCGCGGGCGCAGGCGGGGCGGGCGCGGGGGACGCCGGGGCGCGCAGGATGAGCCAGCCGGCGTAGGCGGCGGTGAGCAGGCGGTGGCGGCGGGTCACCAGCGGGCGCCGTGGGCGGCGTAGGCGGACCAGGTCAGGGGGTGGGCCTCGCGGGCGCCGGCGCGCCAGCGGGCCAGGGCGTCGAGTTGGACGGTGCGGAGGGCGGCGGCCGCGTCGGTGGTGTGGCGGAGGGCTTCGGCCAGGGCGGTGGTGAAGGCGGCGGTGAAGCCGGTGTCGGGGACCGGCCAGTTCGTGGCGATCACCTGGCGGGCGCCCGACCACAGGACGGCGGCGGCCAGGGCGGCCCACTCCCCCGCTCCGGCGCCGGTGTCGCCCGCGGTCGTGCAGGCGGCCAGCAGGGCGCGGGCGGGGAACGGGCACGGGTCGGTGCCCAGCCGGCCCGCGGTCAGCTCTCCGCTGCGCAACTGGAGGCCGCTGTCCAGGCCGACCCCGGCGTGCCCCGCGTAGTAGAACATGCTCGGGTGTGAGGGACCGAGGCGCGTCAATGCTTCCCGCAGGGCCTCCTCGGTCGCGGGGGGAGCGTCCGGGCCGCCGAGCACCTCGGCGGCGTCCGCTGGTACCCGGCGGGCGTGGGGCAGGTCGCCGGTGGGGTCGACGCAGGCGAGGCTCACGGTCAGCTCGGGGGCGGGGAAGGTCGGGTGCGTCGCCACGTGGTCGGCCAGCACCGCGGGCGGGCCCAGGCGCAGGACGGCGGCCTCGATCAGGCGGGCCGGGAAGCGGTCCGGGGACACCGGTTCCGCCCCGAGCGACGCGACCGGCAGGACGGCGAAGAGGGTGCCGCTCAGCACCAGGGACAACGGATCCGTGCGCCGGCTGCGGCTGCGGAGCGCCCGGAGCAGCACCGGCGGGACGAGCAGGCGACCGATTTCCGCGGCGAGGGCTTCCTCCGTACGGTAGGAAGTCTCGCTCGTGTCGGAAAGCTGCCCCAGCAGCCGCCCGAGCTCGGTGTCGTCACCCGTCTCCAGCAGGCCGCAGTCGGCGACCCCGTCGGCGTGGACACTCCAGTAGATCCGGTCGTTGAACGCCCACGCTCCCCACCACCAGGCGCCCGGCCCGCCCGTACGGTCGGCCAGCTCACGCAGCTCCAGCGGCGCGCCGGCGGAGGCGTGCAACGGCGCCAGCCGCGACACGCCGTCGACCATGATCGGGCGCGGCGGGGCGGGCCGGCGCGCGGCGGGCAGCACCTGCGCGCGGGCGCCCTCGATCAGCTCGGCGGCCAGGGCGGCGTCGCCGTGGCGGCAGGCGGCGACGAGCGCGATCTCCCGGGCCGCCTCGCCGCGGCCCCCGCTCCACGCCACCGCGCGCAGGGCGTGGTCCCGGGCCCCGGCCAGATCCCCGGCGCCGAGCAGATAGCCGGCGCGGTGCAGATGCGCGTCGGCGCACAGCCGCGGATCACCGGTGCCCGCCGCGGCGGCGACCGCCCGGGCGGACGCGTCGTCGCACCACCGCGGGAACCGTTCGCCGCGCCGCCGGGGATCGCCCAGCATGGCGAGCGAGGCGACGAACCTCGCCACGTCCCGGGTCGCGAAGTAGTCCGCCGCCTGCCGGGCGCGGTCCAGGTCGTCCTCGCCGCCGGACGCCGGGGCACCCGCCGACGCCGCCACGGGCCTCCGCGCCGGTTGCGCCACCCGGCGCAGGTCCCGGATCTGCGCCCGCCATTCCGGCCGGTCGCCGAGCGACTCCTCCGCCCGGTCCAGGTACGCCGCCGCGACGTCCTCCAGCCCGAGCCGGCTGAGCGCCACCGCCGTGTCGAGCATGGCCCGCCCGTGCTCGAACCGGTTCCGGGCGTCGCGTCCCAGCAGCTCCCCGGCCCGCGAGAACGCGTCGAGGGCGCTGTCGAAGTCGCCCTCCTCCAGGTGGATCAGCCCGAACAGGTGCTGCACGCGGCCCAGGTCGCTGCGCCGGCTGACGGAGTCGGGCGCCGCGGCGAACAGCTGCTCGGCCTTGCGCAGCCGGTGCACCGCGCGGCGCAGCTCCCCCTGCTCGAAGGCGCGAACGGCAGCCCGCGCGGCCGCGACCGCGCGCAGAACCTCCAGCACGGGACCCCCTCCCCCACCACCTCACCTCACCCCGGCCGCCGGGCGGACGGAAGGCGCCGTTCGGCCCAGCCGTTCCGGCAAAGCCGTCCCGCGCCGGCGACGGTTGATCGGTCCGCTCAGGATCCGGCGGTGCTGCTCGCCCGGACGTCGTCGCCGGCAGTCCGCCTGCCGCGGCGTGACCCGGGCCGGGCGTGACTGCGCCGGCCGGGCTTGGCGGTGCCCGGCCGGCGCGGTCGTCCGCGGGTCAGCCGAAGATGGAGGCGACCCACTCGGGGTGGTCGATGAACGGGTTGCGGTTGTGCTGGTACGAGGCGTAGATCACCTCGTTGCGGTTGCGCTCGAAGGCGTCCGGCGGGTCCTGGGTGTTCCAGGTGAGCAGCTTGGACAGGCGGCCCAGCTTCGGATTCGTGCCGTTGCTCACCGAGTCGTTGACCTCGAGGTCGGGCCACGCGTCGTCGCCCTGGTAGCGGACGGCCATGTAGAAGATCATGCGCGCGACGTCGCCCTTGACGGCGTTGCGGGGTTCCCAGGAGTCCGCGTCGGTGTAGTTGCCGGTCGCGCCGCTGACGGCCGTACCCCCGGTGTCGAAGTCCTTGTTGTCGCGCAGCGCGTTGACCGTGACGTCCTCGGGGCGCAGGTGGTGCAGGTCGGTGCCGGGCCCGTTGGCCGTCCCGAAATCGCCGTGGGACTTCGCCCAGACGTGCTCGCGGTTCCAGTCGCCGGTGTCGCCGCCGTTCAGCGTCTTCGAGCGGCTCAGGCCGGAGTAGAGCAGGATCACGTTGGCCGAGTTGTTCGGGTCCTGGTCGGTGACCTTCAGCGCGTTCCACACCGCGTCGTACGACAGGGTGGTCACGCCGGAGCTGATGATCGTGTGCAGCGCGGTCTTCAGCGCCGCCCCCGACTTGCCGCTCGCCGCCGCGTAGTAGGCGTCCGTGCCCCCGGTGGGCGGCGGCGTGGTCGGCGTGGTGCTGCCCCCGCCGGCGGTCATGGCCGTCGGGGATTTCAACCCCGCATGCGAGAAGTACGCGGTCAGGGTCCCCGTCACGGTGATCCGGTCGGCCATCAGCCCGGGGTTGCTCAGCAGCCCGAACGACGCCCGATAGGCGCTCGTGACCTGGATGTAGAGCATCGAGCCGGTGGCCGTCGTGCCCGCGCTGTCGGCGATCGCGATGGCGGTGTCGCCGGTGAAGTTGCTGGTGCGGACCGTGCTCGTGGCGGTGGGCTCGCCGACGACGTAGCCGGTGACCGTGCCCACGGCGCCGGTCTGGCTGCTGATGGCCTGCGCCACGGTCAGGGTCGCGGCGGCGCTCGAGGGCCGCGTGACAGTGAGGACGAGGAGGGCGAGCAGTGCCGCGGCACTCCCCGCCAGGACGCGCCGGACGACCATCGGAACTCCGTTCACCAGCGGGTATAGATGCCGGTGAGCATAAGGGCGGCCGGGGCCCCGCGTGGGCATATCAGCCACGTCATAAGGCCCCGGCCACCGGAAGTTCAGCTGGTCGGGAAGTTGTCCGCCGTACTGATGCGGCTCTTCAGCAGCTTGCCCGAGTCGGACAGCGAGGAGAACGACCCGCTGGAGCAGGCACCGGACTGCAGCGCCGCCGTGGCCTCCGACTTGTCCGCCCACGACCAGTTCGCGTAGCTGATCTTCAGCTTGTCGAGCAGGTCGAGCCACGTGGTCGTGCTGGCCGTGTCCACGGAACCGTTGCCGTCCGCGCTGCCCGTGCCGAACTCGGTGACGAAGAGCGGCAGCTTCTGCGCGGCGGACTGCACCTCGGCGCGGTAATTGTCCTTGTGCGACGCGGCGTAGAAGTGGAAGGCGTACATGATGTTCGTCGCCTTGACGGGGTTGGCGATGATCTCGCTGGAGGACGAGCCGTCGGAGACGCCCAGCGACGACCAGCCCCGGGTGCCGACGATGACCACGGCGTCCGGGTCGTTGGCGCGGATCACCGGGATGACCTGCTCGGCGTAGCTCTTGATGCCGGCCCAGCTGACCCCGTTGGGCTCGTTGGCGATCTCGTAGATGACGTTCTTTTTGGCCGCGTTGCGGGCGCTCACCGCGGCGAAGAAGGTCTTGGCGCGCTCGAGGTTGTAGTTCGGGTCGCCGGGGTTGAGCGTGTGGAAGTCGACCAGCGCGTACATGCCGCGTGCCTCGGCCTGGTCGACCAGCGTGTTGACCTGGCTGGTGAAGCCGGAGGGGTTGGTCTCGTAGCCGCCCTCCTGCACGTACATGGCGATGCGGAACAGGTCCGCCTTCCAGTCCGTGGCCAGCGTGCCGAGCGCCGACGAGGTGTAGCAGTTCGGGAACCACTGCAGGCCGTGCGAGCTCATGCCGCGCAGCTGGATCGCCTTGCCGTACTGGTTGCACAGGTTGACGCCGCAGACCGACAGCTGGCCGTTGACGCCCACCGGGGTGCCGGTGGCCGGTGCCGCGGTGGTCTGGGAAGGCGTCGGCGAGGCCGTCGTGGGCGCCGTCGTCGGCTTGGTGGTGGCCGGCGCGGTCGTCGCGGCCGGCTTGGTCGTCGGCGCGGTCGTCGCCGGGGTCGTGGCCGGCGTCGTCGTCGCCGGGGTCGTGGTGACGACGCCGCAGTCGGAACCGTTCACCTTGCAGCTGGTCGGCCGCCCGGTGCCGTTGACGACCATCCCGAACTCGGCCGACGAGCCCGCCGCGATCGAGGCGTTCCAGCCGGCGGGCGTGAACGTGTAGGTGCCGCCGGACAGCGCCTGCGTGGTGTTCCACGCGTTGACGACCGTCGTGCCGGCGGGAAAGGCGAGCTCCACGCGCCACGTGGACAGCGCCTTCGAGGTGTCGTTCTTGACGACGACACTGGCCTGGTAGCCGGTGTTCCACGCGTTGGTGACGGTGAACGCGGCAGTCTCCG
>NZ_JAUQWH010000164.1 GCF_030757795.1 Actinoplanes oryzae
CGCCACTCCTCGGTGCGCAGGTCGAGCGCGAGCAGGACCGGGCCCTCGGGGTGCGCGCCCAGCACGGTGGTCGGCCGCCCGCGCCCGGCTCGCGGTGCGGGGGCCTCGTCGAGCAGCCGTACGGACCGCAGCCGCCCGGTGATCTCGGTCGCCAGCCCGCTGGCCAGTTGCAGCTCGCCGACCATGGCGGCGCGCGTGCCACCGGGGTTGCGGCGCACCCAGGCGAGCACCTGTGCGGCGGTGTGCCACCGGGCCGCACCGGCCCGCAACCGTGCAGTACTTGCCATGACCATGGGCTACCGCCTTATCCTCGGGGTACGAGAATAATCATCCGGACGCCGGACGAGGAGATGCGAGTGGACCTGACCAGTATCGAGGCGGTGCTCTTCGACATGGACGGCACCCTCGTCGACTCCGACGCCGCCGTGGAGCGCGCGTGGGCCACGTGGGCCGGAGAGTACGGCGCCGACATCGCCGCGGTACTGGCCGTGGCCCATGGCGCGCCGGCGGAGCGTACGGTCCGGATCGTCCGCCCGGATCTCGACGACGCCGGGGTCGCGGCCGCGGCGGCACGCCAGCTGGAGCTGCAGTACGACGACCTGTCCGACGTCGTCCCCACGCCCGGTGCCGGCGCGCTGCTCGCCGGCCTGCGGCTGCCGTGGGCCGTGGTGACGAGCGCCGACGTCCGGCTGGCCAAGGCCCGGCTGGGCGCGGCCGGCATCGACGCGCCGGTGCTCGTCACGGTCGAGGACATCTCCGCCGGCAAGCCGGACCCGGAAGGGTACCTGCGCGGCGCGTCCCTGCTGGGCGTGGCGCCGTCGCGCTGCCTGGTCGTGGAGGACGCCGAGGTGGGCGTGGCCGCGGGACGGGCCGCGGGTGCCGTCGTCGCCGCACTGAAGGGTGTCGACGGCGACCTGTCGATCCGTGACGTGGGCGAGCTGATCCCGCTGCTGGGCCGATGACCGCCGGCGTCTCGTCCTCCGGTGAGCGCGCCGCCCCGGACGACGTCCGCGGCGGCGGCGGTGCGGTCGTGCGGCAGGCGGCGCTCGCGCAGGGGTCGATCGGCTTCGCGATCACCGGGCTCGGCGCCTGCCTGGTGCTGCTGGCGCAGGATCTCCAGGTACGTCCCGAGCAGCTCGCCTGGCTCCCGACCACCTTCGGCGCGGGGCTGCTCGCGGTGGCGCCGATCGGGCCGTCCCTGCTGCGGCGCGGTTCGCGACCGGCGCTCGTGGGCGGGGCACTGCTCATCGCGGCGGGCGCGATCCTGCTGGCGACCGCCACGACAGTGCCCGTGGCCGCGGCCGGGGCCCTGCTGCTCGGCGTCGGGGGCGCGGCGTTCGTGCTCGTGACGCCGGCCATGCTCGCCGGACCCTCCGCCGCCGGACGCCTCACCACGGTGATCGGCCTGTCCAGCGCGGCGTCGGTCGTGGCACCGCTGGCGATCGGAGGCTGGGACACGACCGGCATCGGCACCGGGCGGCTGGCGCTCCTGCTGGTGGTGCCGCCCCTGGCCATGCTGATCGCCGACGCCTGCCGCCGACCGGTGCCCCTTCCCCCCGCGGCGGGCACATCACCGGCCTCGGCTGTGTCCTGGCCGGTGGCCCGGCGCTGGGCAGTCGTGGTGCTCGCCGTGTCGGTGGAGTTCTGCTTCACGATCTGGGGCGTGGCGCGGCTGACGGGCGCCGGCGCGAGCACGGGCGCGGCGGCCCTGCTCGGTACGGCCTTTCCCTTCGGCATGGCCTGCGGCCGGCTGGCGGGCCCCTGGCTGCTGTCCCGGCTGCCGGTCGTCGTGACCGGCGCGCTGGTGACCGGGGTCAGCACCCTCGCCGTCGTCGTTGCCGGCTCCCCCGCGCTCGTGGCGGCGGGGCTCGCCGGGGCCGGGCTGGGCGTCGCCACGTTGTATCCCGTGACGCTCGCCCGGCTCGTCGCCACGCCGGGGCTGTCCCGCGCGCACGCCGCCTCCGTCGGCGCCTTCGCCTCGGGCACGGCGATCGTGGCCGCCCCGGCAGCCCTCGCACGGCTGGCCGACGTGGCCGACCTGCGGCTGGCCTACCTCGTGACGCTCCCCCTGCTCGCGGCGATGCTGCTCCTGCACCGCCGCGACTGACCGTCCCCAACCGCGGGAAGCCGTCCCGCATCGATGCACCGCCGCGACTGACCGCTCCCGGTCGCTCCCAACCGCGGGAAGCCGTCTCGGGTCGACGCAACGCCGCACCCGGCCGCTCCCGGTCGCTCCCAACCTCGGGAAGCCGTCCCGGGGCGATGCACCGCCGCGCCCGGCCGCTCCCTACTGCGGGAAGCCGTTCGGGTCGACGTCGCTGGTGGAGGCGTTGCCGCCGACGACCGGGGTGAGCGTGATCGTCCAGATGGAGGAGCTCGTCGACGTCGTCGTGAACTTGAACGTGTCGTCGAACTTGCTGAAGTTGCAGCCGCGGGTGAAGCCCTTCTCGGCCGCGTTCCAGTCCTCGCCCGACGCCGTGTACACGCGGTAGGTGCCGTCCTTGATCCCCTTCACGGTGTACGTGCCGCCGCCCCGGACATACACGGTGAAGGCGGCCTTGTTGTTCTTCACCAGGGAGATCGTGGTGTCCTCGGCGCCGTTGACGATCTTCAGGTGGCCGAGGCCGCTCGTCGTGGCACGCTTCTTGACATAGGTTCCGGTCTTGAGGCGGCGGTTCTGCTCCTTGGGGGCGGCGGGGAGGAACGTCCCGAACTTGTACGCGACGTCGGCCTCGGACAGCTTCTTCACGTCCTCGCGCAGGCTGTCCGCCCAGCCGGAGGTGAGCACCGTCGCGTACGGGGAGGCCGCCGGGCACGATTGCCGGGCGCCCGCCGTGTCCTCGATCATGTCCCCGAGGCTCTCCAGCTCGGAGGCGACCTGGGCGTGGACGCTCTCCGTGCCGGTGGGCGGCGCCACGGCCCGGAGCTTGCCGGCCTCCGCGCGGATGCTGCTCGCGGCGGCGGGGGCGGCCTTGGCGAAGGCGCTCGTGTCGCCGGTGTTCAGCTTTCCGAAGGTCGACTTGAGCGCCTGGTCGGAGCTGGTGAGCAGCTGGGCGTACTGCTCGGGGGACAGCGCCGCCGCCGTGCTCGGAGTGGCCTCGGCGGTGGCCGTCACCCGGGTGTCGTTCGCGGCGGCGGTCGTGTCGTCGTCGTCACCGCCGAAGACGCTACGGGCGACGCCGCAGCAGCCCACGACGAGCAGGGATGCCACCGCGACGCCGACGATCAGGCCGGTCTTGCCGGACTTCTTCGCGGGCGGCGTGGACCCGGCGAACGGAGACGGCGGCCCGTACGGCCCCGCCGGCGGCGCTCCGTAAGGCCCGGCCGGCGGCGTCCCGTAAGGCCCGGCCGGCGGCGTCCCGTAGGGCCCGGCGGGCGACGTCTCGTAGGGCCCGGCGGACGGGGTCCCGTAGGGCCCGGCCGGCGGGGTCCCGTACGGCCCGGGCGGCGTCGCGCCGGGCAGTGGGAAACCCGCGGGGCTCGCGCCGGGCGCCGTCGCGCCAGGCGGCGGGAAACCGGCGGGGCTCGCGCCGGGCGGCGGGAAACCGGCGGGCGGGTAGCCGGGAGCCGGGTATCCGGACGTCGGGAAGGCGGGCGGCGGCGGGAAGCCCGCGTCCGGCGTCACACGCACGGTGACGTCCATCGGACCCTGCGGAGTCTCGACGCGGAGCACGGCACCGTCCATCGTGCCCGGTGGCACGGGCACCGCGATCTGCCCGGCGGCCGGCGTCCAGACCGTCGCGGTGGTGCCCGCGACTGCCGCGGCCTGCGGAACCTCGATCGTGGCGCTGTTGAAGCTGTGCTCCCCCGTCATACCCAGGAGTATGGCCGAGCGGGCGCCCGGTTGGCTGCCCGGGATCAGTCACAAACTCGGCACGGACCGGCGCTTCGGGCGTACCCGGGGGATTGGTGAATTTTGCCCCCGCCCGGCCGGCCGGGGCGGCACGTCCGATGAGTGGATCAAGGTCCGCCCGGGTGGCGGATCGGACGCCACCCGAGGGGCGGACCGTCAGGCTGTGATCAAGAACATGGCGCCCACGCCCAGCAGGACGAGCAGCAGCATGCCGATGAGCAGGACGCGCTCGGAGGCGTCGGCGGTGTCGGTGGTGGTTACGGTCCTGGTCAGGGGCTCGGTCGTCATGGGTGTGTCCTTCGACGCGTGGCGGTCGGCTCGGGATGCGGCGGCCCGGGGTGCGGCCTACGGTGAGGGCGTCGTCGACCTCGGAGGATTGGCCGTGCCACCGGAAAAGCAGGAACACGAGGACTGGTTCCTGACCGCCGACGAGCGGGACAACCCTGACTCGGAGATACCCACCTGGTCCGGGGGAAACACGGCCGAGCCGCTGATTCACGGAAAAACGTATTTCGACCGGTTGGTGACGGAAGTGGAAGCGCTGGGTGAAGGAGATCACCTCTTCTTCACCGACTGGCGCGGCGACCCCGACGAGCGGATGCGTGACGAAGGTCCCACGATCACCCGGCTCTTCGCGGACGCCGCGCGCCGGGGCGTGATCGTCAAGGGCCTGTTGTGGCGCTCGCACGTCGACAAGCTCGCCTACAGCGAGGAGGAGAACCGCAACCTCAGCGAGGAGATCGCGGACGCGGGCGGCGAGGTCCTGCTCGACCAGCGCGTACGCCGTGGCGGGTCGCACCATCAGAAACTGGTCGTGCTGCGGCATCCCGCCGAGCCCGAGCGTGACATCGCCTTCGCCGGGGGCATCGACCTGTGCCACAGTCGCCGCGACGACGAGCAGCACCGCGGCGACCCGCAGGGCCTGGCCATGAACAAGGCGTACGGCGACAATCCGCCCTGGCACGACGTGCAGCTCGCGCTGCGCGGCCCGGTCGTCGGCGTGCTGGATCTCACCTTCCGCGAGCGGTGGAACGATCCGACGCCGCTCGACCAGCACGGTCCGATCTCCACGGTCACGGACGAGCTCAAGCACGCCGACCTGCGGGCCGACCGGCTGCCCGACAGGCTGCCGGACCCGCCCGAGTGCGGGCCGCACGCGATCCAGGTGCTGCGGACCTACCCGTCGATGCGCCCGCCCTACCCCTTCGCGCGCAACGGCGAGCAGACGATCGCCCGCGGCTACACGAAAGCCATCAAACGGGCGCGGCGGCTGATCTACCTCGAGGACCAGTACCTGTGGTCGACCGAGGTCGCACAGCTGTTCGCGGAGGCGCTCAACAGCAACCCGGAGCTGCACCTCATCGCGGTCGTGCCCCGCCACCCCGACGTCGACGGCCGCTTCGCGCTCCCGCCCAACCAGATCGGCCGCGAGGAGGCGATCTCGCTGTGCCGGCGGGCCGCCCCGGACCGCGTCCACGTGTTCGACGTCGAGAATCACGAGGGCACGCCGGTCTACGTCCACGCCAAGGTCTGCGTCATCGACGACGTCTGGGCCAGCGTGGGCAGCGACAACTTCAACCGTCGCTCGTGGACGCACGACAGCGAGTTGTCGTGCGCCGTCCTCGACCCGACCCGCGACGAGCGCGAGCCGGTCGACCCCGCGGGCCTGGGCGACGGTGCCCGCGTCTACGCCCGCGACCTGCGGCTGGCCCTGCTGAGCGAGCACCTCGACAGGGCCGACGCCACCGAGCTCATCGACCCCGAGGCAGCGGTACGAGCAGCGCGCGCCACGGCCGACGCCCTGCGCGACTGGCACAAGGGTGGCCGCCAGGGCGACCGCCCGCCGGGTCGCCTGATGCCCCACGAAACGGGAAAGCTCCCGTGGTACCAGCGCCTGTGGGCCCTCCCCGCCTACCGCCTGATGTACGACCCCGACGGCCGCTCCTACCGGGACCGCCGCAACGGCGTCTGGTGACCTGCCGCCGCCCGAGGTCAGGGCATGGGTAGTGCCAGGTCTACCCGGGATGTACATCTCGCGGGCTGTCGGGGGCCAGGGGCGTGGACCTAGCGTGACCGTGTGTCCACATTCCCCGCGTTGCTCGACCGCCGTTACCTGGTCACGGCCCAGCCGTGGCGTGCCCTGCTCTACATCGCGACCACCCTTCCGTTCGCCGCGCCCGTCGCCTTCGTGACCTGGATGCTCGCGCTGCCCTACGCCGCCACGCTGGGCTGGCTCAGCGAGGGGCGTGCTCCGACGCGTACCCTGCTGGTCCTCATGGTCGTCGCCCTCCTCGGCTGGGTCGCCTTCGGCCCGCTGCTGGCCGTGCCGCTGGGCGCCGTCGAGCGGGCGCGGCTGGCCCTGATCGACCCGCGCCCGCTGCCGTCGCCGCACCGGCCCGTGCCGCAGGACCCGATCGCCTGGCTCCGCACCCGCTACACCGAAACCGCCACGTGGCGCGAGGTCATCTACGCGATGGTCCTCGGGTTGACCGTCCCCGCCGCGTACGCGCTGATCGCCTTCCTCACGGTGCTGGACGTGGCCTTCGTGCTCAGCCCGCTGCTCGCCACGGGCGGCTCGGCGGACTGGACCATCGGCGTCTACACCGTGGACAGTTTCGGCGAGTCGGTCGTCTTCGCCGTGCTCGGCCTGCTGCTCGCCCCGGCGCTGGTCTACCTGCTCGGCGCGGTCGCGACGGGTCAGGCGGCCGTGGCGCGGGCGCTGCTCGGCGACCGCACCGGGGTGCAGCTGCGCGAGGTCGCCCGCTCCCGGGCCCGTCTCGCCGACGCCTTCGACCTCGAGCGCCGCCGCATCGAGCGGGACCTGCACGACGGTGCCCAGCACCGGCTGACCAGCCTGACGCTGCACCTGGGCATGGCGAAGCTGGATGTACCGGACGATTCTCCCGCCGCCGAGCCGCTGGGCCGCGCCCACGAGCAGGCGAAGGAGCTGATGGTCGTGATGCGCGACCTCATCCACGGCATCCGCCCGCAGCAGCTGACCGATCTCGGCCTGCCCGCCGCCCTGCGCGAACTGGCCGGCCGCTCGCCGATCCCGGTCGCGGTGACCGTCACGGACGGCGTCCCACGGCCGAGCGAGCAGCTTGAGGGCACGGCCTACTTCGCCGCGTCGGAGGCCCTCGCCAACGTGGTCAAGCACGCCGGTGCCACCCGCGCCGACGTCCTGCTCACCCGCGCCGGCAACGTGCTCATTCTCGAAGTGCGCGACGACGGTCATGGCGGTGCCGATCCCGCCGGGGGCACCGGGCTCACGGGCCTCGCCGACCGGGTGGCCGCCGCCGGTGGCAGGCTGCTGCTGTCGAGCCCGCCCGGTGGCCCCACCCTGGTTCGCGTGGAACTGCCGAGCGCCGCATGACCACAGTGGTGCTCGCCGAGGACGGTGTCCTGCTGCGCGAGGGGCTGGCTCAGATGCTGCCCCGCTTCGGCTTCGAGGTGGCCGCCGCGGTCGCCGACGCCGACGAACTGGTCGCGGTGGTCGCCGAGCACCGCCCCGGCCTGGTCGTCACCGACATCCGGATGCCTCCGACCTTCCGCGACGAGGGACTGCGCGCCGCCGTGGCCCTGCGCCGCGTCCGGCCTGCCCTGCCCGTCGTGGTCCTGAGCCAGTACGTCCAGGACGAGTACGCCACCACCCTCCTCGCCACCGGCGACGGCAAGGCGGTCGGCTATCTCCTGAAGGACCGCGTCGCCGACGTGCAGGACTTCGCCGGCTCGCTCCACCAGGTCGCCGCCGGCGCCACCGTCATCGACCCCGAGGTCGTCCGCCGCCTGCTGCAGCGCCCGCCCGACCCGCTGGCCGCCCTCTCCCCGCGCGAGCACGAGGTCCTCGCCCTGGTCGCCGAGGGCCACTCCAACTCCGCCATCGCCGGCCGCCTCTTCGTCACCGAGGCCGCGGTCGCCAAGCACGTCGGCAGCATCCTCGCCAAACTGAACCTCCCGCCCGCCGAGGAAACCAACCGCCGTGTCCTGGCCGTCCTGACCTACCTGCGCGCCTGACCTGGCGCGCACCGCCCCGTTCAGGAGGGGCCGTGGCTCCTCGCGCGGGGACGCAGCTCCCATTCCGCCGGATACCAGATCGGCGTCCCGGGCTCGTCCGTCAGCGACATCCGGATCTGCCACGCCCCTGTCGACGGTCGTCCCGTCGCCTCCCATCGGTCCAGCACCTCCTTCGCCTCTCTCGCGTACCGTGCCGGGTCCTCTCCCCCTGCCAGCACCGACCCGTCGGGCAGGATCACCGCCCCGCCGGTTCCTGTCTCGTCCAGCAGCACCAACGGGTTCTGCGACTGGCCGCTGAGCGGCATCTGCGTGGCCCTTTCATGCCACACCCCCGCGGCATACTGCAGGTCCCGATAGCGGGCCGCCTCCAGGGCGCCGGCCCACCGCGCCGGTGCCACCACGTCCAGCCGGTCGCCGTTGCTCTGGGCCAGCGGCGCGGGATGGCTCCTCGGGTGCCGAGCCAGCAACGGCCCCGCCGCACTCATGAATCCGGACGAACACACCACCTGCGCAACGACACGCTCCTCGTCCCCGGCGGCGACCTGCCGGGCGACCAGCACCGGATGCGTTCCGGCGTGCTCGACCGGTGCCACCACCAGTCCGTCTCCCACCTGCTCGAACCACCGCGGCGACAGCCCCGAGACGCCGACGGTCACGATCACCCGGGCGAACGTCTCCCCCGGCGATCCCGCATAGCCGTCCCCGGCCAGCACCCGCACCCCGTCGACGCCGGCCCGCTCCAGCGCGGCGCGGGCCCGGTCGGCCACGTCCTCCTGCACGTCCACACTGGTCACCTCGGCGCCCAGTGCCCGCAGCAGCGCGGCGTTGTATCCGGTCCCGGCTCCGATCTCCAGCACGCGCTGCCCGGGCCGCACGTCGAGCGCCTCCAGCATGATCGCCATCAGCGACGGCTGGCTCGACGAGCTCACCGGCATGCCGCCGGCGACCTTGGTGACCAGGACGTCGTCCTGGTACACCGACTCGAGGAACCCGGCACTGCCCGGCAGCGCCCACGTGCCGTCCCGCCGCTGGAAGCCGTCGGTCACGAACGCCTCCCGGGGCACCGACGCGAAGGCCGCGGCCAGCTCCGGCGGCAACGGTCCCCCGTCCCGCTCGATCTTCGCCACGAACCGCCGCCCCAGGTCAGCCACGCCTCCACCGTAGGACCCCCGCCTGCCCTCCGGGTGTCACCCGGCCGATCCGCCCCGCCCGGGCCGCACCTTCCCGCGCCATCCCAGCAGCATCTCCGGGACGGGCACCCCGAACACGATCATGACGTCCCCACCGCCGCCACGGCCGCGCGCAGCCGGTCAGGCACGTCACTCTCGTGATAGGGCCGTTCCGACGGCTCGATGTGATCGAGGAAGTCCTGGTAGATCGCCGCCGAGTGCAGGGCCGCCACCGGGCGGAACAGCGCCAGCGCCGTCTCGGGGTCACACCCGGGCACCGACTCGCGCCAGCGGGCCGCCCACTCTGCGAGCAGCTGCGGCTGCTCCGGCAACCCGTCGGTGAGCCGCAGGATGTCGAACGCCGGATGCCCGACGACCGAGTCGCCCCAGTCCACGATCACCCGGCTCGTCGCGGTCGTCCGGACGTTGCCTCCGTGCAGGTCACCGTGCACCAGGGTGTCCGGCACACCGCACGCCTCGATCGCGGCCAGCCGCGCGGGCAGCTCGTCCATGAGGTCCGTGAGCCCGCCGACGGTCTCGAGCCACGGCTCCGCCACCCGGGCGAAGCGGTCGCTCTCCCTGCGGCGGTCGGGCACCCCGGCGGCGAGCAGCTCCTCCGTCCGCCCGGCGAACTCCGCCTGCACGCGATGGAAGTCCCGGGCCACCACGGCGCACAGCTCGGCCCCGCTGCCGTAACGGTCCTCGCCCGGAACGTGTGCCAGCAACGAGCGACCGGCCTCCCCCACGGCCAGCACCTCGGGGACGAGCCCGGGCGCCACCCCGTCGACCAGGCGCAGCACCGCCGGCTCGTGCGCGAAGAACCACGGCACCTGCTTGAGCCACGCCACCGGGCTCCCCGCCATCTCGATGCGCCACAGCGCCGACAGATTCCACGTGCGTTGCTGCACCGCCACGGCATCGCCCGGGCCAAGCGCCTCGAGGGCCCACGCCAGCGAGGCGGCCGGGCCGCCGGGCACGGCCCACGGCGCACGCCTCGGCTCCGGCGCCAGGTCGGCCGGACCGACGGCGGTCACCGACTCGAAGGGGTCCAGCGCCACACTGATCTCGCCGTGTGCCTGCGCGAGATAGACGACCTCACCACCGGGTGGTGCGGGCCGGTCCGCGGCGAGCAGGCGCAAGAGGGTCACCGTCACGCCGTGCTTGAGGCGGGCGGCCTCGACCACGTCCGACGCTTCCTGCCACCAGGGCAGCTCCACCTCGAACGAGGGCAGAGCTCCGAGAATGCCGCCCGTCCGGTCGACGAGCACGAGAGTCACGTTGCGGTTCATGCCAGGGAAGCTAGCCCCTCGGACCGGTCCTTGGCCGGTGCACGAATCGCGCCTGTGGATAACTTTCCGGCACGTCCGGAGCGCCTGTGGACAACTTCGGGCCTCCTCCCGGAATCGGTCTAACGTCGCTGCCACGACCGACGCACGGGAGGAGCAGTGATGAGCCGAGTCTCAGGTGGTGGCCTCGTAACGGACCTGCAGCGCCGGTCCGTCCGCCCGACCGTGCAGGCGCAGCCGGGCCATGCCTCCGTCCGGGAAGATGTCGAGGCGCACGTGCGTCGCGGTGGGCACGACGGGGATCGCGAAGCGGTGCCGGGTGTCCGGGTTCAGGCGCACCTGCGGCAACAGCTCGAACCAGTCGGCAGGGTCGTCGAGCAGGCCGATGCGCGCGTCGATGCCGCGCAGGGTGGCGCTGCCGGGGGCATTGCCCTTGAAGTGGCTGGTGTCCAGTTCGGCCAGTTCGATGACGGCCGGGGTGGCCAGCTGCACGAGGACCCAGTCGTTGCCGTCGTCCCGGCGGCGCGAGGTCTCCCAGCCGTCGCCCATCGATCGGGCCAGCCCGGGGTTGATCATGTTCTGCGGATGGCCGTAGAACATGTTGCTGCAGCTGGCGATCCGCGCTCCGTGCTCGGCCGCGGCGACGTCGAAGACACTGGGCAGCAGCATGGGGTCGGGCACCGGCTCGCCGTGCACCCGCAGCCGGGCTACGCCGCCGTCGGGATAGATGCTGAGACGCACGTGGGTGAAGCGTCGGCGGGCGTCGACGGCGAAGAGGTTCTGGCTGTCCCCGGCCAGCGGCGACCGCGGCACCAGCGGCTCCCAGTCCGCCGCGACCAGCTGGGCCACGTCGGGATAGCCGTCGACCGCGCAGCCCTCGACCGAGGCGAAGGGCGGATAGTTGCCGGTGAAGAAGGCCGTGTCGATGTCGACGCCGTGCACCACGCCCGGCGCGCCGAGCCGGACGATCGCCGTGTCGTGGCCGGGTTCCCGCCGGCGCCGGGTCTCCCAGCCGTCGTAGACCTGGCCCTTCTGGCCGAAGGTCCGCGGCGCGAAGACCGGCGCGGCCGGGTCGACCAAGTGGTCCGCGGCGGCGAAGAACTCGTCGTTCGCGTGCACCACCCCGCCGCCGAAGACGCGCGACGCGAGGTCGGGCAGGAGCGTGAAGTCTTCCATCAGGAGTCCTCCCGGGTGAGGAACCGGCCGCGCGGCTCGGCTCCGGTCACGACCTGCCCGCGCAGCCAGGTGGTGCGGACATGACCGGTCAAAGTCTTTCCGGCGTACGGCGTGACGGGGTTGCGGTGGTGCAGCTCCGCCGGATCGACCCGGAACGTGGCATCGGGGTCGAAGGCGACGAGGTCCGCGTCGGCGCCCACCTCGAGGCGTCCCTTGGCGCTCAGCCCGACCAGATCGGCGGGTCGCCGGGCCATCCACGTCACCACGTCGGCGAGGCTGTGCCCCCGGCCGCGGGCGGCCGTCCACACGACGGGCAGCCCGAGCTGCACCGACGCGATGCCGCCCCACGCCGCGGCGAAGTCGCCGGTGTCCTGCCGCTTCAGCTCGGGGGTGCAGGGCGAGTGGTCGCTCACGACGCAGGTGATGAGGCCGTCGGCGAGGGCTGCCCAGAGCCGGTCGCGGTTGGCGCTGTCCCGGATCGGCGGGCAGCACTTGAACTCGGTGGCGCCGCTGGGCACCTCGGCGGCGTCGAGGGTCAGGTAGTGCGGGCACGTCTCGGCGGTCACCCGGACACCCTCGGCGCGCGCGGCCGCGATCAGCGGCAGCGCGGAGGCGGCCGAGAGGTGCAGGATGTGCACGCGCGCCCCTGCCGCACGGGCGGCGGCAATCGCGGTGGCCACGGCGGCGTGCTCGGCGTCCGGCGGGCGGGAGGCGAGGAAGTCCGAGTAGGTGGCGGAGGAAGCCGCCTCGTGCAGGTGCTCGGGGTCCTCGGCGTGGATCACGAACTGGGCGTCCACCGCGGCCAGCGCCTCGGCGAGCTGGGCGGCGTCCAGCGGGGGGAACTCGGGGACGCCCGAGTCGGCCAGGAAGGCCTTGAAGCCGTAGACGCCCGCGCCGTGCAGGGCGGGCAGCTCGGAGGCGTTGCCCGGGATCGCGCCGCCCCAGAAGCCCACGTCGACGTGGATCTGGCCGGCCGCCGCCTTGCGCTTGATGTCGAGGGCCTCCACCGAGACCGTCGGCGGCAGGCTGTTGAGCGGCATGTCCACGATGGCGGTGACACCCCCCGCCGCGGCGGCCCGGGTGGCGGTGGCGAAGCCTTCCCATTCCGTACGCCCGGGCTCGTTGACGTGCACATGGGTGTCGACGATCCCGGGCAGCAGCGCGAGCTCCCCGAGGTCGACGTCCTCGGCGGCGGGCAGCTCGGCTGCGTACCCGTCGACAGCGACAATCTTTCCGGACCGGACCGACACGGCAGCCGGGCGCACGCCGTCGGGGGTGACAGCGCGGCGGGACCGCACGACGAGATCGTCCATGGATCTGACATTAGTGCCCCAGCGTTGCCGGGCGGTCACGTCGCGCGAAGCTCCGCGTTCCTAGATCAAAGCCAGCAGCTCCTCCCGGCTGAAGCCCACGGTGTCGGCCGAGAGGGCGCCGCAGTCGATCCCGCGCAGCAGATAGTTCGCCAGCGCGCGGGCCGTGGCGGGCTCGTCCAGGATGCCGCCGGACTGCCGGTCGAGATAGCGGCGCAGGCGCTGGACCGCGGCGTCCATGCCGTCGGCGAAGAACGCGTAGGTCGCCGCGAAGCGCGTGGGCAGCTGCGCCGGATGCAGATCCCAGCCCTGGTAGTAGCCGCGTTCCAGCGAGCGGCGCACCAGGCGGTGATGCAGTGCCCACGCCTCGTGCACCGCGACGTCCGTGCCGACGGGCAGGATGTTGGTGGAGCCGTCCGAGAGCCGGACGCCCGTGCCCGCCGCGGCCGCCTGCATGACCGCCTTCGCGTAGTCGGCGACCGGGTGATCCATCGCCTGATGGGCCGCGGCGACCCCGGCGGCGGCGCTGTAGTCGTACGTGCCGTAGTGCAGGCCCGTGCAACGGCCGGCGGCGGCGGTGATGAGCCGCGCCACGGTCGCTCCCCCGTCGGCGCCGAGCACCGCCGCCGGCAGCTCGACCTGGATCTCGAAGCGGAGGGTACGGGCGTCGAGGCCGTACGCGTCCTCCAGCCGCTCGCAGAGGGCGACCATCGCGGCGACCTGGTCCACGCCGCTGACCTTGGGCAGCGTGACGATGAAGGGGTCCGGGTAGTGGGTCAGCCACAGGTCGAGGGTCCGCAGCGCGCGGTGACGGGTCGGCGCCTCGAGCGATTTGATCCGCAGCCCGAGGAAGGGCGGCCGGGAACCGTCGAGCAGCACCGCGGCCGCCTGCTTGACGGCCGCGTCCTCCTGGTCGTCGTCGCGGACGCCGTAGCCGTCCTCGAAGTCGACGCGCAGGTCCTCGATCGGCTCGGTGGCGAGCTTGGCGCGCACACGCTCCTCGAGCGCCGCCGGGAAGGGCACCGGCGGATGCTGGTCCAGGACGTCGAGCGCCAGCGTGCCCCACTCGCGGAAGCCGGCGATCCGGTCGGCGGGGATGTAGACGGTGTGCACCGGCTGCCGGACCGGCCGCTCCCCGGGATAGCGCTCGCGGAGGAACGAGTCGTGGGCGGCGAGCCGCCCGTCGAGCCGGGCGTAGTCGTCGTCGGTGAGCCGCACGGGTCAGTCGATCGCGTCGTAGGCGGCGGTCGTCAGGAAGTCGGCGAAGTCGTCCGCCAGCGCCACCCGTTCGAAGAGCTTGCGGGCCTCGTCGAAGCGGTTGCCCGGCGCCTGGTCGATGGCGGCCAGCTCCTCGTCCTCGAGCCGCCGGACCAGCTCGGCGGTGATCGGGGTCCCGTCGTCGAGCGTCACGCCGTTGTGGATCCACTGCCACACCTGCGAGCGCGAGATCTCGGCCGTGGCGGCGTCCTCCATCAGGTTGAAGATCGCCACGGCGCCGTTGCCGCGCAGCCACGCCTCCAGGTACTGCAGGGCCACGGAGACGTTGGAGCGCAGGCCCGCCTCGGTCACGGCCCCGCCGGTGGCGGACACGTCGAGCAGCTGGGCGGCCGTCACCTCGACGTCGTCGCGGCGGCGGTCCAGCTGGTTGGGGCGGTCGCCGAGCGTACGATCGAAGATCTCGCGGCAGACCGGGACGAGGTCGGGGTGGGCCACCCAGGAGCCGTCGAAGCCGTCGCCGGCCTCGCGCTCCTTGTCCTCGCGGACCTTGGCGAGGGCGACCTCGTTGACCTGCGGGTCACGGCGGCTGGGAATGAAGGCCGCCATGCCGCCCATGGCGAAGGCGCCGCGCTTGTGGCACGTCTTGACGAGCAGCTCCGTGTAGGCGCGCATGAACGGCGCCGTCATGGTGACCGCCGCCCGGTCGGGCAGGACCATCGCCGGGTTGTCGCGGAAGTACTTGATGATGCTGAACAGGTAGTCCCAGCGGCCCGCGTTGAGACCGGCGATGTGCGGGCGCAGGGCCCACAGGATCTCGTCCATCTCGAACGCGGCCGGGATCGTCTCGATCAGCACCGTCGCGCGGATGCTGCCCTGCGGGATGCCGAGCGCGTCCTGGGCGTAGGTGAAGACGTCGTTCCACAGCGCGGCCTCGAGGTGGGACTCCATCTTGGGCAGATAAAGGTACGGGCCGCTGCCGCGCTCGATCAGCTCGGCGGCGTTGTGGAAGAAGTAGAGCCCGAAGTCGACGAGCGCGCCCACGGCCGGCTCGCCGTCGACCGTCAGGTGCCGCTCGTCCAGGTGCCAGCCCCGGGGCCGCATGACGATCGTCGGGTAGGGCCCGTCGCCGAGCTCGTACGTCTTCTTCTCGGTCTCGAGCCTGATGGTGCGGCGGATCGCGTCGTAGAGATTCTGCTGGCCGTCGACGACGTTGGCCCAGTGGGGCGTGTTCGCGTCCTCCAGGTCGGCCAGCCAGACCTTGGCGCCGGAGTTCAGGGCGTTGATCGTCATCTTGCGCTCGGTCGGGCCCGTGATCTCCACCCGCCGGTCGGTGAGCGCGGGCGGGGCGGGCGGCACCGTCCAGTCCCCGGCGCGGATCTCGGCCGTCTCGGGCAGGAAGTCGAGGCTGCCTCCGGCGGCGATGTGCGCCCGGCGCTCGGCCCGGCGGGCGAGCAGCTCGTTGCGGCGTGGCCGGAAGCGCTTGTTCAGCTCTTCGACGAACGCCACGGCGTCGGCGGACAGGATCTCAACCACGAGCGACTCCCTTCGGCGGGGCTTCCCTCGTACGTTATCGGTCCGGCGACCACCGCGCCGCCGCTGCCTCAAAGACGGCCCGCCCCCACACCGCCGCTGCCGGCCGTACGGGGAGGCGCCGGGGCGAACGGGGGCCGGACACGGCGATGGCCCCCGCGGGGAAACGGGGGCCATCGTGTTACCGGGGAACGGGGGTTCGTGCTCCAGGGATCAGAAGGTCGGCGTGGTGCCGCACTTGGCCTTCTGGGTGAGGCAGATCTTGACGAGGTCGGACAGCTTCTCGGGGTCCCAGGCGTTCATGAAGTCGCCGTGGATGGAGGAGGCCATGCCGGAGGAAAGCTTCAGCCCGTCGCCGCCGAGGGTGTCGTAGTTGAGCATGAAGGACAGGTTCGGTACGGCCACCGGGTAGTCGCCCTGGCACTTGCCGTTGACCGCGTTGCCCATGTGCGACTTGTGGTCGGGCGAGTCGATGTGCTTGCCGTCCCAGCAGTCCTTGAAGGTGAGCTGGTAGATCAGGTGGCCGCCGCCGCACTTGGGCCAGTTGCCGTCGGCGCTGCGGCCGACCTCGCCGCCGGTGCACCAGAACTGGCCGTTCTTGCCGGCCGGGGTGGCCTCCTGCAGCTTCGCGTCGCCCTGGACGATGCGCAAGCCGGGCGGGAAGGGCTTCATGTCCGAGGGGTCGGGCAGCCGGGATCCGTAGTAGACCCGGAAGCTCTCCATCGGCACGACCTTGCCGTTCTGGGTCAGCGTCGGCGCCCAGTAGGCACTGAAGTCGCCGGGGGCGTCACAGGTCGTGGTCTTGCCGGCCAGCAGCTGCTCGTTCGTGGTGTTCGCATCGACCTTGGGGCCGAAGAAGGTGTGGTTGTGCGAGGCGCCCGTCATCTTGGGGAAGACGATCGGGTCGTCGTCGGCGTAGCCCGAGACCTTGCAGTTGGTCTGGAACTCCGCCACGCGGACGGCGTTGGCGGGGACCGGCTTGAGCTGCACGGAGTTGAAGTAGTCCAGCTCCTTCTGCCAGGCCGCCTGGTCGACCGGCACCCAGCCGCCGGCCGAGGAGCTCGACGACGCGGAGGGGGCGGCGGACGAGGGCGCGGCGGAGGAGGGAGCCGCCGAGGAGGGCGCGGCGGAGCCGGGCGCCGTGGAGGCCGTGGTCGCCGGGCCGAAGGTGAACCAGTTGACGTTCACGAAGTCGGAGCGCGACTTGCTCTTCATCACGGCGAAGAGGGTCTGCTTGCCGGCCGGGACCGACGCGGCCTTGGCGCTGACGGTCGTCCAGGTCTGCCAGCCCTTGGTGTTCGCCACCGGGAAGGTGGCCAGCAGCGTGCCGGTCTGCGAGCCCTGCCGGATCTCGATCGAGCCGCCCTCGGTGTTGTTCGAGGCGACCCGGGCGGTCCAGGCGGCCCCGGTCACGGCCACGTTGTCGTAGCGCATCCAGTCGCCGCTGGTCAGCCAGCCGACGTTCTTGCCGCCGTCCTTGTCGCCGGTGCCCTCGGTCTGGGCGCCGGAGTTGGCGGCGTAGGACTCGGCCTGCACGCGGCCCGGGACGGTCACCTCGTCGGCGCTGGCGCCGGCGATGTAGACGCCGCTGCCACCCAGCGCCACGGCGATCGCGGACGCGAGAGAAATGCGAGTGATGCGCCGGCGCTTCTTTCTCGGGTCCGGCGGGGCCACGTGGGCGGGGGCTGGTGTCCGCATGGTGAATCCTTGTCGGTTGAAACGTCCCGTGCTGTGCCGCGACAGAGTATGCGCAGGCCAGAGGGCTTGTTTCAACTCGCGGAAGAAGACTTAAGACGGCCCCGGAATTCGCCGCAGGTGGCCGCGATCCCGCCATTCGATAACAGTTTTGCGGCCCACCAGTCTTATGTCTTCCTTAAATACGCTGAGTCAGTCCTGCATCAACTTACGGTGGGCATGCCGGGCGCGCCGGGCCAGCGCCGCAGCGTCCGCGTGGACCAGCTCGCCGCGCTCGACAACCGGCCGCCCGCCGACCAGGGCCAGCTCCACCGGCGCCGCCGGACCGAGCACGAGCGCCGCGACCTTGTCCTCGATGCCGGCGTGCCCCAGCCCGTCGAGGCGCCACAGCACGAGATCGGCCAGCTTGCCCACCTCGATGCTGCCGATGTCGTCCTGCCGCCCGAGACAGCGCGCCCCGCCCATCGTGCCCAGGCGCAACGACTCCCGGGCCGTCATCGCCGCCGGGCCGCCCCGCGACCGCGCCGTGTAGAGCGCCTGGCGCAACTCCTCGCCCAGGTGCGCCGCCTCCTGCGACGCCGAGCCGTCCACGCCCAGCCCCACCGGGACCCGCGCGTCGAGCAGCTCCCGCACCCGGGCCATGCCGGCCCCGAGCCTGGCGTTCGAGCTCGGGCAGTGCGCGACGCCCGTACCCGTCGCACCCAGCCGGGCCACGGCGGCGTCGTCAAGGTGGACGCCGTGCGCGAGCCAGACGTCGGTCCCCAGCCAGCCGAGCCGCTCGGCGTACTCGACGGGGGTGCAGCCGAAGCGCTCCCGGCAGAAGTCCTCCTCGTCGTCGGTCTCGGCGAGGTGCGTGTGCAGCCGGACGCCCTTGTCCCGGGCCAGCGCCGCGGCCTCGGTCATCAGCGTGGACGTGACCGAGAAGGGCGAGCAGGGCGACACCCCGACCCGCAGCATCGACTCCGGGGACGGGTCGTTCCAGCGGTCGATCGCCGAGGCGGTGGCGGCCAGCGCCGCGTCGGTCTTCTCGACCACGTGGTCCGGCGGCAACCCGCCCTGCGACTGGCCGAGGTCCATCGAGCCGCGCGTCGGATGGAAGCGCAGCCCGATCTCCCGGGCTGCCTCGATCTCGGCCGCGAAGACGTCGCCGCCGTCGCGCGGGAAGACGTAGTGGTGGTCCATGCTCGTCGTGCAGCCGGACAGCGCGAGCCAGCCCAGCCCGGCAGCGGCGGCGGCGCCGACCGTGTCCGCGTCGATGCGCCCCCAGATCGGATAGAGCGTCGTCAGCCAGCCGAAGAGCGTCTCGTCCTGCGCCAGCCCGCGGGTCGCCCACTGGTAGAGGTGATGGTGGGTGTTGATCAGCCCGGGCGTCACGAGGCAGCCCGTGCCGTCGACGCGGCGGGCCGAGCCGTCGTGCGGGCCGGCCGGACCCGGGCCCACGGCGACGATGCGCCCGTCGTCGCCGACCACCACGTGGCCGTCGGTGTGCTCGGTGCCCGCGGCGTCCACCGTCGCCACGGCGACGTTCTCGATGACGATCATGCGAACCACGGTGCCAGGGCCGGCGCGGCGTCGTCGCGGGTCACGGTGCCTTCGATCAGCCCGTACGGCCGGTCGCCCGCGATGAACACCTCACCGGGATTCTCCAGGTCGAACGGCGAGAGGTCGGCCAGATAATGATGCTTGTTCGGCAACGCCAGCCGGATCTCCGCGACCTCGGGACGGTCCTCGAGCACGCGCGTGCCCATGGCGTACAGGGTCTGCTGCAGCGAATAGCTGTACGTGGTCACGAACGCGTGCACCATCGCATCCTTGACCTTCTCGAACGACTCCGCCCACGACCCACCGGACGAGGCGTGCCGCCACCGGGCGTCGACGGCGGTGGCGAGGATCCGATCGGTCGCCTCGGGCAGCGTCGTGTACCGGTCGCGCGCGAACCCGTGGAACTCCGAGTCGGTCGTGTTCATCACCACGAGGTCCCGGATGCCCGACACCACCTGCGCCTGCGACTCGGTGACGTCCACGAGCGCCGTACGCACGAAGTCCCCCGAGCGGCGGAACGAGTGCGGGCCCAGGCGCTCCCACCCGTACGCCTCGATCGTGATCCTGGCATGCGTGATCTGCGGCTGCGTCCCGACGAAGTGCCGGCCCAGCAGGAGCGCGAAGTCCTCGGGCTCGCCGGCGCCGTGCTCGCGCGCGAAGGCGTACACCGTGTTCTTCATCGTGTCCGTCGGCAGCACGCCGCTGTTGTCCCCGGTCAGGTGCGTGGCCGCGAGGTCGCCGGCGAGCGCGACGCTCACGTTGAGGTCGGCCAGCCCGTGCCTGTCGCCGTCCCGCGTGACCCGCACGAGCCGGGTCTCCGCCTTGCCGTATCGGTGGGGTCCCAGCACGATCGCCACGCGTCAGCTCCCTCGGTAGGTGGTGTAGCCGAACCTGCTCAGCAACAACGGCACGTGATAGTTCCGGTTGGTGTCCCGGACGCGGAAGGTCACCGTCGCGAGCGGGAAGAAGGCGTCCGCCCCGAGGTAGGACGCCACGTCGAAGTCGAGCCGGTAGTCGCCCGCCTCGGCGGCCTCGAAGCGCAACCGCCCGTCCCCGTCGGTCACGCCGAAGCCGGCGAGGGGTTCCAGCCCGACCGGGACCCCGGCCGCCGGCGAGCCGGTCGCCGTGTCGAGCACATGGGTCGAGATGTGGAAGGGCACCAGCCGCGCCAGCCGCAGTCGTGCGATCTTCCCGAGCTCCCCGGCGACCTCGAGCCGCTCGGCGGCGGCGTCGGAGGCCAGCCGCCGGCGCGCCGCCGCCAGGATCTCCGCCTGCGACTTCCCGCTGGCGAAGATCAGGAACACGTGCCCGAACCGGTCCTCGTACGCCCGGTTGGCCGCCAGAAGC
>NZ_JAUQWH010000165.1 GCF_030757795.1 Actinoplanes oryzae
TCGCGTAGCGGTCGATCACGTCCTGGATCTCCTGGCCCAGCGCGGCGAGCTCCGCCGGGCTGAGGCGCAGGAATCCGTCGGTGGAGAAGGCGCTCGTGGTCCACGGTTCCTCCTTGGCTGCGTCGCTGCCGAGCCACGCGGTGGTGAGCTCGACCTGTCGTTGCAGGCCCAGGGCCAGCGCCGAGTCGCGCGCGGCCAGGGCGGCCGGGTCGTCGAGGAAGTCGGTGTCGTCCCAGCGGATGCTCCGGTCGGGCATCCGCCACCAGTGCTCCTTGCGGTTGCGGGCCAGCTCCGGCGCCTCCTCGATGAGGCCGGCCGCCGCGAGCACGCGCAGGTGGTGGCTGATGTTGGCGACGGCCTGCTCGGTGGCTCGGGCCAGCGCGCTCGGCATCGCCGGGCCGTCGACCCGGAGCAGGTCGAGCAGGCGGCGGCGCAGGGGGTGGGCGACGGCCCGCAGCACCGCCGCGTCCTTGATCTCGGGCACGACCCTACCGTCGCATAGTAAAGAGCTGTTGCGCAACAGTTCTTTACAAAAGCGCGGCGAGCAGGGCTGCTTGTTCGAGGGCGTCGTCGAGCACATGACCGGGTAGCCGGCGGTGCCCGAGCAGCCGTTCCGCCATCTCCGGGCCGGTGACCGCGTGAAGGGGGCGGCCGGCGCGGAGGGCGTACAGGGTCGTGAGATCGAGGTGCGCGGCCTCGCCGAGCGGGGAGCCGCCGCCGAAGCGCGCGTGGTACCAGCTGATGAACATCCAGTCGTGCCCCAGCGTCCGCCCCACGAGGACGGGCCGGGCGTCGTGCCGGGCCGCCTGCTCGGTCAGCCACGCGGCGTTCTGGCGCATGGCCACGACGGGCGCGGTGCCCGTACGGGCGAGGCTTGCCCTGTCGAGACCGGTGGCGGCCAGCGTCTCCGGGATGAATTCGGCGGAGATCGGCTGCAGCTCGCAGTGGAACGTGGTGGGGTCGTGCCGGGTGAAGGTCGTGCCGTCGAAGGTTCCGGCCGTGGCCATCCCGAGGGCGAGCATCGAGTGAGGCCCCGGGACGGGACCGTCCGCCGCCACGCGGACGGCGATGTACAGATCGACGGGCACCACGGGAGCCTAGAGCGTGTCCGGCGGACCACGACGGCCTGCGCCGGAGACCGGCTCCCGTCCCGCCGCGCGGTCAGGTTGTCCGGATGCGACCCCGGTGTTCGGGCGACCTGCCCACTTGCGAGCCGAAGCCCGGACTCCGGCTCGGCGACGCCGTGATCCGTCACACGCGCTCGGGGCCGGGCGCGCGCGGGGGATGGCGGCGAGTTCACCCGTGCGGGGCCGACATGGTCGTCACAAGGACGGCACAGGTGACCCACAGTGACATCACGTCTCCTGAAAGCATCGATCCGACGAGGGAAGGAACCACATCCGATGGCGGAGATCGAGGACAACGCCGCATACGTCCGCCGGGTCCACGACAAGGGCCTGCGCTTCGACCTGCGGACCATGTCCCGGCGCCGGCTGCTCGCCGGGCTCGGGGGCGCCGGGGCGCTGACCCTGCTGGCCGCCTGCTCGACCGACTCGGAGGCGGAGGTCACGGCCGCGGCCACGGCGACCGCGTCGTCGGGGCTGACCGAGGTCGAGTCGGAGACGGCCGGCCCCTACCCCGCCGATGGCTCCAACGGGCCGGACGCCCGGACCCTGGACGGCATCGTCCGCAAGGACATCCGCTCGTCCTTCGGCGACGCCAGCGGGACCACCGAGGGCGTACCCCTGGAATTCTCGCTGGTCGTGCAGGATCTGACGGGTGCGCCTGTCGCCGGGGCGGCCGTCTACGCGTGGCATTGCGACCGGGACGGGAACTACTCGCTCTACTCCGAGGGCATCACGGACCAGAACTACCTGCGCGGCATCCAGGAGACCGACGACACCGGTACGGTGAGCTTCACCAGCATCTTCCCGGCGTGCTACTCGGGGCGGTGGCCGCACATCCACTTCGAGGTCTACTCGTCGCTGGAGAACGCCACGAGCGGCGACGGCCCGATCGTCAAGACCTCGCAGATCGCCATCCCGGAGACGGCGGCCGACACGGTGTACGCCACGGACGGCTACAGCAAGAGCGTCACCAACATGAGCCAGGTCTCGCTGGCGACCGACAACGTCTTCGGGGACGACTCGGCCGCCACGGAGCTCGCCGCGGTCACGGGCTCGGTGACCGACGGCTACCAGGCGACGCTCACCATCCACATCGACCCGGCCGGCGAGGAGACCGGCGGCGGCGACGCCCCGTCCGGCGGCGGCGCACCCGGAGGAACCCCGCCGTCGGGCGCCCCGGGAGGAACCCCGCCGTCGGGCGCGCCGGGCGGGACTCCGCCGTCCGGTGCCCCGGGCGCCGGCGGCCCCGGCGGCACACCGCCGTCGGGCGCGGCGAGCTGAGCCTCCGGGCCGGGTGCGGACTGTCCGGGCCGGGTGCGCGCGATCGCGTGCCCGGCCCGGCGAGCACGTCTCCGCGCGAGCACGTCTCCGCGCGAGCACGTCTCCGCGCGAGCACATCTCCGCGTGGGCGCACCCTCGCGCGCGGGCGCACCTTGGCGCGCGGGCGGGCTGAGTCGGCCGGGCGCTCCTTCGCGCGTCCGGCTTGAGCCGGCCGGGTGTGCCATCGCGTGCCCGGCCCGGTCCGGCCGGGTGCCGCGGCGGCTGCTTCGAGCGTCGTCGACCCGATCGGGGTACGCCGAACAGGCGATAGCTCTCCGTCTATGCCGTTCGCGAGAATCGCAGCCATGACCGCGCCAGGCGACGACACCCTCATGCTGACCCTGCTGGTCGTCTTCCTCGCGAGCGCCGGGTACGCCCTGGGCCGCCTGCACCAGTGGCACCGCGCGACCGCCGACCGGGACGAGGCCTACCGCGACGGCTACGACGAGGCGACCCGTAGCACGTTCTCGCTGGCCGCGCGGCTTCTCGGCCCCCGGCGCCAGGCGGCCGCCGCAGCCGTGCCGGCCACGCCGCCGGGCAAGCGCGGGCGCCACCACGTGCCGGACGAACTCGTCGAGGGCCCGACCTACCGCCTGTCCTCCGACCGCGTCGCCCGCGCGAAGGTCCCCGGCAACCCGCCCCCGGCCACCCACGCGAACAACGCCACGGCCACCCCGGCGAAAGCGGTCACCCCGGCGAAAGCGGTCACCCCGGCGAAAGCGGTCACCCCGGCGAAAGCGGTCACCCCGGCGAAAGCGGTCAACCCGGGGCAAGCGGTCACCCCGGCGAAAGCGGTCAACCCGGGGCAAGCGGTCACCGCGGCGAAGGCGGCCACTACCGAGAAGGCGGTCGCGTCCGGGACGGCAGTCGCCCCCGAGAAAGCGAAAATCGCCGACGCCGGTGCGCGGACCGTGCCGCTGGTGCCCAAGCCGCGCCGGTCCTGAGGGCAGGCTCAGCCGCGCGCCGCGGCCAGTGCCTCCTGCAGCCCGCGCGCGGCCAGCCGGTCGGCACGCTCGTTCTCCGGGTGGCCGGCGTGCCCCTTGACCCAGTGCCACTGCACGTCGTGGCGGCGGACGGCGGCGTCGAGGCGTTGCCACAGGTCGACGTTCTTGACGGGCTGCTTGGCGGAGGTCTGCCAGCCGTTGGCCTTCCAGCGGGGGAGCCACTTCGTGATGCCGTCGCGTACGTAGATGCTGTCGGTGTAGAGCAGCACCGTCAGCGGCGCGCGGTTCAGGATCTCGAGGGCGCGGATGGGCGCCATGAGCTCCATGCGGTTGTTCGTGGTGGGGGTGGCCTCGCCGCCGCACAGGTCCTTCTCCGAGGTGCCCCAGCGCAGGACGGCTCCCCAGCCGCCCGGGCCGGGATTGGGCGCGCAGGAGCCGTCGGTGAAGATCTCGACTGCGGACATGCGAGCAATCTAGTCGTTCAGGCCGCCGGCCCGGTGATCCGCGTGACGGGCGGATCGACGGGGGGAACCGGGACCCGGGCCGGCGGCCTGCCCCCGCTCCGTTGGGAGCGCTCCCAACGCGGAGAATACCGAATGTCCGCGTGGTAAGCCACACCCTGGCGTGGGGCGGACGGCCGGGCCGGAGGCGGTGAGTACAGTTTCGTCCATGCCTGAGAACGCCGTCGACGTACGCGACGTCGTCGTCACGTACGGCGAGGTCACCGCCGTCGATGGGGTGTCGCTGTCGGTGCCGCGCGGATCCATCCTGGCGCTGCTCGGCAACAACGGCGCCGGCAAGACGAGCCTGCTGCAGGTCTGCGAGGGTTTCCGCGGGCCGGACGGCGGCTCGGTGCGGGTGCTGGGCCTCGACCCGATCGCCGACCACGACGCGCTCATGCCGAGGCTGGGCATCATGCTGCAGTCCGGCGGCGTCTACCCGTGGGCGACCGCGGGGGAGATCCTGCGCCTCTTCGCGTCGTACTCCGCGAATCCGCTCGATGTGGACATGCTGCTCGACCGGCTCGGCCTGCGAAAGTTCGCCCGCACCCGGTTCCGCCGGCTGTCCGGCGGCGAGCAGCAGCGCCTGTCGCTCGCGGTGGCCCTCGTGGGCCGTCCCGAGCTGGTCTTCCTCGACGAGCCCACGGCCGGCATGGACGTCGGCGCCCGCCAGACCACCTGGGAGCTGGTCGAGAGCCTGCGCGCCGACGGCGTCACCGTGCTGCTCACCACCCACCTGCTCGACGAGGCGGAGAGCCTCGCCGACCACGTCGTGATCATGGACAACGGCGTCGTGGCGGCCACCGGCACCCCCGCCGAGCTCACGGCCGCGGCGGGCATCGACCTGCTGCAGGTGCGCGCGGACCCCGGCCTGCCCGTCGCCGACCTCGCCGCCCGCCTCGACGTCAAGGTCACCGAGGACGCCCCGGGCGAGTACGCGATCGCCGGCGCCCTCTCCAGCGACGCCCTCGCCGCCGCGCTCGCGTGGTTCGCGGCGGCGGACGCCCAGGTGACGGCGGTCAACAGCCGCCGCCGCACGCTCGAAGACGTCTATCTGGCCCTGACCGCGGGAGCGACGCGATGACCGCCGGCACCTTCACGCCCGCCCCCGGCCGGGCCCGCATGCGCAGCATCCTCAAGAGCCAGATCCGCATGGAGCTGGTCCTCACCGCCCGCCGCGGCGAGGCCGTCGTGCTGGCCATGGGCGTCCCGCTGCTGGTCCTCCTCGGCGCCGGCCTGACCGAGGCGACGAACGTGCCGTCGGACGACCGCCTCGGCTTCGTCGTCCCCGGCGTTTTGGCACTGACCGTGATGTCCACCGCGTTCACCGGCCAGGCGATCACCACCGGCTACGAGCGCAGCTACGGCGTCCTCAAGCGCCTCGGCGCCTCCCCGCTCACCCGGCCCGGGCTGCTCTTCGCCAAGACGGCCGCCATCCTGTGCCTGGTGGGTGTGCAGATCCTCGCCCTCGCCCTGGTCGGCGTGGCCGTCGGCTGGCGCCCCGGGCTGGCCCATCTGCTGCCGGCCATCGGCGTGACCGTGCTGGCCACGGCGGCGTACTGCGGCTTCGCGCTCCTGATCGCCAGCCTCCTGCGCCCGGAGACCGTCACGGCGGGGGCCACCCTGATCTATGTGTTGATGCTGGCCGCGGGCGGGATCATGTTCGCGGCGCCGGACCTCGGGACGGCCGGCTGGTTCCTGCTGCCCCTGGCCGCCCACGCCGAGGCGTTGCGCGACACCCTCACGAACGGCACGGCGGTCCCGGGCGGCATCTGGCTGAGCCTGACCCTGTGGGCGGCGGTCGCGCTGACGCTGGCGGCTCGCAAGTTCCGCTGGGAGTAACGGCCGGCGGCGGTCGCGCTGACGCTGGCGGCTCGCAAGTTCCGCTGGGAGTAGCCGCCGTTTGTCCACCGATCAGTGGACAGGAGTTGAGGGCCGATCGGTCGTCCCGGCGAGGGCCCGGACCCGGCACCCTCGGAGGCATGACTGCCATCCGTGTCCGCGGGCTGCGCAAGACCTACGGCTCCCTCGACGCCGTCGCGGGCCTCGACCTCGACGTGCCGCCCGGCGAGGTCTTCGCGCTCCTCGGCCCGAACGGGGCCGGCAAGACCACGACCGTCGAGATCCTCGAGGGCCACCGCCGCCGGTCGGCCGGCAAGGTCAGCGTCCTCGGCGCCGACCCCGGGCACGCGGACCGGCGCTGGCGGGCGCGGATCGGCATCGTCCTGCAGTCCGCTTCGGACCTCGGCGACCTCACCGTCGCGGAGGCCGTGCGGCACATCGCCGGCTGCTATCCCCGGCCCCGCCCGCCCGGCGAGGTGATCGAGCTGGTCGGCCTCACCGGCAAGGCGAAGTCCCTGGTACGGACGCTGTCCGGCGGGCAGCGCCGGCGCCTCGACGTGGCCCTGGGCATCGTCGGCCGCCCCGAGCTGCTCTTCCTCGACGAGCCCACCACCGGCTTCGACCCCGAGGCTCGCCGCCGCTTCTGGGAGCTGATCCGCACGCTTTCCGCCGAGGGCGTGACGATCGTGCTCACCACGCACTACCTCGACGAGGCCGAGGCCCTGGCCCACCGGCTGGCTGTCATCGCCCGCGGCGCCGTCGTGGCCGAGGGGACCCCGGCGACGCTCGGCGGCCGGGCCACCGCCGAGGCGCTGGTGCGCTGGGACGGCCGGCAGGAGCGCACCGCCGACCCCGCGGCACTGGTCGTCCGGCTGGCGGCCGGGGGCGCCGACCTGTCCGCGCTCACGGTCACGCGGCCCACGCTCGAGGACGTCTACCTCGGCCTGATCAGCGACGCGGGAGCCGGACGATGAGCGCGGACAGCCTGCCCGGCACGGCACTGCTCGGCGTACGGCGGGGTGGGGTCGAGATCCTGCAGTTCGTCCGCGACCGTACCGCCCTGGTCTTCACCTTTTTCTTCCCCGCGCTGCTGCTCCTGCTCTTCGGATCGATCTTCGGCGGGGACGACGGCGACGGCGTCGGCGCGGCCCGGGTCTTCACGGCGAGCATGATCGCGTACGGGCTGGTGTCGACGTCGTTCGTCACGATGGGCGCCGGCCTCGCCATGGACCGGGAGGACGGCACGCTCAAGCGGCTGCGCGGCACGCCGGTGACCGCCCCGGCGTACTTCCTGGGCAAGCTGCTCCTGGTCGCCGCCCTCAGCGCCGCCGAGGTGGTGGTGCTGCTCGCGTGCGGGACGCTCGTCTTCGGCATGCCGCTGCCCGGGGACGCCGGCTCCTGGCTGACGTTCGGCTGGCTGTTCGTGCTGTCCATCGTGGCGTGCGGCCTGCTCGGCATCGCCGCGAGCGCCCTGGTGCGCCACGCCCGTACGGCGGGTGCGATCTTGAACGTCCCCGTCGTGGCGCTGCAGTTCCTCTCCGGCGTGTTCATCAACCCGATCGACCAGCTGCCCGGCTGGATGATCACGGTGGCGTCGGTCTTCCCGGTGAAGTGGATGGCGCAGGGCTTCCGGTCGGTGTTCCTGCCGGACTCGGCCGCGAGTTCCGAGGCCGCGAACAGCTGGGAGCTCGGCCGCACGGCCGCGGTGCTGGGCGCCTGGTGCGTGATCGGTTTCGTACTGTGCCTGGTCACCTTCCGCTGGTCCGACCGCGGCGAGTCCTGAGCGCGCCGGCCGGCGCCGGTCGGGTTCACAGGAGGTGCGCAGGACAGGCACAGAGAGGACCGAAGCCGGCGCGGCATGGTGATTGAGTCGTCAACAAAGAGGGGGACGATTCGATGGACCGGGACAGGGCACTGCGCCGCACCACGGCGATCACCGGGGCACTGGCCGCCGCGGGCGTGGCCGGGACGCTGGCGGTCGGGGTGGCCGCTTACGCGAGCACCACCAGCCAGAGCGCCACCAGCGAGAGCACCACGACCGCGGACAGCGGCGACGCCGGAAGCGTGGCCGGGGACAGCAGCGGCACGAGCGACTGGCCGCAGCTCTCCGGCGGCGGCAGCGGCGACTCCGGCCAAGCCACCTCCGGGGGGTCGTGATGCCGCTCGTCGAGACGCTGCCCGTCGGCAGCGACACCGCGCAGTGGCCGGTCTGGGGAACCACCGCCCGGATCGTCGTCACCGAGCCGGACGCCGTGCCCGCGGCGGCCCGCCTGGTGCGGGCGGAGCTGGCCGCCGTCGACGCGGCGTGCAGCCGGTTCCGGTACGACTCCGAGCTCCGGCACGCCTGCCGGGCCCGCGGGCGCCCGGTGCCGATCAGCCCGCTGCTCGCCGACCTGGTGGGCGCCGCCCTCGAAGCGGCCCGGCAGACCGGCGGCGCCGTCGACCCGACCGTGGGCGCGGCGCTGTGCGGGCTCGGGTACGACCGGGACTTCGCCGCCCTCACGGGACGTCAGGTGGCCCCGGCCGTGCGCGTCTTCCCCGTCCCGGACTGGCGTGCGGTGACGTTGCACTCCGGCACGCTGACCGTGCCGGACGGGGTTTTGCTCGATCTCGGAGCTACGGCCAAGGCCTTCGCCGCCGACCGGGCCGCCGCTGCCGTGGCCGCGGAACTCGGGGTGGGGGTGCTGGTCGCGCTCGGCGGGGACATCGCCACGGCGGGCCCGGCTCCGGAGGGCGGCTGGCGGGTGCTGGTGCGGGACAAACCCGGCGACCCGAGCTGCGTCGTGCGGCTGCCGGCCGGTGGTGCGCTGGCGACATCGAGTACGGCCGGCCGCACCTGGGGACCTGGCCTGCACCACATCCTCGATCCGCGTACGGGCCGTCCGGCGCGCGTGGTCTGGCGTACCGTCTCGGTCGCCGCCTTCTGCTGCCTCCGCGCGAACACACTGTCCACCGCCGCGATCGTCCTCGGCCACGGCGCCGCCGGCCTGCTCGGCGAGGCGCCGGCCCGGCTCGTCACGCCGGACCTCGACGTGCTGCGGACGGGCGGGTGGCCGGCATGACCGACGCCCTCTGGTACTTCGGGCGGGGGACCGGGCTGGTCGCGCTCGTCCTGCTGTCCGTCGTGGTCGCGCTGGGCATCGGGGCACGATCCGGGCGTACGGCGTTCGGCCTGCCCCGCTTCGCGGTCAACCTGGTGCACCGGAACGCGGCGCTGCTCGCCGTCGTCTTCCTGGCCGGGCACGTGGTCAGCCTCTACTTCGACCCGTACGCGCAGCTGCACCTCGTCGACCTGGTGGTGCCCTTCCTGGCGGAGTACCGGCCTTTCTGGCTCGGACTCGGCACCGTCGGCATCGACCTCCTGCTCGCCGTCGTCGTGACCAGCCTGCTGCGGCACCGGATCGGGGCGCGGGCGTGGCGGGCGGTGCACTGGCTCGCGTACCTGTGCTGGCCCGTCGCCGTCCTGCACGGCTGGCAGACCGGCACGGACGGCTCGACCTGGTGGCTGCGGACGGTCGCCGTCCTGTGCGCCGGGCTCGTGGCGGCCGCCGTCGCCTGGCGGGTGTCGCCGGTCTTCGAGCGTTTCCCGGCCCGGGTGCCACGGCGCCGGCCTGTGACCCCGGCGGGCGCGCCGCTTTCGACCCCGGCGGGCGTGCCGTCGTCGGCTTCGGCGGGCGTGCGGCCTTCGGTTTCGGCGGGCGTTTCGGCACGAGCTCTGGAGGACGTCCGATGACCACTGTTCACCCGCGCCCGGCCGTGGAGGGCCCGGCCGTGGAGAGCCCGGCCATGAAGCGCCCGGCCGTGGAGCGCCGCGTGCTGGCCGGCACCGATGAGCGTTTCGTGCAACCCGACCTTGCGCGTTTGATCGCCATGCTCGGCGAAGCGGGACTGGCCGGCCGGGGCGGCGCCGGCTTCCCCACGTGGCGAAAGCTCGACGCCGTCGCGAAAGCCGGCCGCGCCCCCGTCGTCATCGGCAACGGTGCCGAGGGCGAGCCCCTCAGCGGCAAGGACCGGACGCTGCTCACCCATCAGCCGCACCTGGTCCTCGACGGGCTGCAGATCGTCGCCCGGGCCCTCGGAGCGACAACCACGCACCTGTACGTCCACCCCGCCGCCCACGCCCCGATGCGCGCGGCGATCGGAACGCGCAACGCCGACGTGCACCTCACCGTGGCCCCGGACGCGTTCGTGGCGGGCGAGGAGTCGGCGGTCGTGAACGCGCTCGCCGGCCGGGCCGCCGTACCGTCGGACAAGCGGATCCGGATCACGCAGGCCGGCCTCGGCGGCGCCCCGACGCTCGTGCAGAACGTCGAGACGCTCGCGCACATCGCCCTCATCGTGCGCTTCGGGCCGCGGTGGTTCCGCACGGCGGGCACCCCGGACGAGCCCGGCACGTTCCTGGCCACCGTCGGCGGGGCGGTCGCGGCGCCGGGTGTGCTCGAAGCCGGGTACGGCGTCCGCCTGGGCGACCTCGTCGACGCGGCCGGCGGCCCGGTGCGACCGCCGCAGGCCGTGCTGCTCGGCGGCTACCACGGCGGCTGGGTGCCCGCGTGGCCGGAGCTGGAGGTGAGCCGGGCGGCGCTGGCCGCGTACGGGGGCTCGCCGGGCGCGGGGATCGTCCACGTCCTACCGGCGTCGGTGTGCGGGCTGGCCGAGACCGCGCGCATCACCGGCTATCTCGCGGGACAGGTTGCCGGGCAGTGCGGGCCGTGCGTCAACGGGTTGCCCCGGCTGGCGACGACGCTCGCCGATCTGGCCGCGCGGCGGGCCAGGCCGGGTCTGGAGCAGGAGGTCGCGCGCTTGTCCGCGCTGGTGCAGGGGCGGGGCGCGTGCCGGCATCCGGACGGGACCGTGCGTCTCGTGCAAAGCGCCATGCGCGCTTTCGCCGCGGACGTGACCGCCCATCTGCACGGGGAGTGTCTGGCGGAAGGAGCCCGATGAGACTGCACGTCGACTGGACCGCGTGCGACGGCCGGGGCCTGTGCGCCGAGCTGCTGCCCGAGCTGATCGCCGAGGACGAGTGGGGGTACCCGGTCGTCCGTACGGCGGAAGTCGATCCGGAGCTGGAGCGGGCAGCGGGCCGGGCAGTCGATCGCTGCCCGGCCCTGGCCCTGCACTTGCTCAGGAGATAGCGAGCGCGCGCTTCATCGTGAAGAAGAGGTCCGTCTGGTTGGTGACGCCCAGGACGTTCGCGGCCTGGGGACCGCCGGCGGCGATCCGCACCTCGGTGCCGGTGTGCTGCTGCGAGCCGGTGATCTCCGACGTCGCGTAGCTGATCGTCATGTTCGCCTTGTCGTGCGTGATCAGCGTGGCGGTGTAGCCCAGCGTCGCCGTCTCGACGATCTGGCTGGTGTGCCCGTGGTCGGCGGTCACGACGACTAGGGTGTCGGGGTGCGACTTCTGGTACTCGAGGACCTTCTTGACCGCGGCGTCGAAGCCGACGGTCTCGCCGATCTGGCCGCACGGGTTGGCGGCGTGGTCCTGCTTGTCGATCGAGGCGCCCTCGATCTGCAGGAAGAAGCCCTTGCGCGAGCCGCGCGTCTGCTTGTCCAGCACGGTGATCGCCTTGGTCGCCATGTCGACCAGGTGCGGCTGGCTCGCGGTGCGGGCCGTGTTGGTCGCGCACGTCGCCGGGGCGGTGCCGGTGCGGGTCGGGGTCGGGCCCACCCACTCCAGGTCCATGTTGTTCTTCGCGAACGCGCCCAGGATCGGCTTGTCGCCCTTGGCGGCGGCGAGCCCGGCGGCGTCCGTGACGACCTGGTAGCCGTTGGCCTGCGCCTGCTGCGTGACGGTCCGGCCCTGGTACTTGCCGGCCTTGACGGTCTGGTCGAAGTACTGCTTGCCACCGCCCAGCAGCACGTCCGGCCGGGTCTGCACGAGCTGCTCGGCGATCGAGCCGGCGCCGCCGTTGACCTTGTCGTTCACGGCGCAGGTGGCCATCGCGTCGGGCCCCTTGCAGTCCCGGTTGACGACGTGCGAGCCGAGCACGGCCGGCGTGGCGTCCTGCAGCTCGGCGGTGGTGACGTCACCGGTCCGGTAGCCGGCCTTCTTCGCCAGCTCCAGGATGGTGGGCACCGGCTTCTCGTCGGGCGTGACCGAGATCGCGCCGTTGTAGGTCTTGTGCCCGGTCGCCCAGCCGGTGCCGGACGCGGCCGAGTCGGTCACGTACTCGGGTAGTGCCGGGTTGTCCTTCTGCACCGCGTAGGTGGTGTACGCGCCGGTCAGCGGCAGCTTGTCCAGGTTCAGCCGGCCGTTCGCGCCGACCTGGTAGTTGCGGGCGATCGTGATCTCGCTGTCGCCCATGCCGTCGCCGATGAGCAGGATCACGTTGCGGGCCTTGCCGCCCTGGATCGCCTGCTTGGCAGCCTGCGTCCGGTCCGGGTGCGAGTCGCCGGCGAGCGCGACCGTGGGCACAGTCACCACGATCGCCGCCGCGGCGAGACCGCTGAGGAGACGAGTTGCATTCATGCTCAATACAGCATCAGTCGCGGGCGTCCGGCGGCTGACGAGCAGGCGAATGTCAGGCGAACGCGTTTTGCTCCGCGCCCGCTCTTAAAGACGCCAAAGCGCCGGTTCGTCGGTCACGAATCGGGTCGGAGAGGGCGGTCCGGGCTAAAAGTCCAATTCCCGCACATGCCGATATTTCCGTGGTTACAGTACGAGCGGCGCAGTTCCCAGGTGCAGGTTTCCCCCGCGCTTGCCGGTGCGCGCCGCCCATTCCGGCCTCACGGCCGATGCTCCATCAGCCGTCGCGTGCGGCACCGAGAAAGGCAAACCCGTCGAGAGGCGGGGACGCAAAGCCAGGGACCTCCCGAGCGGGAGGCGGCCCAGCCGCCGAAGGAGACAGAAACACATGCGCTACAAGCCAGCCCACGCCAGCAAGAGCGGCTCGGTGCCGTTCGCGCTGCGTGGCCCGAAGTCGGCCAAGACGATCCTCTCGGCCGCAGTCGCCGGCGTCATCGGCCTGGTGCCGACCGTCCTGCTCTCGTCACCCGCCATGGCCGACACGCACGGCTACATCACCGTGACCGCGGGCGCCGCCAGCGTCACCGAGGGTGGCACGGTCACCTTCACCATCGCCAACGCCGACACCGCGTCGCACAACGTCGCCCTGACTTGGACGGGCGGCACCGCGGCGAACCCGGCGGACTTCACGTTCACCCCGACCTCGCCGGTCACGGTTGCGGCCGGCTCGTCGGCTACGGTCACGGTCACCACGATCGCCGACAACACGTACGAGGGCGCCGAAACCATCACCATGCGTGGCGAGGTGGACTCCACCAACTACGGCGTGGCATCCGTCACCCTCAACGACGGCGACGCGGTCCCGACCTACACGCTGTCCGCGACGCCGGACCCCGTGCTCGAGTCCACGACCACGCCGACCGCGACGATCACGGCGACGCTGAACCGCGCGGTCGCCGGGAGCTCCACGGTCATCACGCTGAACACTGTGGACGGCACCGCCAAGGCGGGCACGGACTACACCGCCCTCACCAACGGCACCCTGACCATCGCCGCCGGCCAGACCACCGGCACCGCGACGGTGAACATCACCAAGGACACCGTCTACGACACGGCGGACGTCGAGTCGTTCACCGTCAACAGCACGTCGGCGGGCACCGTCCAGGCGGCGTCGACCGCGGCCGGCTCGACCACCGTCAACATCCGCGACGCCCAGTCGGCGCCGGTCGTGTCGATCACCGGTGGCGGTAACGTCAACGAGGGCAGCACGGTCAACTTCAGCCTCGGCCTCGACCACGGCTCCGAGCGGGCCACCTCGGTCGACTGGGACGCGGCGGCCACGGCTGCTCAGACCAACCAGGCCACGCCGGGCTCGGACTTCACCTACCCGGCGACCCGCACGGTGACCATCCCGGCGCTGCAGACCACGGGTTCGATCGCCGTCAACACGCTGCGGGACAGCCTCAGCGAGCCGGACGAGTACTTCGACGTCACCCTGCGGAACCCGGTCAACGCCACGATCAGTGGCACGAACAACAAGGCGACCGCCACGATCACCCAGGGCGCCGACGCGCCGAAGGTGACCATCACGCCGACCTCGGTCACCGAGGGCGACTCCGGCAAGCAGTCCGCCACCTTCACCGCCACGCTGAGCTCGGCCTCCACTCAAACCGTCCAGGTCAAGTGGTCGACCCAGACGAACGGCTCTGGGCTTACCTACGCCCTGCCCGGCAAGGACTACGTCGACGCCACCGGCACCCTGACCTTCGCGCCGGGTGTCACCACGCAGACGTTCCAAGTCGACATCCTCGGTGACAAGATCGACGAGGGCAGCGGTGCCAGCCCGGCCGCGACCGACGGCGAGACCTTCAACATCAAGCTGGATGTCGAGTCCGCCTACGCCCAGACCGTCAACCTGAGCGACCCGGGCGCCAACCGGACCGTGAAGATCACGGACGACGACGCCACGCCGACCCTGGTCTTCGCGGACAAGGTCGCCAAGGAGGGCAACGAGGCCGGTGCGTGGCTCATGCCCGTCTCGCTGAGCAACCCGTCGGACCACCCGATCTCCGTCACGGTCGCGGTCGACAGCTCGGTCACCACCGGTGACCTGGCCGCCGCCGGCGACATCGGCCAGGGCGGCGTGTCCGGCCTGCCGGGTGGCCACGACTACACCCTGCTGAACTTCAACTCGATCACCATCCCGGCCGAGGGCACCAGCGCCTACCCGGTCGTCCTGGTCAACGGTGACACGATCAACGAGCCCGACGAGACCCTGCCGCTCAAGGTCACGCCGGACGCCGGCAGCGCCGGGGCGAGCTTCCTCGCCGCGGCGACCGCGAAGACCGCCAAGGCCGTCATCCAGAACGACGACGCCGTGCCGGACCTGGAGATCAACAGCGTCACCGGCAAGGAGGGCGACACGGTCACGGTGACCGGCACGCTCACCGGCTGGCGCCAGGGCGACGCCTCGGCGATCGTCACCTTCTCGGGCGGGTCGTCGAAGGGCAGCGTCGCCGCGAGCGACAACGACTTCACGAACCCGGGCGCCACGGTCGTCAGCATCCCGTGGGGTGCCTCGACCGGTTCGACGCTGAAGGTCGCGGACCTGAAGCTCAGCACGGACACCACCGCCGAGCCGGCCGAGACGATCATCGCGAAGGGCACCGGCGTCAACAACACGGCGACGGTGACCGAGGGCATCGTCACCATCGCGGCCAACGGCACCACCACGCCGCCGGCCGGGGCGCCGACGCTGAAGTCGGCCGCCAGCTTCCGGCTGGGTGCCGGTGACCTCAAGCTCACCGGTACGGCCGCCAACGGCGCCACGCTCAAGCTGTGGGGCAAGCCGGTCGGCGCGCCCGCCGACGCGGACTGGGAGGAGCTGGGCAGCACGACGGCCAGCGCCTCCGGGGCGTACGAGTTCATGCCGGAGTTCACGACCACCGGCTGGTGGTTCAAGACCAACGACGGCACCAACGACTCGAACACGATCAAGGTGAACCTGAAGGAGGACCCGGACATCACGGCCCGGTCGTCCAGCAAGGGCGCGGTGACCGTGAACGTGGCCGGTGACCCGAAGATCCGTGGCCTCGCGGTCCGCGTGCTGCGCGCGCCCGCCGGCACCGACAACTGGGTGACCGTCGGCACGGGCATCATCAACAAGGACGGCACCTACACCCGCACCTGGACCGGTCAGAAGTCCGGCTCCAAGTGGGTCTTCCGGGCGTACGTCTACGGTGACGCCGACACCGGCGTGCTCACCAACTGGAAGGACAGCGGCACCGTCACGGTGCGCTGACTCTCCTGAGCAGCAAGGAGCGGGGCGGTCCGAAAGGGCCGCCCCGCTTCGCGTTGCCCGGGAAGGGTTACTCGACTTCGACCGCGGCCTGCGCGAACTGCGCCGCGTACAACCGCGCGTACGCCCCGCCCGCCGCGATCAGCGACTCGTGCGACCCCTGCTCCACGATCGCGCCGTTCTCCATCACCAGGATCACGTCCGCGTCCCGGATCGTCGACAGCCGGTGCGCGATCACGAACGACGTCCGGCCCGTACGCAAGGTCGTCATCGCCCGCTGGATCAGCACCTCGGTGCGCGTGTCGACCGAGCTCGTCGCCTCGTCCAGGATCAAAATGCTCGGCTCCGCGAGAAACGCCCGCGCGATCGTGATGAGCTGCTTCTCGCCCGCGGAGACGTTGGACCCCTCCTCGTCGATCTCGGTGTCCATTCCCTCCGGCAGCGAGCGAACGAACCGGTCGACGTGCGCGGCCTCCGCGGCCGCCGCCACCGACGCGTCGGTGGGAAGTCCGCCCCGTACGCGATGTTGTCCGCGATCGACCCGCCGAACAGCCAGGTGTCCTGCAGCACCATGCCGATGTGCTCGCGCAGCTCGGCCCGCGGCATCGTGGCGATGTCCACCCCGTCCAGGGTGATCCGCCCCGACGTCACGTCGTAGAAGCGCATCAGCAGGTTCACCAGCGTCGTCTTGCCGGCCCCGGTCGGACCGACGATGGCGACGGTCTGCCCGGGCTCGGCGACGAACGACAGGTCCTCGATGAGCGGCTTGTCGTCGGCGTACCGGAACGACACGTGCTCGAAGGCGATCCGGCCGCGCACCGACGTGACCCCGGAGCCGGCCGGGTCGGGGCTCTGCTCGGGCGCGTCCAGCAGGGCGAAGACCCGCTCGGCCGAGGCCACCCCGGACTGGATCAGGTTGGCCATGCTCGCGACCTGCGTCAGCGGCTGGCTGAACTGCCGCGAGTACTGGATGAACGCCTGCACCTCGCCCAGCGACAGCGAGCCGGACGCCACCCGCAGACCGCCGACGACGGCCACGAGGACGTAGTTGAGGTTGCTGATGAACATCATGGCCGGCTGGATCAGGCCCGAGATGAACTGCGCGCGGAAGCTGGACTCGTACAGCTTGGTGTTGTGCTTCTCGAAGGTCTCGCCCGCCTCCTTGCCGCGGCCGAAGACCCGGACCAGCGCGTGCCCGGTGAACATCTCCTCGATGTGCCCGTTGAGCCGGCCGGTGGTGGCCCACTGCGCGACGAACTGCGGCTGCGACCGCTTGCCGATGCGCATGGTCACCCAGAACGACAAAGGTACGGTCACCAGCGCGATCAGCGCGAGCAACGGCGAGATCCAGAACATGACCGCCAGCACCCCGACGATCGTCAGCAGCGCCGTGGTCAGCTGAGCGAACGTCTGCTGCAGCGTCTGCGCGATGTTGTCGGTGTCGTTGGTCGCCCGGCTGAGCACCTCGCCGCGCGCCTGCTTGTCGAAGTACGACAGCGGCAGCCGCGACAGCTTCGCCTCGACGTCACTGCGCAACCGGTAGACCGTCCGTTGCACCGCGGTCGCGGTCAACCGGCCCTGCAGCACACCGAAGAGCCACGCCAGCACGTACAGCGCGAGCACCCACAGCAGCACGTGCTGCAGCCGTCCGAAGTCGATGCCCTGACCCGGCACGATGTCCATCGCCTGCAGCATGTCGGCGCGGGTGTTCTCGCCCCGGGCCCGCAGCTGCTCGACGATCTGCTCCTTGCTGACCCCGGCCGGCAGGTCCTTGCTGACCACGCCGTCGAAGATGATGTCCGTCGCGTGACCCAGGACCTTGGGCCCGGCCACGGACAGGCCGACGCTGGCGATGCCGAGCAGCAGCACCAGGCCGACCAGCATGCGCTGCGGCCTGAGCATGCCGAGCAGCCTCTTGAGCGAGCCCCGGAAGTCCTGCAGCTTCTCCGCCGGCATCCCGGCCGTCATCATCCGCCCCGGCCCGCCCATCGGCGGGCCTGCCATGGGCCGTCGTCCCCCCGGTGCCGTCACGCTGTGCCTCCCCTGGGCATGCCCTCCCGGCCCGCGCCGGCGAGGCCGTCCGAACGTGCGGCCAAGTGCCGCTCGGTGCAGTCGGTCATGCCGCGGCCTCCTGCTCAGTCAGCTGCGACAAAACAATTTCCCGGTACGTCTCGTTGGCGCCCATGAGCTCGTCGTGCGTGCCCGTGCCGACGACCTTGCCGCCGTCCAGCACGACGATCCGGTCGGCGTCGCGGATCGTGCTCACCCGCTGCGCGACGATCACGACGGTCGCGTCCCGGGTCCGCTCGGCCAGCGCCGCCCGCAGCGCCGCGTCGGTCGCGTAGTCGAGCGCCGAGAACGAGTCGTCGAACAGGTAGATCTCGGGCAGGTGCACGAGCGTCCGCGCGATCGCGAGCCGCTGCCGCTGCCCGCCGGACACGTTCGTCCCGCCCTGCGCGATCGGGGCGTCGAGACCGCCCTCCATCCGCTCGACGAAGTCGCGGGCCTGGGCGACCTCGAGCGCGTCCCACAACTCCTCGTCGGTCGCGTCCGGGTTGCCGTAGCGCAGGTTCGACGCGACGGTGCCGCTGAAGAGGTACGGCCTCTGCGGCACGAGCCCGACGGCCCGGGACAGCACGTCCGGGTCGAGACGGCGCACGTCGACCCCGTCGACGAGCACTTCACCACCGGTCGCGTCGAACAGCCGCGGCACGAGGTTGAGGAGCGTCGTCTTGCCGGCGCCCGTACTCCCGATGACAGCTGTCACCTCGCCCGGCCGCGCCGTCAGGCTGACGCCGGTGAGCACCGACGCCTCGGCCCCGGGATAGTGGAAGTCGACGCCGCGCAGTTCCAGGTGCCCGTGCAGCGGCAGCTCGGTGACCGGCTGCGCCGGCGGTCGCACGGACGTCTCGGTGCCCAGCACCTCCTCGATGCGCTCGGCACACACCTCGGCGCGGGGGATCATGACGAACATGAAGGTCGCCATCATGATGGCCATGAGGATCTGCATGAGGTAGCTCAGGAACGCGGTGAGCGCGCCGACCTGCAACGCGCCGTCGTTGATCCGGTGGCCGCCGAACCACAGCACGGCGACGCTGGAGATGTTGACGATCAGCATGACGGTCGGGAACATCGCCGCCATCACCTTGCCGACCCGCAGCGACACGTCGGTCAGCTCGTCGTTCGCCTCGCCGTAGCGCACCTGCTCCCGCTCGTCGCGGACGAAGGCGCGGATCACCCGGATGCCGGTGATCTGCTCGCGCATGATCCGGTTGACCTTGTCGATGCGCACCTGCATCGTGCGGAAGAGCGGCCGCATGATCGACACGAGCGTGATCACCACGGCCAGCAGCACCGGGATGATGACCAGGAGCAGGCCCGAGAGCGGCGCGTCCTGGTGCAGCGCGAGCGCGACGCCGCCGACGCACATGATCGGCGCCGACACCATCAGCAGGAAGGACATCAGCACCAGCATCTGCACCTGCTGGACGTCGTTCGTCGTCCGGGTGATCAGCGACGGCGCGCCGAACTGCCCGACCTCCCGCGTCGAGAAGGCCATCACCCGCTCGAAGATGGCGCCCCGCAGATCGCGCCCGACCGCCATCGCGGTGCGCGCGCCGAAGTAGACCGCCGCGATCTGCGCGACGATCGCCACGACGGTGATGCCGAGCATCTCCAGGCCGACCCGCATGACGTAGCCGGTGTCGCCGGGCACGACGCCGTTGTCGATGATGTCGGCGTTCAGGGTGGGCAGGTACAGCGTCGCGAGCGTGGCGACGAACTGGAAGAGCACCACCAGAAGGATCGATTTCCCGTACGGCCGCAGCCGCGCACGTAACAGTCGGATCAGCACCGCTCGGCACCCCCGTGATCGGATGGGTCTCGGACAAGCAGCCCGTCGAGGAGCAACGACACGAGCTCCGCGCCATGGAAGCGGTCGGACTCGCCGAACGGGCCAAAAGTGTTCGCTCCGCAATAGAGCAGAAGCAGCCGGGCCACTTCACCCGGTTTACGCCGCAGCCGGGCCGCGTCGGGCGCGATGACCTCCACGAGCGCGGCGTGCAGCCGCTCGCGCGACGAGATCATCCGCTGCACCGCCTCGGGATGCGAGCCGACGGCCATCACCAGCTTGCGCGCGGCCGACATGAGCTGCGCGTTCTTCTCGAACCGCGCCTGGATCAGCTCGACCGCCCGGGCCAGCCGCGGCCGCAGCTCCTCGCGCAGATCGATCGTCCCCAGCGCCTCGAGCGTCGGCTCGGGGTCGAGTGCCTGGGTGACGGCGGCGACGAGCAGCGAGTTCTTGTCCTTGAAGACGCCGAAGATGGTCCCCTCGGCCACCCCGGCGGCCTGCGCGATCTGCCGCGTGCTCACCTCCATCCCGAACTCGTGCAGCAGCGGAATCGTCGCCCGCACCAGCGCCGCCCGCCGCTCGTCCGGGGCCATGGCCGGCACCCGCCGGCG
>NZ_JAUQWH010000166.1 GCF_030757795.1 Actinoplanes oryzae
CTCCAGCGTGCAGCCCGCGGCGCCCGGGCCCTCCCTTGAAGATCAAACCCCGGCCAAGCCAAACGTACGCACCCCGCCCCGGCAAAAAGAACCGCCGATGACGCACAGCGTGTGCGCATCCGAACGCAGACGGTCAGGCATCGTGACAGATACGTTCAGTGCCGCGTCTGTACCGCTTCGTACACTTTTTCCGTGACGCACACATTGTGCGACTCCTCATGCTCAGATGCCGCAATACTTCGCGTCTGTGTAACGGAGTCCACATCCGTGGGTGAGGCAGGTCCCTCCGTGAGGACCGCTTCACCCCGTTTTGTTGTGGGCGCTTCTCGGTCACCCCCTCATCGACGGCCCGCCGGGTCAAGGAGGCGCAGTGAGTCATGTGTACGCCGGCGATCCGTACAGCCGCGACGCGTTCGCGGTCCAACCGTCGCTCCCGGAGGGGTTGAGAACTCTCCGCGCGGGCGTCGCCAACGCCATCCGCGGCGACGGCCCGAAGCGGACGCGCAACCGGCCGCACCCCAACGAGTCGCCCAGCCGGCACCTGCCGCCGACCGGCAACTCGAAGACGGGCAGCCGGATCGCACCGGGACGCCCGCAGCCCCCGCAGCAGCCCGGGCCCGACCGCCGGGAGACCGGCAACGACCCGACGGTGGTCGTCCCGTCCCAGAGCACGGGGTCGCCCGAACCGCCCAAGTACCCCGCCCGCCCCGACCCCACCGACGCCGCCGCCGAGGTGTGGGCCCTGGTCGAGCGCGCGCAGGCCGGCGACTCGGCGGCGTTCGGGCTCATCTACGACCGGTACGTCGACACCGTCTTCCGCTTCGTCTACTTCCGCGTGGGCAACCGGCAGCTCGCCGAGGACCTGACCTCCGACACGTTCCTGCGCGCCCTCAAGCGCATCGGCAGCTTCACGTGGCAGGGCCGGGACCTGGGCGCCTGGCTGGTCACGATCGCCCGCAACCTGGTCGCCGACCACTTCAAGTCGGGCCGCTACCGGCTCGAGGTGACCACCGGTGACGTCCTGGACGCCGACCGCGAGGACCGTGGCCCCGAGGGCAGCCCCGAGGCGGCCGTCGTCGACCACATCACCAACGTGGCCCTGCTGACGGCGGTCAAGCAGCTCAACCCCGAGCAGCAGGAGTGCATCGTGCTGCGCTTCCTGCAGGGCTTCTCGGTCGCCGAAACCGCACAGACCATGGGCAAGAACGAGGGCGCCATCAAGGCACTGCAGTACCGGGCGGTCCGGGCCCTCGCCCGGCTGCTGCCCGAAGGGTTCCAGTGGTGACCCCGGGTTCCTCCTTGTCGATCTCTCCCCGCACGAGAAAGTCCGCTCCCCGGACGGGAACGTCGATCTCTCCCCGCACGAGAAAGTCCACTCCCCGGACGGGAACGTCGATCTTTCCCGGCCCGCGAGCACTGCTCGCACCCGTAACCGCGCCCCCGGCTCGTGCGTTTGTCCGGGTGCGACCCGAGGTGGACCAACGGTCCGCCGGATCCGTCGCGCCCGCCGGCAGCTACGCCGGCGTTTCAGTCACGAGCGAAGGGAGGTGCCCACGGTGAGACTCGACTTCTTCGATCGCCGGAGCGCCGAGCGCTTCGCGGAGCTTCTCGACACCACCGATGCCGGCCGCGGCCAGCACGCCCGCGGCCAGGCCGACGACCAGCTCGCCGAGCTGGTCGCCATCGCGCACAGCCTCTCCGCGGCGCCGCCCCGGGCCCAGGTGGACCCGGAGTTCCGGACGGGCCTGCGTGCCATGCTGGTCGCCGCGGCCGAGCGGGACGGGATCGGGGCCACGGCCCCCGCCTCGGACGAGGAGTCCGAGGCCGTCGCCCCCGTCCGGAAGCTGTTCGGCCGGACCGGCCGCCGCATCCGTGCCCGCGGGGTGATCGTCATCGGCGTCGCCGCCAGTGCGATGGCCGTCTCGGGAATCTCCGCCGCGAGCGAGAGTGCCGCACCGGGCGACGCCCTCTACGGCGTCAAGCGCTCCACCGAACGAGCCCAGCTGGCCATGGCCGGCTCGGACATCACCCGCGGGCAGCTGTCGCTGACGTTCGCCCGCAACCGGCTCACCGAGGCCGCCGCGATGCGCGGCGACGACGTGAAGTTCCGCGACGCCCTGGACGACATGGACGCCGACACCAAGCAGGGTGTCAAGCTGCTCACGTCCGCGGCGGTGACCCGCAAGGAGACGACCGGCCTGGAGTCGGTGGACTCCTTCGTGGAGAGCCAGCGCCGGCTGCTCGACCCGGCCGTGGACCGGCTGGGGCCCGTCAACCAGGAGCGGGCGCAGAAGTCGCTGACGCTGCTCGACGCCGTCGAGAAGCGCTCGAAGACCCTGCGGGAGCGGCTCGGCTGCACCCCGGTGCCGGCCGTCTCCGGCAGCGACGCGCTCGGGCCGAAGCTGGGCTCGTGCGAGACCTCGGGCAGCACCAGGTCCTCCGGTGGGACCGAGAAGCAGCAGGGCCGCCGGGACCAGGACGACCAGAAGTCCGCCACCGCCGACAAGGACTCGAAGACCACCAAGGACGACAGCGAGGACGAGCCCCGGCCGGGCAAGTCGTCGCCGCAGCCCGGCTCGTCGAGCAAGGCGGCCGGCACGTCCGGCGACGAGGGTGATCAGGGCGACGCCGACGCGGACGACATCACCGACATGAGCACGACGTCGCCGACGGACCCCGCCGACGAGGACGGCCCGGAGCCGGTCATCTCCGAGGACCCGGCGAACCCGCCGACCGATGCGGAGAAGGGCCTGCTGGGCGGACTGCTCGGCAACCTCTTCGGGAACAAGTAGCGAACCAGGCCAGACACATGGCGAGGGGCGGTGCCGGCACGAAGCCGGGGCCGCCCCTCACTGTCCATGGTGGCCAAGAAACGCCCCGGACGCAATGCTCTTTCGTCAGGGGCCGAACGGGTCCGGCCGCTTCTCCAGCAGCGTGTAGAGCGTCGCCTGGATCGTCTCGCGCACCTGATCGGCGAGGTTGTAGACGACCATCGGATCGTCCGCGTACTCGGTGAGGTGCGCGGTCGGGATGGGCTCGCAGAACTCGATCAGCCACTTGCTCGGCAACGGCACGAGCCCCAGCGGGCCCAGCAGCGGAAACGTCGGCGTGACCGGGAAGTACGGGATGCCGAGCAGCCGGGCGAGCGGCTTGAGGTCGGCCAGGATGGGATAGATCTCCTCGGCGCCGACGATGGCGACCGGCACGATGGGCGTACCCGTGCGCAAGGCGGCCGAGACAAACCCGCCGCGACCGAAACGCTGCAGTTTGTAGCGGTCGGCGTAGCGCTTGCCGATGCCCTTGAAGCCCTCGGGGAAGACGCCGACCAGCTCGCCCTCGCTCATCAGGCGCTCGGCGTCGGGGTTGCAAGCCACGGTCGCGCCGGCCTTGCGGGCCAGCTCGGAGAGGACGGGCACCCGGAACACCAGGTCGGCGCCGAGCAGCCGGAGCCAACGCGAGGCCGGATGGGTGTCGCGCAGCGCGGTCGTCAGCATCAGCGCGTCGAGCGCCAGGGTGCCCGAGTGGTTGCCCACGATCAGGCCGCCGCCGCTGTCCGGTACGTGCTCGATGCCGTACACCTCGGTGCGGAACCAGTCGCGGTAGAGCACCCGCAGCATGGGGTGGAAGACGGTCTCGCTGAGCTCGGGGTCGAAGCCGAACTCGTCCACCTCGTAGGCGCCCGCCAGCCGGCGCCGGAGGAAGGCCAGCCCGCGCGCCACCCGCTGGTCCCAGATGTCCACCGGATCGGGCTCGGGATCGGGCAGCGGAATCGGCCGCCTGCCGTTCATCTGCTTCGGCGCGGCGGGCTGCGGCAGCACGAAGTCGGCGTGACCCGGCAGCGCGGTGTGGAAGTCGTCCTGGGTCACGGCGCCACCGACCCGGCGGCCCGCAGCCGGCGAACCCCGTCCAGGATGGCGTTCTCCGCCGCGGCGAGCCGGTCGGCGGTCAGCGACGAGCCGTTCCGGTGCCCGGCGATGAACTCCTCGAAGGCGGCCGCGGTCGTGCGGGGCGTGAAGCCGAACTCCTTGACCAGCCGGGTCGTGTCGACCACCCGGCCGTGCACGAAGAGGTCGATCTGGTCCAGGCCGATCTGGCCGATGCCCACCACCCGGGCGAAGCCGCCCAGCGTCGAGAGCGTGCCCTCGGGCACGGCGACGGAGATGCGCCCCGCCCGGCGTACGGCCTGGGAGAGCGCGAGGACCCCCGCGCCGGCCACGTTGTACGTGCCGGGGTGGTCCTCGATCACCGACCGGTGCAGGACCTCGAGCGCGTCGTCGACGTGCACGAACTGCAGCCGGGCGTCGCGGCCGAAGACCGTCGGCACGACCGGCTGGGCGAAGTAGCGGGTGAGCGTCGTCTCGGCGGTCTCGCTGATCATCGGCGCGAAACGCAGCACGGTGGCCGCGACCTCGGGCCGGCGCCGGCGGAAGCCCCGGACGTAGCCCTCGATGTCGAGGATGTCGCGCGCGAACGAGCCCCGGGGCACCGCGCGGGGCTCGGTGTCCTCGGTGAAGACCGCGGGGTCGCGGAAGGAGGCGCCGTAGGCGGCCGTGGACGAACGCACGACGATCTTGCGCAGGCTCGGTGCGCCCTGCGCGGCGGCGAGCAGCTGCATCGTGCCGATGACGTTCTGCTCTTTCATCGCCGCCCGGCCACCGTGGTGCGGGTCGGGGGCGCCGGTGACGGACATGTGCACCAGGGCCTCGGCGCCGAGCTCGGCGACCACGCCGGTGGCGGCACGCGCGTCGGCCTGGATCAGCTCGACCTCCTCCAGCAGACTCGCGAGGGCCGGTGGAGCGTCGTGCGGATCCAGGCCGATGACACGCTCGACCCGTGGATCGGCCGCCAGCCGGGACGCCACGCGGGCGCCGAGATAGCGACTGACCCCGGTGACCACGACGATGCGCGGCGGGGCCGCGGCTTCAGAGGACACCACGGGTGCGCCCCTCACGTGCGGCGGAGACGGGAACGGCAAGCACGCGGGCCGGGCAGAGCGCCCGGCCGGGCGTCACTTGCCGAGACGGCGACGCTGGACGCGGGTCTTGCGCAGCAGCTTACGGTGCTTCTTCTTCGCCATACGCTTGCGGCGCTTCTTGACCACGGAGCCCATACGTCATGCCTCTCGAAACCATGTGGGGCCGGCCACGACGCACAGCAGCTCGCGCCGACCGGACTGACAGCGGTTGCCCGTCGACCGCGGCGGCAGCGAGCCGCACACAGGTATCACAGGGCGAACCGGTCCAGCGTAGCCGCCGCGCCGCGAAGGGACCAACACGACCCCCTAAGCGGTCTGCGAGAAGGCCCCCCGCAGGTACGTGTGCACGGCGTGCTCCGGCACCCGGAACGACCGGCCCACCCGGACCGCGCTGAGCTCACCGCCGTGCACGAGCCGGTAGACGGTCATCTTGGAGACCCGCATGAGCGACGCGACCTCGGCAACCGTGAGGAACCGCACCTCGGCGAGGCGCTCCTCGGTCTGCGTCTGGGCTGGACCTGTCATCTGTCCGCACCGATCCTTTCGCAGGCGCCCGCCGGGCTGATCTCGGCCGGGACGGGCGGGCGCGCGTGTCATCAGAACGGTAGCGAGGGACCTGTGATCAGGGCGCTACGTTCCGTGAAATCGGAGGGTAAAAGTCAAGCCGACACGCCCGGAATCGCCGTTCTTCGCCCATTCGGGGACTCAGGAACGAGAGGTGAGCGCCTTCCCGAAGAACGCGACGTTCGCCGGGCGCTCGGCGAGGCGGCGCATGAGATAGCCGTACCACTGCTCGCCGTAGGGCACGTACACCCGCACGGTGTGCCCCGCCCCCGCCAGCCGCGCCTGCTCCTCCGGGCGCACCCCGAAGAGCATCTGGAACTCGAACTCGTCGGCCTGCCGGTCGAACCACCGCGCCCGGTCCTCGGCGATCGCGATCAGCCGCGGGTCGTGCGTCGCGACCATGGGATAGCCGTCGCCGGACATGAGGATGTTGAGGCAGCGCACGTACGCCTTGTCGACGTCCAGCGCCGACTGGTAGGCAACCGACTCCGGCTCCGCGTAGGCCCCCTTGCACAGGCGCACCCGCGACCCGGCCGTCGCCAGCTCCCGGCAGTCGCCCTCGGTGCGCCGCAGATAGGCCTGGAGGACGGCGCCCGTACCCGGGAAGTCCTTGCGGAGCTCGGCCAGGATCTCCAGCGTCGAGTCGGTCAGCGTGTGATCCTCGGCGTCGAGCGTCACCGTCGTGCCCGCCTCGGCCGCCGCCGCGCAGATCGCGCGCGCGTGCTCGTACGCCATCCGCTCGTCGATCTTCTGCCCCACCGCGGAGAGCTTCAGGCTCACCTCGGCCGCCGGCGTGAGCCCGGCGCTCTTGAGCCGGCCGAGCAGCACGACATAGTGCTCCCGCGTCGCGACGGCCTGCTCCGCGGTCAGCGTGTCCTCGCCGAGATGGTCGAAGCTGATCGCCAGGCCGTCGTCCGCGAGCGCCCGCCCGGCGCGCAACGCGTCGTCGGCTCCCGCCCCCGCGACGAAGCGCTGGACGATCCCCTTGCTGACCGGGACGGAGGACACCAGCCGCTCCAGGCGGGACGACCCGGCGGCGGCGAGAAAGACGGATCGGAGCATGAGGCGAGCGTATCGCCCGGACCGGCGGGGGTCGCGTCAACCGCCGCCTCGCAGGCGTGTGCAGGGGGTCGGCGGGGGGCTACGGTTGTCGGGTGAACTTCGATGCGTACGCGCGCACGGCCGTCGAGTTGGTCAACGCCGGCCTCGCGGACCTCGAGCAGGCGAAGGGACTCTTCGGCGACGAGCTCGGCTGGATGGCCGCCGAGGTCACCGAGAAGGACCTGGCCGTCCTCCGCCGCGCCCAGCGCCGCCTGCGCGACGTCTTCGAACACGGCACCGGCGGCCGCGACAACGACGCGGTGGCCGAGCTCAACCTGCTGCTCGCCGCCTACCCCGTCCAGCCGCGCATCTCCGGCCACGACGCCTCCGACTGGCACATGCACGTCACCGGCCGGGGCGCCTCGGTCAGCGCCGAATACCTGGCCGGCGCGGTCTGGGGCCTCTCGGTCTGGCTCTGCGAGTACGGCAGCGCCCGCTTCGGCATCTGCGCCGACGACCGCTGCGGCAACGTCTACCTCGACACCTCGTCGAACAACTGCCGCCGCTTCTGCTCCGAGCGCTGCGCCACCCGCTCCCACGTGGCCGCCCACCGAGCCCGCAAGCGCGCCGCCACCCTCACCCCGGCCTGACCCCGCTCCCCACAAGTTATCCACAGCCTGCACCCCACGCGCGCGCTCTTTCCGCCACACTGTCCACGAGGCCGAGGCAGCGGGTTCGGCGGGGCGCGGTAAAGGGGGTCGCCCTGGGAGGGTCGGCTCGGGGTTCACCCCGAAGAGCGAATTTCCCAAGTACGCGCGGCCCGTCACCGCAACGCCCGGGGCTGGACTGGCTGCCGCCGCGCAGCTGCCGTCCCGGCCCGGTCACGCAGCCGCCGCCCGGGTCGGTCGTCACCCGTTCGGGCTCGACATTCGGACAAGCCCCCACCAGCCCGCACTGCCGCCGAGCCGGCCGAGCCGCTCAGACGCAGAGCCCGCGGAGACCGCGATCCTGTGCCGAGCCGACGACGTCGCTACGCCGGCGCGAAGTCTCCGGCACCGGCGCCATCGCCGACGAGTTGTCCGAGGCCGACGACCTGCTGCGCTTCGAGCTGGACGCGAACGGCTGTTCCCATGGGCCACGACTGCTCCCGGGCGCCACGGATGCTCTCAGCGGCCACGACTGCTCCGCGCGGTCCCGGCCCGGCGGCAGTGCGGGCGACCGGCGAGCGCCACAAGCGTCACGGCGCCAGCACGGGCGACCGGCAAGCGCCGCACGCGTCGCAGCGCCAGCACGGGCGACCGGCGAGCACCGCACGCGTCGCGGCCCCGCCCCGGCGGCAGTGCGAGCGACCAGCAAGCGCCCCACGCGTCGCAGCGGCAGTGCGAGCGACCGGCAAGCGCCACACGCGTCGCAGCGGCAGTGCAAGCGACCGGCAAGCCCCTGACGCGTCGACGCCGGCATGACCGATCCGCTCCGAGCGCCGCGCCCAGCCGATCAGCCGGCAGCACGCGCAGGCGGCCGGCGGGAATCCGAAAGCTCAGGCCCTCGTCGTCGCCAGGGTGTCGGTGCCGGCGGGGAAAGGCGAAAGGCTCAGGCCCTCGTCGTCGCCAGGGTGTCGGTGCCGGCGGGGAAAGGCGAAAGGCTCAGGCGCTCGTCGTCGCCGGGGTGTTGGTGCCGGCCGGCGTCAGGTGGCGGCGGGCGAACTCCAGGGACTCGCGCAGGTCCCGTTCGCGCACGTCCCGGCTGGTCACCTTGCGGGTGGACACCTCCAGCGCCACCGAGCCCGTGAAGCCCCGCCCCGCCAGCGACCGCAGCAGCTCGGCGCACGGCTGGTTGCCTCGCCCCGGCACCAGGTGCTCGTCGCGGCCCTCGCCGCTGCCGTCGCCGAGGTGGACGTGTTTGAGGCCGGCGCCCATCCGGTCGGCCAGCGCCAGCGCGTCGGTGCGGGCGGCGGAGCAGTGGGACAGGTCCAGCGTGTACGCGTCGAAGCCGGTCTCGGTCGGGTCCCAGCCCGGGACGTAGGGGACGAAGGTGCGCCCGGCCATCCGGACGGGGAACATGTTTTCGACCGCGAACGTGATGTCGGGGTGCTTGGCCTGCACCTTGGCGAGGCCGGGCACGAAATTCCTCGCGTAGTCGCGCTGCCACGTGAAGGGCGGGTGGACCACGACGGTCGGGGCGCCCAGCGACTCGGCGAGCTCGGCGGCCTTGGCCAGGCGCTCCCACGGGTCGGGGCTCCACACCCGCTGGGTGACGAGCAGGCAGGGGGCGTGCACCGACAGGACCGGCACGCCGTAGTGCTTGGACAACCCCTGCAGGGCGCCGGCGTCCTGGCTCACGGCGTCGGTCCACACCATGACTTCGACGCCGTCGTAGCCCACCGTGGCCGCCATTTCGAACGCGGCCGCGGTCGGCTCGGGGAAGACCGAGGAGCTGGACAGGAGTACCGGGACACTCGAGCTCACGCCTCAAGGGTAGTCCGGCCGCACACCGCCGCCAGTCGCGTCTGCCGCAGAAGCGAACGAACCGCCCGTATCCGCCGCCTCCGGACCGCGCCGGACGGGCCGGCGCCCACCGATGGGAACGCCCGCGCGACAACGCCGCGAACCGGCCCGCCGCCGGGTGACTTCGCGGGTACGCGCGTACGCTGTCGCAGGTGAGTCGCCGTACCCAGGTCCGCATCGTCATGGACGACGCGGCAGCCGCCCGTGCCCGCGAGGTCGAGCTCGACTTCCCCCGCGAGTGGATCGAGTTCACCGACCCGGCCGACGATCAGCATGTCGTCCGGGCCGACCTGACGTGGTTGCTGTCCCGCTGGACCTGCGTCTTCGGCTCGGCGTGCCACGGCATCATCGCCGGCCGGGCGCAGGAGGGCTGCTGCTCGCACGGGGCGTTCTTCACCGACGCCGACGACGAGAACCGGACGAAGGCCGCCGCGGCGAAGCTGACCCCGGAGAACTGGCAGCACTATCGCAAGGGCTTCAAGAACTACACGGAGCTGGACACGATCGACGGGTCGAAGCCGGCCCGGCGGACGGCCACCCAGGCGGGTGACGGGCCGTGCGTGTTCCTCAACGACGCCGACTTCGCCGGGGGCGGGGGCTGCGCCCTGCACGCCCAGGCGCTGCGCGACGGCGTGCACCCGCTGACCTACAAGCCGGACGTGTGCTGGCAGCTGCCCGTGCGCCGCGAGCAGGACTGGACGAAGCGGCCGGACGGCACGAAGTACCTGCTCTCCACGCTGACCGAGTTCGATCGGCGCGGCTGGGGCCCGGGCGGGCACGACCTCGACTGGTGGTGCACCTCGTCGCCGGACGCGCACGTGGGCACCGAGCCGATGTACAAGTCGTACGGTCCGGAGCTGACGGCCCTGATCGGCCAGGACGCCTACGACGAGCTGGCCCGCCTGTGCGACAAGCGGCTCGCGCTCGGGGTCGTCGCCGTGCACCCGGCGACGGCCGCGGCGCTCCCCCCGCAGAAGCAGGGCGGCCGGGAGCCGGCCACCCCGCCCCAGGCGGATCAGGGCTCGAACTTGTAGCCCAGGCCGCGCACGGTCACGATGTAGCGCGGCGCCGACGGCTCCGGCTCGACCTTCGAGCGCAGCCGCTTGACGTGCACGTCGAGCGTCTTGGTGTCGCCGACGTAATCGGCGCCCCAGACCCGGTCGATGAGCTGGCCGCGGGTGAGCACCCGGCCGGCGTTGCGCAGCAGCAGCTCGAGCAGCTCGAACTCCTTGAGCGGCAGCTGCACGCTGCTGCCGTCGACCGTGACGACGTGGCGCTCGACGTCCATGCGGACCGGGCCGGCCGCCAGGGTGGGCGTGGTGACCTCGGGGGCCTCCGCGCCCTGGCGGCGCAGCACGGCCCGGATCCGCGCGACGAGCTCGCGCGGCGAGTAGGGCTTGGTGACGTAGTCGTCGGCGCCGATCTCGAGGCCGACGACCTTGTCGATCTCACTGTCCCGGGCCGTCACCATGATGATGGGCACGGCCGAGCGCTGCCGCAGCTGCCGGCACACCTCGGTGCCGGACATCTCGGGCAGCATGAGGTCGAGCAGGACGATGTCGGCACCGGTCCGGTCGAACTGGGTCAGCGCCGAGGTGCCGGTCGCTGCGACCGAGACCTCGAAGCCCTCCTTGCGGAGCATGTACGACAGGGCGTCGGAGAACGACTCCTCATCCTCGACCACGAGCACGCGAGCCAATGGAGGTTCCTTTCCTGGTCCGCCGGCCGTCAGGCCGAGGGAAGTCCGGCCGCGCCGGACTCGATCTCAATCGCGGCCGGTAACGGCAGCGGGGTTTCCGGGGGTCGCGCCGGTAGGCGCAAGGTGAACGTCGAACCACCGCCGAGCTTGCTGGACACCTCGACCCGGCCGCCGTGGTTGGTGGCGATGTGCTTGACGATGGCGAGGCCGAGGCCGGTGCCGCCGGTGGAGCGGGACCGCGCCTGGTCGGCCCGGTAGAACCGCTCGAAGATGCGGTCGACGTCGTGCGGGGCGATGCCGATGCCCTGGTCGGTGACGTCGATCTCGATGAAGTCGTCGTCCTGGCGCATGGTCAGGTCGACCCGCGTGTCCTCGCCCGAGTACGCGATGGCGTTCTCCACGAGGTTGGTCACCGCGGTGGCGATCTGGCTGTCGCTGCCGTACACCGTCGCGCCCTTGGGCCCGGTGTAGGCGACCTCGATGTTCTTCGCCGAGGACGTGGTGCGGGTGCGGTCGATGACCTCGGCGATGACCCAGTCGAGGGCGACCGGCTCGGGGGTGGGCAGCGGCTCGGCGCCCTGCAGGCGGGTCAGCTCGAGCAGCTCGTTGACGAGCCGGCCCATCCGGGCGGACTCGTGGTGGATGCGCTCGGCGAAGCGCCGGGCGGCGATCAGGTCCTCGGACTGCTCCCCGAGCTCGGCGGTCGGCAGCTCGGTGGCGTCAAGCAGCGCCTCGGCCAGCAGTTGCAGGGCGCCGATGGGGGTCTTGAGCTCGTGGCTCACGTTGGCCACGAAGTCGCGCCGCACCCGGGCGAGGCGGTGCGACTCGGTCACGTCGGCCGCCTCGACGGCCACGTGCGTCGAGTTGAGCGCCACGGCCCGCAGATGCAGGCCGAGCGGGGCACTGGCGGTGCCGGCGCGGCCGCGTGGGAGGTCCAGCTCGACTTCCCGGCGTACGCCGGTGCGCCGCACCTGGCCCGCGAGCGTCCGCAGGATGGGGTGCGCCGCGATGGTCCCGGGCGCCCCGCCGGAGCGCAGCAGGCCCATCGCCCGGGCAGCCGGGTTGACCAGGACGGGCTCGTCGTCGCCGTCGAGGACGACCACGCCGACCCGCAGTGAGTCCAGGCTCTTGCGGCCCAGGCCCTTGAGCCCGGACTTGCCCGGCCCCTCGTCCGTGTCGATCTTGCGACCCCCCTCGCTCGGTCCGGCCGGGGAGAGACCGGACGAGATGCCAGCTCCGGACGGCCGGCGACGGGACACCACGAACCCCGCCACCACGCCGACGGCGAGGCCGAGGAGGAGGAGAAGGATGCCGGTCACCGTGTCCACGCAGCGATCGTAGGGTCATTGTTTACCTGGACCCTAAGGATAAACGGACAAAACCGGCGCGCTTCGAGCAATGTTCATCACTCGGTCCGGCGTCGTTCACCGGCGTTCACGCCGTCGCCCGCCGGGCACTCCTACCGTAGCCCTGGCAAGCTTGCTCATCACGGCTGCCGGCGCCCGGCGCGGCGGCCTTAATCTTCCCGGGACGTGAACATGCGAGAGGGATTCCAGGCGGACCTCGACGAGGTCAGCCGCCTGTTGGTGACCATGGCGGAGGCCGTCCGTGCCGCGCTGCGCAAGGCGACGACCGCCCTGCTGACCGCCGACCGGGAGGCCGCCGAGGCGGTCCTGGCCCGTGACGCCGAGGTGGACGAGATCTACACGCAGGTGGAAGCGAAGGTGGCCGACACCATCGCCCGCCAGGCGCCGGTGGCCTCCGACCTGCGGATGGTCATCACCGCCCTGCACATCTCCGCCGACATCGAGCGGATGGGCGACCTGGCCGAGCACGTCGCCAAGACGGCACTGCGCCGGCACCCGTCGCCGGCCGTGCCGGCCGAGCTGCGCCCGGTCTTCCAGCAGATGGCCGAGGTCGCCGACCGCATGGCCGACAAGATGATCACCGTCCTCGCCAACCCCAGCGCCGAGCTCGCGGCGGAGCTGGAGAAGGACGACGACGCCATGGACGACCTCGAGCGTGACCTCTTCAAGATCATGCTCGCGGACGACTGGCCCTACGGCGCCGAGACCGCCATCGACGGCGCGCTGCTCGGCCGCTTCTACGAGCGCTACGCCGACCACGCGGTCAACTCCGGCGAGCAGATGATCTACCTGATCACCGGCACGCCGGTCGACCTGCAGGACTGACCTTCCCCCATCTGGAGGGGTGAGAAAAAGGCCGGGACGCCCGCGTGGGCGTCCCGGCCTTCTCGCATGAGCCGGCCGGGTCAGCGACCCTGGTTGGCGACCGCGGCGGCCGCTTCCTTGGCGGTCTCCGGGTCCAGGTACGCGCCGCCGGCGGTGACCGGGCGCAGGTCGTCGTCGAGGTCGTAGCGCAGCGGGATGCCCGTGGGCACGTTGAGCTTGGCGATCGCCTCGTCGGAGATCTGGTCGAGGTGCTTGATGATGGCGCGCAGCGAGTTGCCGTGGGCCGCCACGAGGACCGTCTTGCCGGCGCGCAGGTCCGGGACGATCTGGTCGTACCAGTAGGGCAGCGCGCGCAGCAGCACGTCCTTGAGGCACTCGGAGCGGGGCTTCAGCTCCGGCGGCAGGGCGGCGTAGCGCGCGTCGGTGAACTGCGAGTATTCGTCGTTGTCGGCGATGGGCGGCGGCGGCACGTCGTAGGACCGGCGCCAGAGCATGAACTGCTCCTCGCCGAACTCCTCGAGCGTCTGCTTCTTGTCCTTGCCCTGCAGGGCGCCGTAGTGGCGCTCGTTGAGGCGCCAGTGCCGCTTGACCGGGATCCAGTGCCGGTCGGCGGTGTGCAGGGCGATCTCGCTGGTGCGGATCGCGCGGCGCAGCACGCTGGTGTGCACGACGTCGGGCAGCAGCCCGTGCTCCTTCAGCAGCTCACCGCCGCGCCGGGCCTCGGCCTCCCCCTTGGCGTTGAGGTCGACGTCGACCCAGCCGGTGAAGAGGTTCTTGGCGTTCCACTCGCTCTCGCCGTGGCGCAGCAGCACAAGGGTCCCAGTCATGACCTCATCTTCTCGCAGCCCGCGCCGCGCCGCGCCGCGACCCCGAAGTGGCGACCACCACGTGGAAACCCGGTTGCCGCGTCCCCTAGGTTGTAAGTGCGGGAAACATTGTCGGTGCTTACATGGGGGAACAACGGCGTGCGCGGATGGTTGCGGGAGGCCGCGGGCGGGCTGCCCCGGCAGTTCTGGTTCCTCTGGGCCGGCACGCTGATCAACAGGCTGGGTTCGTTCGTCCTGATTTATCTCGCCATCTATCTGACCCAGGACGTCGGGCTGAGCACGAGCAAGGCGGGCCTGGTCATCGGCGCGTGGGGCGTCGGCGGCGGGCTCGGCACGCTGACCGGCGGGGTGCTCTGCGACCGCTGGGGGCGCCGCCCGACCATGCTGACCGCCCAGTTCGGCGCGGCGGCGCTGATGCTCACGCTGGGCTTCGCGCACGGCTTCTGGCAGCTGCTGGTCTGCACGCTGCTGCTGGGCATGTTCGCCGAGGGGGTCCGCCCGGCCTTCCAGGCGATGATGATCGACGTGGTGCCCGACCGCGACCGGATCCGGGCGTTCTCGCTGAACTACTGGGCGGTCAACCTGGGGTTCGCCGCCTCGGCCGTGCTCGCGGGGGTCGCCGCGCAAGCCGACTATCTGCTGCTCTTCCTGGTCGACGCGGGCACGACGCTGGTCACCGCGACCGTGACGCTGATCTTCCTGCGCGAGACCCGGCCGGCCCGGCGGGCAGCGGCCCGCCGCAGCAAGGGCCCCGGCCTGGGCACGGTGTTCCGCGACCGCGTGTTCGTCAGCTTCCTGGCGCTGAACTTCCTGATCGTGCTCGTCGTGATGCAGCACCAGACCACGCTGCCGATCGCGATGGCCGAGGACGGCCTCAGCGCGGCGACGTTCGGCTGGGTGATCGCCGTCAACGGGCTGATGATCGTGGCGGGGCAGCTGTTCATCCCGAAGCTCATCGAGGGCTACCACCGGTCCCGCGTGCTGGCGCTGGCGACGCTGATCCTCGGGCTCGGTTTCGGGCTCAACGTCTTCGCCGGCGGCTCGGTGGGCTTCTACGTCTTCACGGTGGTGGTGTGGACCTTCGGCGAGATGCTGCAGAGCCCGTCCAACTCGGCCCTCGTCGCGGAGCTCTCGCCCTCGCTGCTGCGCGGCCGCTACCAGGGCGTCAACTCGCTCTCATGGTCGGCGGGCGGCGCTCTCGCCCCGGTCGTCGGCGGCTTCGTCCAGGAGCACGCGGGCAGCACGGTGCTCTGGCTGTCGTGTGCGGTGCTGGGCGTGATCGTGGCGGTCGGTCAGCTGGTGTCCGGGCCGGCCCGGGAGCGCCGCGCCGCGGAGCTGCGCGTGTCGCAAACGGTCACCAAGGCGCCGACCGCGACCGAGATACGGCACGAAGAGGACGTCACGCCGCCGACAGCTCCGCGGCGGCCAGCGCGCTGAGGTCGATGTTCGGCAGCAGGCGCCCCTGCGCCTCGGTGCCGATCTTCACCAGCGGACCGCGCTGCAGCAGCGACCCGGGGTCGCCGTTGTCCTCGCGCTCGCTCTCCTCCCAGACCGAGTCCTCGATCGCGTGCAGGGCGGGCACGACGAAGCCGAGCAGCTCACCGCTGGGTGCGTCGATCAGCAGCACCCGCGCGGTCGCGGGGTCCGGGGTGTCGTGGACGCCGAGCAGGACCGACAGCGAGAGCAGCGGCACGGACAGCTGGCGGTGGGTGAAGATGCCGAGCAGCGCACCACCGCTGTCCAGGCCGATCGCGTGCTGCGGGTACGGCAGGATCTCGGTGATCTGCGCCAGCGGCGTCGCCGCCTCCATGCCCACGCTGTAGGTCAGGAACTTGCGCACGCTGGGCACCACGCGGCGCCCCTCCGGGCCGGTGGTCTTCTCCTTGGCGCCGGCCGGCGCCTGAGCCGGCTGCGGCACGGACCCCGCCAGCGGTACGCCCAGACTGCCGAGCGCGTCCAGCTCGGCGTCCGCCCGCAACGCCTCGCCGTCGAGCAGGAGATGCTGGTCGCCGTCCTCGGTGCGCAGCACGCCGGTGAGGAACCCGTCCTTGCGCATGCCGACCGGGGGCAGGGGCAACACCTCCCCCACCGGTACGGACGTGATGTCCGCGATGTCCGAAACGGTCAGCACCACGAGCCCCCGGGGCACGGCGATGACCAGCCCGCGCAGGTTCCCGTCGTCCGGCACCGAGCCGAGCCCGAGCAGCTGCAACGGGTCGACGGCCGGCACCGCCTTGTCGTGCAGGTGCACCACGCCCCGGCAGGTGACCCCGTCCAGCGGCGACGAGTGGAGCGTGAGCTGCGGGATCACCGAGTACACGTGGCCGACGTCGATGCACAGGCCGATCGGGCCGCAGCGCAGCAGCAGGACCGTACGGCGGGAATTGTCCCTGCCCTCCACCCCGGCGATCGCGGTACGGCTGACGGTGTCGCGCACGACCGGTACGCCCGGCAGCTCGGTGATCGCGTGCGCGTCGAGCAGCGACACCACCTCGCCGTCCTCGGGCCGCTCGAACGTGTGGGAGAACAGTGCCGGCCGGTCGCCGGCGACCGTGGTCTGCTGCAGCGCCTCCTGCGGGATCTTCGCCACGCCCTCGATCTCCTCGGCCAGCAGCCCGAACATCTGCTCGCCGCGGCCCAGGCCCACGATCACGATGACCTTGCCGTACCGGTCGTCCTCGTTGGCGTAGCCCGCGAGCCGGCACAGGTCCAGGACCGGGATGACGATGTGGCGCAGGTTGACCGCGCCGAGCAGCCCGTCGGCCGTGGTCGGCAGCTTGCTGAAGCTCGGCGGCCGCATGATGACCTCGCGCAGCTCGTCGAGCGGCAGTGCCACCCGCACGTGCCCGGTGTGAAAGACCCCGTAGAGGGCTTCGGTACTCACTTGGCGCTGCCGCCCTCCGGCGCCATGGCGGCGTCGGTGCCGATGAGGTCGTTGATGAGCTGGTTGACCGAGCGCGACGCGGTCTGCTGCAACTGGGTCGAGTCGGCGATGCGTTTGATCGACTCGCTGGTCGACGCGACGCTCTTGAGGATCTGCCCGAAGGCGCTCTGTGCCCGGTGGGAGACCGTCGAACCCTGGCCGACCCGCTGGGCCGACTCGTGGATCAGCTTGGTGATCTCGCGGGCGGCCTCGCTGGAGCGCTCGGCCAGCTTGCGCACCTCGCCGGCCACGACCGAGAAGCCGACGCCGTGCTCCCCGGCCCGCGCCGCCTCGATGGAGGCGTTGAAGGCGAGCAGGTTGGTCTGGCTGGCGATCTCGCCGATGACGTTGACGATGGCCGCGATCTGGTCCGAGGACTTCTCGATCAGGTCGATCGCCTCGATCGACTTGCGCAGCTCCTCGTACCCCTCCTGGGCGTTCTGCTGCGTCTCGCCGGCCAGCGTGCTGGCCTGCTGGGCGCTCACCACGATCTCGTCGATGGAGCCGGTCAGCGCGTTGATCGAGTCGTTCATCTCCCGGGTCTTCCTGGAGAGCAACTGCTCCAGCTGGACCTGGTCGGTGATGTCGTGGGCGTACTTGACCACCTTGAACGGCCGGCCCTGCATGTCGAAGATCGGGTTGTACGTGGCCTGGATCCACACGTCCCGCCCGAACTTGCCGATCCGGTGGAACCGGCCGGTGAGGTACTCACCCTTGCGCAGCCGCAGCCAGAAGTCGCGGTACTCCGCGGAGGTCACGTAGTCACCGGTGCAGAGCATGCTGTGGTGCTGCCCGACCAGCTCGCGGGCGGAGTAGCCGACCGTGCGCTGGAAGTTCTCGTTCGCCGAGAGGATGGTGCCCTCGAGGTCGAACTCGATCACGGCCTGCGCCCGGTTGATGGCCTGGTCCTTGCCCTCGTACTCGGCGTTGCGCAGCTTGGCGGCGGTGATGTCGGAGGCGTACTTCACGACCTTGTACGGCCGCCCGTCCAGGTCGAGGATCGGGTTGTAGGTGGCCTGGAGGTAGATCTCCTTGCCGCCCTTGGCGACCCGCTTGTACTCGCCGGAGTCGAACTCGCCGCGCGCCAGCTTCTCCCAGAAGGCCAGGTACTCGGTGCTGGCCCCCTCCTCCTTGGTGACGAACATGCGGTGGTGCTGGCCCTTGACCTCCTCCAGCGGGTATCCCACGGTGTCGAGGAAGTTGCGGTTGGCATGGAGCACGCGGCCCTGCAGGTCGAACTCCACGACCGCCTGCGCCCGCCCGATCGCCTGGACCTTGCCCTCGTACTCGGCGTTGCGCAGCTTGCCCTCGGTGACGTCGGTGGCGTACTTGACGATCTTGAAGGGGCGGCCCTCCATGTCGAAGATCGGGTTGTAGGAGGCGAGCAGCCACACCTCCTTGCCGCCCTTGCCGATCCGCTTGTACTCGCCGGACTCGTACTCGCCGCGGCCCAGGCGCTCCCAGAAACGGGCGTACTCCGGGCTGCGGGCCGCCTCGGCCTCCATGAAGACGCGGTGGTGCTGGCCGCGTACCTCGTCGAGCTTGTACCCCATGACCTCGAGGAAGTTCTCGTTGGCGTCGAGGATGCGGCCGTCGAGGTCGAACTCGACGACAGCCTGCGCCCGGTTCATCGCGGCGACCTTGCCGACGTACTCGGCGCTGCGGGTCTTCGCCTCGGTGATGTCGGAGGCGTACTTGACGATCTTGTACGGCCGCCCGTCCAGGTCGAAGATCGGGTTGTACGTGGCCTGCAGCCAGACCTCCCGGCCGCCCTTCGCGACGCGCTTGTACTCGCCGGACTCGTACTCGCCCCGGGACAGCGCCTGCCAGAAGTTGCGGTACTGGGCGCCGCGTGCCTCGTTCTCCTCCACGAACAACCGGTGGTGCTGACCGACGACCTCGTCGAGGGTGTAGCCCATCGTGTTGAGGAAGTTCTGATTGGCGCTGAGGATCAGGCCCGACAGGTCGAACTCGATGACCGCCTGCGACCGGCCGATGGCGTTGACCTTGCCCTCGTACTCGGCGTTGCGCAGCTTGGTCTCGGTGACGTCCATCGCGTACTTGACGATCTTGTACGGCCGGCCGTCCAGGTTGAAGATCGGGTTGTACGTGGCCCGGATCCACACCTCGCGCCCGCCCCGGCCGATCCGCTTGAACTCGCCGGTCTCCGACTCGCCGAGGCGCAGCCGCTCCCAGAACTGGGCGTACTCCTGGCTGTCGGCGTAGCGCTCCTCGCACAGGATCCGGTGGTGCTGGCCGACCAGGTCGCCGAGGCCGTAGCCCATCAGCTCCAGGAAGTTTTCGTTGGCCGAGAGGATGGTGCCCTCGAGGTCGAACTCGATCACGGCCTGCGAGCGGTCGATGGCCGCGTACTTGCCCTTGAGCTCGGTGACCTGCCGCCGGTCCTCGGTGATGTTGTAGCCGGTGACCAGGACGACATAGCCCTCGGCCGCGTCGGTCGGCACCGGCCCGCAGTTGAGCCGCAGCCACTTGTGCCGGTCGGCGCTGTCGATGATCTCGACGACCTGCTCCAGGTACTCGCCGCCGCGGGCCGCGTCGAGCAGCCGGTCGATCGCCGCGGCAGAGGTGTTCCAGATCTCACTCAGCCGCTTGCCGATCACGTCGGCCTTGTCCCGGCCGATCAGGTCGAAGAAGCGCTCGTTCGCCGAGAGCACATTCCCCGTACGGGCATTGACCGTCGCGAGGATGCGCTCGTGCAGCAGCAACTCCAGCGAGGCCCGGGCAAGCGCGGGTTCCATCTCGAACGAACTGGCGGCGGGCTGGGCCATGCGGACTCCTGTGCTGTCGTTCCGGCCTTCAACACCCCGATCGGTCGCCCCGGTCGCCTCCTGAGCTGAACTTGAGGTTCGCCCGGAATTGGCCTTCCGGGCGAGTTCACCCTCATCCGTGAGGCCGAAGTTGCCGCCTGTGACGGTTCAGACAGATGGCAGACAGGCAAGTGGCTTGTGGGGCTTGACTACCCCAACTAGCGTGGTCGATGGACGCCGAGCCGTCAGTTCGGGGAACGGGTGGGCCCCCTTCGAGGGGCCGCCGCGGCCCGGTGTCCGGGGACGGGTGGCATCAGCCGTTGGGGGACGGCGCGACCCGAGAC
>NZ_JAUQWH010000167.1 GCF_030757795.1 Actinoplanes oryzae
TCCAGCAGGGCGAGCCGCACCGACGGCTCGAGGGCGCCGCCGAGGAGCGCCGCGGCCTCGGTGACCGCGGGGCCACCCGGTGCGGCGGCGGCCGCGAGGTCGGCTCGCAGCGATTCCACGTACGGCATCAAGTTCATGACACCACTTTGACGTCACGACGACGTCGTGTCAAGCTATCGGGGACATCCCTGAGCCCGCCTAGGTGGCTCCCCCAGCGAAATCTCCGCGTTCGTGTACGCCACGGGGCGGACGTCCGGAACCGCTTCCGCCGACAGACTGAGCCGCGAGAAGCCGACAGAGCGGGAGAGAGACGATGACAGCGACCACCACAGAACCCCTTGCCGCGCGCGCCGACGAGGTCTGGAAGGTCTACGGCACCGGCGAGGCACGGGTCGTCGCGTTGCGCGGGGTGAGCGTGGAGTTCGCCCGCGGGAGATTCACGGCGATCATGGGCCCGTCCGGCAGCGGCAAGTCGACGCTCATGCACTGCCTGGCCGGGCTCGACAGGGTCGACAAGGGCACGGTCCACGTCGGCGGCACCGCGGTGAGCGGGCTCGGCGACAAGGCGCTCACCCGGCTGCGGCGCGACCGGATCGGGTTCATCTTCCAGCAGTTCAACCTGTTGCCGACGCTCAGCGCCGCCGAGAACATCCGGCTGCCGCTCGACATCGCCGGCCGCAAGCCCGATCCGCAGTGGTGGGACGTGGTGATCGACACCGTGGGTCTGCGGGACCGGCTGTCGCACCGGCCGGCCCAGCTCTCCGGCGGCCAGCAGCAGCGGGTGGCGTGCGCGCGGGCGCTGATCGGGCGGCCCGACGTGATCTTCGCCGACGAGCCGACCGGCAACCTCGACTCGCGGTCCGGCGCCGAGGTGCTGTCGTTCTTGCGGGCCAGCGTGCGCGAGCACCACCAGACGATCGTGATGGTCACGCACGACCCGGTCGCGGCGAGCTATGCCGACCGGGTCGTCTTCCTCGCCGACGGTCAGATCGTCGACGAGCTGCACGAGCCGACCGCGGACACCGTGCTCGACACGATGAAGCGGCTGGACACTTACGGCGAGCCGGTGATGCTCTGATGTTCCGCGCCACGCTCAAGAGTCTGCTCGCACGCAAGCTCCGGCTCGTACTCTCCGGGTTGGCAGTTGTCCTGGGGGTGATGTTCGTCGCCGGGTCGTTCGTGCTGACCGACAGCCTCAACCGCACGTTCGACGCGCTCTTCGCCGACGCCTACGAGACCACCGACGTCGGCGTCAGCGCGAAGCCCACGATCGCGGTCTCCGAGATGGAGGGTGAGCAGGTCGACACGCCGCTGCCCGCTTCGGCCCTCGCCACGATCAAAGACGTTCCCGGCGTACGTACGGCAACCGGCCTCGCCGAAGCCGACGGCGCCCGGGTCATCGGCTCCGACGGCAAGGTGCTGACGTCCACCGGCCCGCCCCGGATGGGCGTGGCGTGGACCGGCGAGGACGAGCTCGTGCAGCTCCGCGAGGGCCGGGGCCCCGCCGCGCCGAACGAGATCGCCGTCAACGCCACGGTCGCCGAGGCCGCCGGCATCAAGGTCGGCGACCGGGTGGGGGTGCTCACCCTCCAGCCCAAGAAGGAGTTCACGCTGGTCGGCGTGTGGGGCTACTCCGGCAACCGGGACAGCCTCGGTGGCGTGCAGGAGGTCGCCTTCACCGAGCCGGTCGCGCAGCAGCTCATGCTCGGCCGTACCGGCGTCTACAGCTCCGTGCGCATCCAGGCCGCCGACGGGGTGTCGGCCACCGAGTTGCGTGACCGGGTCGGCGCCGCCCTCGGCACCGGCTACGAGGTCAAGACCGGTCAGCAGCTCGCGGAGGACAACGCCGCGGAGCTGAAGGACGGGCTGGCGTTCTTCGGGCAGATCCTGCTCGGGTTCTCGGCCGTGGCGCTGTTCGTGGGGATCTTCCTGATCCTCAACACGTTCTCGATCGTGGTCGCGCAGCGCACCCGGGAGCTGGCCCTCATGCGGGCGCTGGGCGCGAGCCGCCCGCAGATGATCGGCTCGGTGCTGCTCGAAGCCGTCGTCATCGGCCTGCTCGCCGCGATCCTCGGCCTCGCCGCCGGGTACGGGGTGGGCGCCGGCCTGGGCTATCTGTTCAGCCAGTTCGGGGGCGGCGGCCTGGAGCTCGCGTCGGCGGGCCTGCCGCTGTCCGCGGTGATCTCGGCGTTCACCATCGGCATCCTGGTGACCGTGGTCGCCGCCCTGCTGCCCGCCCTGCGCGCCGCCCGGATCCCCCCGGTCGCCGCGATGCAGGAGGTCGCCACGCCCGACCGTCCGCTGACCCGGATCACCGTGGCGGGCGGCATCGTCACGGCGGCCGGCGCGGCAGCCCTGGGCACGGGACTGTTCGCCGACGCGGGCGGCGCCGATCTCTATCTGATCCTCGGCGGCGTGCTGGTCACGTTCATCGGCGTGGCGCTGCTCACCCCGCTGATCAGCAAGCCCGTCGTGGCCCTGCTCGGCCGCCTGTTCTCGTGGTCGCTGCCGGGGCGCCTCGGCCGGCTCAACTCGGGCCGCAACCCGCGCCGCACCGCGATCACGGCAGCCGCGCTCATGGTCGGCATCGCGCTGGTCACCGGCGTCACCGTGGTCATGCGCTCCGCCCAGGCCAGCCTCGAGACGGAGATCAACCGGGTGCTGCAGGCCGAGATCGTCATCAACGGCGATCAGACCGGCCCGCGCCCGCCGACCTACGACCCGGCCGTCGTGGCCCGGGCCCGCGACATTCCCGGCGTACGGGCGGCAGCCGCCCTCTACGACGACCAGGTCCTCGTCAACGGCACCCGCGACTATGTCACCGCCACGGACGACCTGCCGCAGCTCGCGACCACCTTCGGGCGGTCCATGGCCCCGCTGGGCGCGAGCCAGATCGCCGTGAGCCAGGACACCGCCACCGAGAAGGGCTGGCAGACCGGCAGTAAGGTCACCGTGCAGACCGCGCGGGGCGCGCCCCGGGACTACACGGTCGCGACGGTGTTCCCGGAGGACGCCCTGCCCGGCAGCATCATCCTGCCCGCCGCGGCGATCGCGGAGCTCGGCATCCCGCAGCCGGTCGCCGGCTTCGTGAAGCTGGACGACGGCGTCGCGGTCTCCAGCGTGCTTCCGGCCGTGAAGGCCCTGCTGGCGGACAGCCCCGAGGTCTCCGCCTCCGACGCCGCCGCCTTCATCGACCAGCAGGCCTCGATCTTCGACACGCTCATCACGATGATCCAGATCCTGCTCGCCCTGGCCATCCTCATCGCGGTGCTGGGCGTGGTGAACACCCTGGCCCTGTCCGTCCTCGAACGCACCCGCGAACTGGGCCTCCTCCGCGCCGTCGGCCTCGGCCGCGCCCAGACCATGCGCATGATCACCGTCGAGGCGGTCGTGATCAGCGTCTTCGGCGCCCTCCTCGGCGTCGTCGTGGGCGCCGGCCTGGGCACGGCGGTCACCCGCGCCCTGGAGAGCGACGGCGTCACCGAACTGGTGCTGCCATGGGCCCGAATGGGCACCTACCTCCTGCTCGCCGCCCTGGTCGGCGTGGTCGCGGCGGTGCTCCCGGCCATCCGCGCCGCCCGCCTCAACGTCCTGGGCGCCATCGCCCACGACTGACCCCGGGCACCCGGCCGGCCGCAAGCGGGACCTGCGGCCGGCCGGTCCGCGCAAGCCGGTCCGCCCGAGCCGGTCCGCGCAAGCCTGTGCGCGCCAGCCGATGCCCGCGAGCCTGCCTGCACGTGACGTAGCGCGAGAGCCTGTGCGCGCCTGCCGGTGCGCGCGTGCCGGTGCGCGCCGGCCGAAGCCCGCGAGCCTGCCTGCACGTGACGTTGCGCGAGAGCCTGTGCGCGGGAGCCCGCGTGCGCTTGACGATGCGCGAAAGCCTGTGCACGCGGACGATGGCGCGGCAGCCGATGCGCGCGGGCGGGCAGTTCAGGCGACGGCGAGCGCAGGCAGCGCCCTGGGGCGGGCCCAGGCGGCGCCGGACGTACGCTCAGGCGGTGACGCGGCCGAACGCTCGGCGACGCGCACGAAGAAGACGCGCCTGGAGAACAGGTGGCCGCGGGCGCCGGTAGAGGGTGACCCCAAGCGACGGCCGGCGCCGCAGCTCAAGCGGTCACTACGCCGACGGCGCGGCGCAAGCGGTCACCAGACCGATGGCGCGACACACAGGGGCATGCGGAGCGGAGGCGCGACTTCCGCTCGGTGCCCGCACACGCCAGGGCAAGCGTTGCGCGGCGGCGAAACGGCGTTGCGGCGGCGCGAAACGTCGTTACCTAGCGGCGGCGTGCTGCGGGAGCGCAACACGGCCGCATCCCAAACGCCGTTACGTGCCGCGGCGGAGCGGGGAGCGGTTGCGCGGCGGCGGAACGCCATCTCCTAGCGGCGGCGGGACGCCGTTACGTGGCGGCGCAGCGGGCATCCCCTTGCGTGGCGGCGCAGCGGGCATCCCGTTGCGTAGCGGCGCAGCGGGCATCCCGTTACGTAGCGGCGCAGCGGGCGGCGGGACGCGGCGGCGCGGTGGCGCGGCGGCGGGGGTCAGGCGGTGACCTCGGTGAAGAGGGAGCTCAGGAACGCCACGTCCACGCCGGTCAGGGACTCCCGCAGGTGCACCCCGTCGGTCGGCGGGAGCTCCAGCTCGGCCGGCACCGCGATCACGCGGGCGCCCGAGGCGAGGGCGCTGGCCATGCCGGTCGGGGAGTCCTCGATGGCGACGCACTGGTCGATCGGGACGCCGAGCAGGTCGGCGGCGCGGCGGTAGGGGGCGGGGTCGGGCTTGGGGGCGGAGACCTCGTCGCCGCAGACGACGGCGTTGAAGTTGTCGCGGCCGAGGGTGCCGAGGGCGACCTCGACGAGGCGGCGGCCGGTGGAGGTGACCAGGGCGGTGGGCAGGCCGGCGGCGCGGACGGCGGCCAGCAGCTCCATGGCGCCGGGGCGCCAGACGAGGCCGGCGGCGAAGAGCTCCTCGACGCGGCCCTCGATCCAGGCGACGTCGACGGCCTCGTCGCGGTCGGGCTGGCCCAGGTCGTCGCGCAGGATCTGCATGGAGACGCGCATGCTGCTGCCGACCATGGCCTGCCGGGCGGCCGGGGACAGCGTGCCGCCGGCGCGGGCGGCCAGCTCGTGCAGGGCCACGTCCCAGACCTTCTCGCTGTCGACCAGGGTGCCGTCCATGTCGAAGAGCACCGCGGCCGGATGTGATGTGGTCAGGGTGTGCCTCCCGCGTCGTAGGTCACCCCATTGTCCCCCGCCCGGCGCCGACACGCCGCCGGGTGTGACCGGGCTCAACTCAGGTTGCACGGCTCCAGCGAGTCGTTGTATCCGTTGCTGAAGGCCTGCGTGCGCTGCCTCGCCGTCCCGTGCGCCCCCTCGGCGAACCAGGGCTGGCCCGGATCGTCGCCGACCGCCTCCAGGCCCGCGGCGAGCTCCGACAGGTCGCCGTCCTCCAGCTTCAGGCGGCCCTGCTTCTCCATGTCGCCGATGTAGGCGCCGGCCATGCAGTCGGCCTGCAGCTCCTGCTCGATCGTGAACTGTTTCTGGATGCGCAGGCGGCGCTGGATGGCGTGGGCGTACTCGTGGCCGAGCAGGTAGAAGATGAAGGCGTCGCCGATCTGCCGGAAGGCCTGGAACGCCCAGTCGGAGTCGTAGGCGATGAAGTCGCCGGCCGAGCAGTAGGCCGCGTTGTTGAGGCCGAGCCCCTGCCCGCCGCAGTCCACCTCGCCCTCCGTGTCGTAGGGGATCAGCTCCGCGATCGGCTCGAAGCGCAGGCTCGAGCGCTGGAACTCGGCGTCCCAGTAGACCTCGGCGATCTCGCGGGCGTCGTTGACGTCGGACTCGAACTCCTCGACCGTGTCCGTGCCGTCGACGTCGGGGTCCAGGGTGGTGGTGGCGGTGGCGTCCGGCGCGGCGCGGGGGCGCTCGGCCGCGGGGTCCGACTCGGGCGCGGCGACGCAGCCGAGAGCGGTGACGACCGCGGCGGCCAGGGCCACCGGGACGAGGCGGCGACGGTGCGGCATGGGATGTCCTCCGGGCCGGTGACGGGGGACTTCCACGATACGGAAGGCGTAGTTTGATCAGCGATGCGAGTCGAGGACGTTTTCCCGGAGACAGTGCGGCCCGTGCGCCGGCCGTGGCTGGTGCAGAGCTGGCACGATCTGGCGTTCCTGCACTGGGCGGTGCCACCGGAGACGGTCGCGCCGCTGCTGCCCGCGGGCACCGTGCCCGACACGCTCGGCGGGGTGACGTACGTGGGGCTGATCGGTTTTCGCATGGTCGGCCTCGGGCTGCTGCGCGGGCCGGGGCTGCCCTGGCTGGGCACGTTCTGCGAGACGAACGTCCGGCTCTACAGCGCGGACGGGCAGGGCCGGCGCGCGGTCGTCTTCCGGTCGCTGGACGCCGAGCGGCTGATCCCGGTGCTGGGCGCGCAGGCGGCGCTGCGGCTGCCGTACAAATGGTCGCGCATGCGGGTGCGCAGGGACGGCGATGTCGTCCGCTACACCTGCCGGCGGCGCCCGTCCGGGCCGTCGTCCGATTTTTCGGTACGCGTCGGAGCGCCCCTGCCCGACCCGTCCGCCCTGGAGCACTTCCTCACCGCGCGCTGGGGCCTGCACACGCGCGCGTGGGGCCGGACCGTGCACCTGCCGAACGAGCATCCCCGGTGGCCGTTGCACCGGGCCGAGCTGGTCGATCTGCGCGACGGGCTCGTCGAGGCGGCCGGCCTGCCCGCGCCGGTCCGGCCGCCCGACAGCGTGCTCTACTCCCCCGGGGTTCCCGTCGTCTTCGGAGCGCCCTCCGGCACGTGATCCTGGATGTCGTCGTAGCCGGCCGGGGCGGGCGCCGCACCCGGGGCGTAGATCACCCGGATGACGCCGGTCGGGAACACCTCGGTCGCGGTCACCGTCAGGTGGTAGGGCGCGTCACCCTCGTCGAAGAGCTTGCGTCCCTTGCGGGCGGCGACGGGGTGCACGAGCAGCCTCAGCTCGTCGAGCAGCCCGGCGGCCAGCAGCTGCTGCACCACCGAGATCGAGCCGGGCACGAGGATGCCGCCGGTCTCCGCCTTGAGCGCCGTCACCGCCTCGACCAGGTCGCCGCGCAGCAGCTCGGAGCCGCGCCAGGCGAACTCGAGCGGCTGCCGGGAGACGACGACCTTGCGCAGGTCGCCGAGCTGCTTGGCGAAGGGCGCGTCGTCGCCGCCCGCGGCCTCGCGTTCGGGCCAGGCGCCGGCGAAGCTGTCGTACGTCACCCGGCCGATCAGCAGCGTGTCGGCAGTCGCGTAGTCCTCGGTGACCGCGCGGCCCATGTTCTCGTCGAAGTAGGGGAAGTGCCAGTCGGGGTCGATCTCGGCCACGCCATCGGCCGAGACGAACAGGGTGGAGATCACTTTCGCCATGTCACGAGCTCCTTAGCGGGCCAAGAGGATGTCGGGCCTGGGTGAAACACCGGACGAAGAGGATGCCGAGCTTGGTGAATCAGCGGGCCAGGAGGCTGTCGAGCTTGGTGAAGCTGCTTTCCCAGCCCTGCCGGGCGGGCCCGGACCACTCCGGCGGGTACGGGCCCTGGGTGAGCACGATCCGCGTACGCCCGCCGGGCTCGTCGTGGAACTCGACGCGCAACCGCATCGCCGCCCGCTCGCCCTCGGCGGCCGTCTCCCCGACCAGCAGCTCGTTCTCGACCACCTCGACGAAGGTGGCGTCGACGGGCGACTGCTGCGTGGGATCGTCGTCGCTGACCATCGTGAAGCGCTGCGCGCCGCCGGCCCGCGCGTCGATGGTGACGGTGTCGCGGGGCACGGACCAGCCGACCGGGCCGAACCACTGGGCGAGCTGGTCGGGATCCACGAAGGCCCGGTAGACCAGCGGGCGCGGCGCGTCGAAGATCCGGGTGAGAACCAGATCCGTGTCGCTCATGAAGTCTCCTCGTCGGTTTCCTGCAGGCGGCGCAGATGGGCGTCGAGCCGCCGGAAGCTCTCGTCCCAGAAGCGGCGGTAGCGGTCCATCCACTCGGTCGCCTCGCGCAGCGGCTCCGCCTCGAGGCGGCTCGAGCGCCACTGCGCGGAGCGGCTGCGGCTGATCAGCCCGGCGTGCTCCAGGACCTTCAGGTGCCGGGAGATCGCGGGCAGGCTGATCGCGAACGGCTCCGCCAGCTCTGACACGGTCGCCTCGCCCTCGGCGAGCCGAGCGAGGATGGCCCGGCGGGTCGGGTCGGCGAGCGCCGCGAAGATCAGGCTCAGCCGATCGGTGGCCACTATGTTTAACACCTCGGTTAATTAACGGACGCGTTAAACATAGGGATGCCGGGCGGCGGCGTCAAGGACGGTCACACTCGCGAGGGAATGCGGCGGTGCAGCTCCGCCAGCAGGACGTCCGGGCCCGGGGACATCAGCCCGACGTCGACCACGAAGGCGGGGTGGCCCGCCCGGTGCAGCATCCGCGGCTTGCGCCCGGGGCCGGGCAGCTCCGTGACGGCGTCGAGGCCGGCGGGCGTGATGACCAGCTCGGTGAAGGGCCCCCAGCGGCGCAGCCCGACCGACGCGATCGCCGACCAGGGCATGTGCACGCCGTGCCGCCCGGTGGCGCCGAAGTCGATGCCGAGGACCGAGCTCTTGAGCCAGCCGAGCCTGTTCCAGGCAACCAGCAGCACCAGGCTCGCCGTCACCACGGGCGCGATGAGCAGCAGCTCGGCGATCCAGGGGATGTCGGCAGCCGACGGGTACGTGCCCAGCGCCGCCCGTACGCCCAGATAGACCGCCACGCACCACAGCCAGACGAGCGCGATCACCCAGAGCATGGTCACGAAGACCATGCCACGGGGCTGGAAGAACGTCGTCGCGTCCTCGCCGACCTCGAGCGGGTGATCCTCCACTCCGCCATTATGCGTGAAATGTCCGGCCCGCCACCCGAGAACGGGCGACGGGCCGGAAACGCCGCGCACCGGGCCCGGAGAGCCTCGGGCCGGAAAGCCGGCGGCCCCGCAAGCCGCGAAGCCGACGCCGCCGCAAGCCGCGAGACCGGCGCGGACCGGGGACGGCGGGCGCGAGGGAACTCAGCGCGCCGCGGGCACCTGCGACAGCACGACGGTGTCGTCCTCGTCCACCACGTCGACGACGGCGTCCTCGTCGTCCAGGTCCGCGACGGGCGCGGGCACCCCGGCCGCCACGGGAGCCGGGATCTTGGCCAGCTCGCGGTAGTAGTTCTGCGTCGCCGAGTAGAGCTTGTAGATCAGCAGCAGCTCGAACGCCAGCAGCAGCGCCGAGGCGAGGATCGTCACCGGCAGGACCAGCGAGGTGAGCGGCGCGACGATGAAGACGAACATCTGGAACTCGATGCCGCTGAACAGGTGCGCCCGGATGCGCCGCCGGACGAGGGCCTCGCGCAGCTTCGCGAAGGTGCCGTGCCGCTGCCGGAACTCGGCCTCCGCGGCGCTGACGACCGTGGTGTCGTCGGCGGGAGCCGGCTCGGGCGCGATGCCGGCCTCGAGCCGCGCGGCCTCGATCCGGCGCCGCATGTCGCCCTTGACCTTGCCCATCTGCAGGGCGTTCAGGTAGCGGAACATGTCGAGGAAGATGACCACGCCCGCGAGCCACAGGTACGCGACGTTGTCGGTCTTCGCGTACTGCCCGACCATGAGCGCCACCGCGCAGACCACGACGCGCAGCCGGTCGAAGACGTAGTCGAACCAGGCGCCGAAGAGCGAGCCGTTGCCCTTGAGCCGGGCGATCTTGCCGTCCATGCAGTCCAGCACGAAGCTGAAGTGGAAGACGACCGCGCCGGCGACCAGCCACTTGTAGTCGCCGAGGGCGAAGAACCACGCCGCGATCACGCCGAGCACGAAGGCGCCCGTGGTCACCAGGTTGGGCGTGACCCAGCGCAGCGGGGCGACGAGCCGCACCAGCCGGGCGGCGAGCGGATCGACCAGCAGCACGGTCCACCACGCGTCGCGCTCCTTGTACGTGCGAGTGCGGATCTCGCTCAGCGTGAACCGTTCAGCCATGCCCCAACTCCACCCAGGTGAGCATTTCGTGAATAGAAGACGACACGAATCGTACGAGTCCGCGCAAGCCCCTAGATCAGGTGAACACGAGGAGAACGGCGAGCACCGGGAGGGCGGCCGCCACGAGCCCCCGGCCGGTCGCCCGATGCGCCCTGTTGAGCAGGCACAACAGCCCCGAGGCCAGCCCGGCGGCCACGCCCGCGCGCAGGCCGGCGAGCAGGGCTGTCGCCGTACCGTCGCTGTCAGTCAGGTAGAGCGCGGCGACGCTCAGCGCGGCCGGTGCCGCCACCGCGCCCACTCCCCCGAGGAAGCCGAGCGTCGCCAGGGGCGGGGAGGCCGCCTCGAGGATCGCGTCACCGAAGAATCCCGGCGCCGGGGCGAGCCTGAGCACGTACCCCTGGGTGTCGAAGGCCTCCAGGCCGGGCGCCGCCTCGCCGCGCCGGACCCGCAGCCCGGCCCGCGTCCAGAAGGCCTCCTGCGCCGCCGAGAGCTCCGGCCACGCCAGGGGTACGTCGCGCAGCAGCAGACTGCGTGAGTAGCGCCACGTGCCGTCGGCCGCCCGCACCGCACCGTGGCCGTGCGCCACCGGGGTGACGGCCAGCCCCGACGCCGACAGCACCCAGGCGAGTCGCCGCTCCACGCCCGCCGCCCGGCGCCGCGCGGGGCCCAGCCGCCACAGCAGGGCCACGACAGCCGGAACGGTGACCATGATCACGTACAGGGCGATCGAGCTCCGGCCCATCCTGGCAGTGTGGCTGCTGGGACGCCCGGTGTCCGGCCGATCGGCACATCGGCCGTCCCCCGTGCGTGGGACGGCGGCGGTTGGCTCGCCCCGCCCGCCGTGTCAGGATGCGGCGGACGATGTCTCCCAACCGCAAAGATGATGTCTCCCCACCGCGGAGACGATCTCTCGCACAACCCGAAGACGATTTCTCCCACAACCGCAAACCGGCGCGCAAACGGCCGGGACGGGGGCACGCGTGGACGCCGAGCACGTCGCGGACGACCTGGCCAGGGTGCTGCTGACCGAGGAGCAGATCCTCGCCCGGGTCGGCGAGCTGGCCCGCGAGATCGCCAAGGACTACGAGGGCCGCGACATCGTGCTCATCGGCGTCCTCGGCGGCGCCGCCACCTTCACCGTCGACCTTGCCCGCGCCCTGGACACGCAGGTCGAGATCGGCTGGATGGCACTGCGCTCGTACACGACCAGCAAGCGCAGCTCCGGCTCGGTGCGCCTGCTCAAGGACCTCGACCTCGACATCGAGGGCCGCCACGTCCTCGTCGTCGAGACCGTCGTCGACACCGGCCTGACCATGTCCTGGCTGCTCGGCAACCTGCGCACCCGCCGCCCGGCCTCGCTCGCGGTGTGCGCCCTGCTCCGCAAGCCCGACAGCCCGGCCTTCGACGTCCCGGCCTACGTCGGCTTCGAGGTCCCGCCCGGCCTGATCGTCGGCTACGGCCTCGACTACCGCGCCCGTTACCGCAACCTGCGCTGCGCCGCCATCCTCGCCCCGAGCGCCGTCACGTGACGACGAACCCCTGGCTCGCCGGGCCCTCGCCCACCGGCCGGCTGCCGCGCGAGCGGCTCGAGGAGCGCATCCTCAACCTGCTCAGCTCGCAGAACATGTGCGTGCTCGCCACCGCCGGGCCGGCCGGGCCGCTCGCCACGCCCGTGCGCTACTTCCACCTCGGGTTCACGCTGATGTTCACCGCCGCGGCGGGCACGCCGAAGCTGCGCAACATCGCCGCCGACCCCCGGGTGTCGGTGGGCGTCTTCGCGCCGCTGGTCGGGCAGGCCAGCAGCCGGGGCGCGCAGGTCTTCGGCCGGGCCCGGGTCGTCGAGCCGGGCGAGGCGGCCTTCGAGGAGCACTGGCCGGCCGTGCGCTGGCAGTCCGACCACGTCGAGCGCTCCCGGTCGCTGGACGAGCCGCCGCTCGGCCCACTGGTGTTAATCCCCGCCGAGCGCGTCGTCTACACCGAGCACTGGCTGCGCCGCGACGGGTTCGCTCCGCGGCAGTTCTGGGCTCAGAGCTCCTCCTCGCCCAGCAGGTCCTGAGGGCGGAACCGGACGATCCACGCCTCGACGTCCGTCTTGCGCCAGACCTTGCCCATGGCCAGCTCGTCGTACGGCTCGGGAAAGTCGGTGCCCGTGACGAGCTGCTGGACCCGCTGACGGCTCACACCGAGCCGCTCCTCGATCTCCCGCGCACCCATCAGGAACTTTCCCATACGCAACGATGCTTCCAAACTCGCTGTGGTCAGCCGACTATCGCCAGTCGTACCGTTCGACCGGAAGCGTAGGCAAATCGCCCGTTTCACCTTCGCCGGCATCCGGGGAGGCGCGGCGCGGCCGCGCGGTGGGATCCGATCGCGGCACGTAGGCTGGCGGAGTATCGAGGTACGAAAGGTTGGCACCGTGACAGAGTTCGACGGCCTACCCCTGCTGCGCTCCCCCGTGGCGATCGCCGCCTTCGAAGGGTGGAACGACGCCGCCGACGCGTCGACGGCCGCGGTGGAGCACCTCGAGCAGGTGTGGCAGGCCCGCGAGATCACCACCATCGACCCGGAGGAGTTCTACGACTTCCAGGTCAGCAGGCCGACCACGACCATGGCCGACGGCGAGACGCGCAAGATCGAGTGGCCCACCACCCGGTTCAGCGTGGCCAGCCCGCCCGGCACCGAGCGTGACGTCGTCCTGATCCGGGGCATCGAGCCGAGCATGAAGTGGCGCACCTTCTGCGAGCAGATCCTCGAGGTCTGCCACAGCCTGGAGGTGGACCGCGTCATCCTGCTCGGGGCGCTGCTCGCGGACGTTCCCTACACGCGGCCCCTGCCGATCAGCGGCAGCGCAAGCAAGGAGGGGCTGGCGGAGAAGTACAAACTGGCGCTCACCCGCTACGAGGGACCGACCGGCATCGTCGGCGTCCTGCAGGAGGCGGCGAACCACGCCGACCTGGAGGCGCTGTCGTTCTGGGTGCACGTCCCGCACTACGCGAACAACCCGCCCTGCCCCAAGGCGACGCTGGCCCTGCTCAGCCGCCTGGAGGACGTGCTCGACCTGCCCGTGCCCCTGGCCGACCTGGCCGAGGAGTCCGACGAGTGGGAGAAGCGCGTGCGCGCGGCCGCCGAGCAGGACGCGGAGCTCGGCGAGTACGTGCGGGAGCTGGAGGAACGCGTCGGCGACGAGGGCATCACCCCGCTCACCGGCGACGAGATCGCCAGCGAGTTCGAGAAGTACCTGCGCCGCCGGGGCGGCTCGGCCGGCCCGACCGCCGGCTCCTGGTAAGCCTTCGCGACGGCCGGGCCCGGCGGCTCGGCCATCGTGAAACAGGCGTTCGTGACGGCCGGGCCCGGCGGGGGCCGGCCGTCACGGAGGCGTTCACAGCGCGGGCACCGGCCCGCGGATCATCCGCCGGGTGGTGCCCAGCAGCGCCGCGCCGGTCAGGGTCACGGCCACCCCGGCGATCAGCAGGGAGGGCCAGGGCGACGGCTGCGGCCACACCACGCCCGTACGCGCGAGGGCGAACGGCACGATCGTGCACAGCGCCGCGACCGACCCGGCTGTCACGCCCGTGATCGTCGCCACCGCCCCCTCGGCGGCCACCCGTGCCGTCACCTGACCGCGCGTTGCCCCCGCCAGCCGCAGCTGCGCGAACTCGCGCCGCCGGCCCGCGGTCGCCGCGATCAGCGTGTTCACCAGCATCACGGCGAGGAACAGCGTGATCATGCCCACCACGGTGTAGTTGAGCGTCTGCACGTCCGCGGCGTAGTCCGGCACGATCGTCCCCGCCGCCGCCCGGTCCTCGGTCTCCTGCATGATCACCGTGCCCGTGGCGATGCCGCTGAACAGCGTCACGGGCAGCACAGCAGCCGCCGGCACCCGCCTCCTGCGCAGCACCTCCGGGGCGAGCAGGGCGAGGCCGATCGACGCCCAGATGCCCGCCTGCCCCGCGGTCTGCATCGCGTCGATGCCCTTGCCCCGCATCACGGTGGCGGTCACCACACCACAGCTCACGCCCGCCGCCAGAAACACCCCGGCAGCGATCCGCCGGGCGCGGGGCCGCTCTTTCGACACCCCTTCCCGGGTACGCCGCTCCGCCGCGACCGCCGCGATCGACGACCCCAGGAGCGTCACGCCGAAGCCGGCGCCGAGCGCGATCGGCCCGAACACGTACCCCACCGGCTCGGCCACCTGTCCCGTGCCGTGCAGCAGCGCGAGCAGCAGGCGCCCGAGCAGCAGCCCGAACGGCACCGCGACGGCCGCCGCGACCAGCGCCACGAGCACCGCCTCGCCGACGACCATGCGGCGGACCTGCCCCCGGGTGGCGCCGGTGCGGCGCAGCAGCGCGACCTCCTCCGCCCGCTGCCGTACCGACAGACTCATGGTCGCCGTGACTGCGAAGACGACGATCACCAGGCACCAGCCGCCCGCGACCGACGCCGTCGTAACCAATGACTCCGCGCTGGCCGCATCCGCGCCCTGGGCGGTGTCCAGCAGCGCCGCGAAGGCGGTGAGCAGCGTCGCCCCCAGCAGGGCGGACAGGAACGTGGCGACGAACCGGCCCGGCCGGTGCCGGACGCCTCGCCAGGCGACGGTGATCATGCCACGACCTCCAGCGCCCGGCCGCGGACGGCGTCGCCCAGATGCGTGAGCCGGGCGGCGACGGCGTCCGCGGTGGGCGCCCGCAGCTCGCCGGCCAGCCGGCCGTCCGCCAGGAACACCACGGCGTCCGACGCGGCGGCCGCCACCGGGTCGTGGGTGACCATCACGACCGTACGGCCGAAGTCCCGCACCGTCGCCCGCAGCAGCCCCAGCACGTCCCGGGCACTGCGCAAGTCGAGGGCGCCGGTCGGCTCGTCGGCGAAGATCACGTCCGGCCCCGCCACGAGCGCCCGGGCGATCGCCACCCGCTGCCGTTGCCCGCCGGAGAGCCGCTCGGGCAGGTCGTCCAGCCGGTCCGTGAGCCCCAGCTGCTCCGCCGTGTCCCGGAGCAGGGCGCGGTCGGGGCGGCGCCGGGCCAGCCTGAGGGGCAGCTCGATGTTCTGGGCCACGGTCAGCGCCGGCAACAGGTTGTAGTCCTGGAACACGAAGCCCGCGCGGCGGCGGCGGAGCTTCGTGCGTACGGTGTCGTTGGCGGTGGTGATCTCGGTGCCGGCCAGGAACACCCGCCCGGCCGCCGGCACGTCCAGCCCCGCGGCACAGCGCAGCAGCGTGGACTTGCCGGATCCCGACGGCCCCATGACCGCGGTGAACGTGCCCGCGGCGAAGGCGGCGGTCACCCCGTCGAGCGCGGTCACGGCGGCCCCGGTGCCCCGGCCGGCATAGGTCTGGTACAGCTCCTCCACCCGTACGGCGTCGGTCATCGCTCTGTCCCCCTCGTGTCGATGCTGTACACCGTACGAAGCCCACAGTGGAGGAGGCAGTGGTGCCAGCACCCCTTTGCTAGCCTCAGTGCACTAGTACACCGGAGGTCGAGAGTGTCCGCCTACCGGCGCATCGCCGACGAGATCGCCGCCCGGATCGCGGCCGGGACGCTGCGCCCGGGCGACCGCGTGCCGTCCACCAGGGACATCGTCGCGCAGCACGGCGTCGCCATGGCCACCGCGACCAAGACGCTGGCGTGGCTGCGCGAGCAGGGACTGGTCCGCGCGGTGCCCGGCGTCGGCACCGTGGTGCTCCCCGTCGCCCCCGCACCCCGCGCCCGCAGGCCCGCGGCCCGGCAGGACGTCATCGACACGGCGATCCGGGTCGCCGACGCGGAGGGCCTGGCCGGGCTGTCGATGCGGCGCGTCGCCACCGAGGCGGGGCTGCCGACGATGTCGCTCTACCGGCACGTCGCCGACAAGGAAGAGCTGCTGCTGCTCATGATGGAACGCGTCTTCGCCGCGAACCCGCCGCCCCCGCTCACCCCGGCGCGGGACGGCTGGCGGGCGTGCGTGGCGGCGGGGGCCCGGCTGCAGTGGGCCATGTACCGGCGGCACCGGTGGCTCGCCGAGGCAGTCTCCTTCACCCGGCCGCTGCCCGCGCGGCACGCGATGGCCCACACCGAGTACACGATGCGGGCCCTGGCGGGGCTCGACCCCGACACCCGGTTCCGGGCGGCGGTCATGATCGCCAATCACGTACGCGGCACCGCGGTCAGCCTCGGCGCGGAAGCCCAGGCCCGGCACGACACCGGCCTCACCGACCACCAGTGGATGCTCACCCAGCACGAGCGCTTCACGGCGGCGCTGGCCGGGGCCGGCCTGCCGCTGATGGCGGACTATCTCACCCGGCCGGGCGCGGAGTTCGACCTCGACGTGCTCTTCGGCTTCGGACTGGACCGCCTGCTGGACGGGCTGGCCCGGCTAGCGCCAGAAGACGGCGACCGCGGCGTTGATCAGCGTGAGGGCGATGATGCCGATGAAGTGACCGCGGGCGACGTTCTCCCGCTTCTTGCGCCACGGGATGAACACCATGATGAAGATCAGGACGCCGATCACGCCCTTGACGGCGAGCTTGGCCGGGTCGGGCTCGTTGTCGCCGCCGCCGCGCAGGGGCGCCGCGAGCCCGAGGCCGGTGACGACCTGGATGATCGAGCCCCACAGCATGGCCTGATTGATCCGCAGCTTGCCGGTGACGAACTGCGCGATCCCGCCGCCGAGCAGCAGCGCGAACCCGATCAGGTGAAGGTAGAGCAAGATCAACCGGAGAGCTTCCATGGCCGCAGAGCCTAGCGGCCCCGGTTTCCCCCGAACGCCGGGGCCACTTCCCAAGGCTGGTTTCCCACGAACCCCGGGCCCCTTCTCGAGGGCCGGTTTGCCAGGTACGCCGGGCCACTTCTCGAGGGCCGGTGCTCAGGGGCGCCGCGGCCAGGGTGCTCGCTGCGCGGGGACCCGCCGGCGCAGCGCTCCGGGCCACCCGTCCCGCCGGCGGCCCCGGCAGAGGGCGGGGTCCCGCGGGCGCCCGGCGACGGCGGCCAGCCGGTCGATCATCCTGGTCGACAGGTGACTCCGGTAGACCGGCCTCAGGAGCTCCGCGTGCGCGACGTCCAGCCTCAGCATGCCCCGATCCTGCCCGCTCGGCGCCCCGTTGGTCGATCGATATTCGGCGTGTCACTCGACCTCGGCACACCCTTTGGCGCATCCTAGGAACCTAGTGTGAAGGAGGTCGCGGCATGACGATCAACCCCGGCGCCGCGGAGTTCCCCCACCGGCAGATCTCGAACCAGCTCAAGGAGCGGGTCCGCCGCGGCGACTGGCAGCCCGGTGAGCGCCTGCCGTCGATCCCGGCCATGGCGGAGATGTTCGGCGTGGCGAAGCAGACCGTTCAGCGCGCCGTGGACCAGCTTCGGGTCGAGGGCATCCTGATCACCAAGCCGGGCTCCGGCACGTACGTCCGCGGCACCCGCCGCCGGCTCAACCGGCTCTCCCGCGGCCGCTACGGCGTGCACCGCGGCTACCACGCCGACCTGGCCGCCCGCTACAGCCAGCGCCTGACCGCGGTCGGCCGCGAGCCCGCCCCGGCCGAGGTCGCCGACGCCTTCGGGGTCCGCGACGGCACCGAACTCCTGGTCCGCCGGCACATCGTCCGCACCGACGACGCCACCGTCGAGGTCGGCGCCTCGTGGTTCCGCGTGACGGACGCCTCCGGCACCTCGCTCGAACGCCTCGAGGCCTACGGCCGCCCCCTCTACCAGGAGGCCGAGGAGGCGATCGGCCGCCGCTACGCCTCGGCGACCGACACGATCAGCGCCCGCCAGCCGAGCCGCGAGGAGGCGGAGATCCTGCAGATCCGCCCGGACACGCCGGTGCTGCACCTGCTCCACGTCGCCTTCGACGAGACCCGCAAGCCGATCGAGGTCGCCCAGGCCACCTGGCCGGGCCCGATGACGACACTCACCGAGGAGTACCGCATCCCGGCGCCCACGCCCGACCCCGACCCGGACCCCGGCCTGAGCCTCGCCTGACAGACCGGCTCCACCGCCCGGCCCACGCCGGACGCACAATCCGGGTCCCCGCGCGCCGCGCCCCGGCCCGCGCCCGCGCGCGGTGGGTAGCGACGGTGGAGCAAGCTCAGTCGCGCCCGCGGCGAGCACTCCCGGCCGCGCGACACGAAGACCCTGGCTCACGCACGACAGGCAAGCCCGGCCCGCACGACAGGCAAGCTAGCCCGCACGTGGTGAGCGAGCCCGGCCCGCACGTGGTGAGCGAACCCGGCCCGCGAGCGCGGCTCGCGCGGGACCGTGGAAGGGCTCAGCCTCAGAGGCGCACGCCGAGCAGGGCGTCGACCGTCTTCGCCATCAGGGCGGGGGCGGCCGCGTCGTCGCCCGCGCCGGCGGTGGCGGCGTCGGCCCAGGCGTCGACCAGGGCCAGCGCGGCCGGGGTGTCGAGGTCGTGGCCCAGTGCCTCGCGGACGGCGGCGAGCAAGCCCTCGCCCGACGGGCCGGCCGGCGCCGCGGCGGCCGCGCGCCAGCGGGCGAGGCGCTTCTCGCCCTCCTTGAGGACGTCGTCGGTCCAGGAGCGGTCGGTGCGGTAGTGGCCGGACATGAGGCCGAGGCGCACGGCCATCGGGTCGACGCCGTCGCCGCGGAGGCGGGAGACGAAGACCAGGTTGCCCTTGGACTTCGACATCTTCTCGCCGTCGAGGCCGATCATGCCCGCGTGGACGTAGTGGCTCGCGAACGGCGCGTCGCCGGTGAGGCGCTCGGCGTGGGCGGCGGAGCACTCGTGGTGCGGGAAGAGCAGGTCGCTGCCGCCGCCCTGGACGTCGATGGTGGTGCCGAGCAGGCCGAGGGCGATGGTGGCGCACTCGATGTGCCAGCCGGGGCGGCCGGGGCCGAGGTCGCCGCCGTCCCACGCGGGCTCGCCGTCGCGGGCGCCGCGCCACAGGAGCGGGTCGAGGGGGTCGCGCTTGCCCGGGCGCTCGGGGTCGCCGCCGCGCTCGGCGGACAGGACGAGCATCTCCTCGCGGGAGAGGTTGGACTCGTAGCCGAAGCGCGGCGCCGCGGCGAGGTCGAAGTAGACGTCGCCGGTGCCGTCCTCCAGCGCGTAGGCCGCGCCGTCCGCCATCAGCTCGCGGACGTGGCCGGCGATGCGCGGGATCGACTCGACCGCGCCGACGTAGTGCGCCGGCGGGATCATGCGCAGCGCCTCCATGTCCTCGCGGAACAGGGCGGTCTCGCGCATGGCGAGCACGATCCAGTCCTCGCCGTCACGATTGGCGCGCTCGAGCAGGGGGTCGTCGATGTCCGTGACGTTCTGCACATAGGTCACGGGGACGCCGGCGTCCCGCCACAGCCGCTGGACCAGGTCGAAGGTGATCATCGTGGCGGCGTGCCCGAGGTGCGTCGCGTCGTACGGCGTGATGCCGCACACGTACATCGTCGCGGTCTCGCCCGGAGCGGTCGGGGCGACCTCGCGGCGGGCCGAGTCGAACAGCTCCGGCAGGGCCCCGCGGCCCGGCAGCGACGGCACCTCGTGCCCGGTCCAAGCATCCATGCGCAGAAGCCTATCCAGCCCGCCGCACCTGAGCCGGACGACGTGAGTAAAGCCTCAGCCCGCGAGCCGCACGACGTCGACGAAGCCGCAGACCGCAAA
>NZ_JAUQWH010000168.1 GCF_030757795.1 Actinoplanes oryzae
CAGGTCACGGCGGTGCCGGAGCAGACAGCGCCCGGGACCGCCACGCCGCCCTGGTAGGCCTGGGCCGTGTACGACGTGACGGGCGACCCGCCGTCCGCGGGTGCCGACCAGGTGACCGTGGCCTTGCCGACGCCGCCCGTGGCCGTGGGTGCGGCGGGCGCGGCGGGCGCCGACTGCGAGCCGAGCGCGACGACCTGGTTGGTGCCGCTCAGCACGACGTAGAGGGTGCGGCCCGGCCCGAACGCGAGGTCGATCGCGCCCGGGGTGTGCGAGCTCAGGGCGGGCCCCTCGGTCACGGCCCCGCTCCCGTAGTCGCCCGCCACCACCGGCGCCTGGCCGAGGCTCGCCGCGGTGGTGCCGACCCACTGCAGCGAGCCGTAGCCGTTCGCGGTGTAGAGGCCGCCGTCGGTGTCGAAGGCGAGCGCCTCGGCGGAGATCGCGGTCTTCACCCGCTGCACGACCCCGCCGACGATCTTGTAGATGATGCCGATCTCGACGTCGGAGAGGTAGAGGACGCCGGAGGGGTCCACGGCCACCCCGGTCGGCCGGCGGAACGTCGCGGCCACGGCACTCTGCCCGTTCGCCGCATCGCCCCAGGTGCCGTTGCCGGCGACGATCGTCAGCTGCCCGGTGCCCAGGTCGATCGCGCCGACCTGGTGGTTGCCCTCGTCGCCGACGTAGAGCGTGCCGTTCGCCACGGTCAGCTGCCGCGGCTGGGAAAGCTTGCTCGCGGTGGCCGCCCCGTTCGTCATCACGCCCGCGACCCCGGTCCCCGCGAAGACGGAGAGCTGCCCCGCCGCGTCGATCCGGTAAATGGCGGCATTCTGATGATCGGCGACGTACAGGTTGCCGCCGGACCACGCGACGCCACGCAGGTCACCCAGCACGGCACTCGCCGCCGGGCCCGCCGCGGGCAGCCCGGCGCCGCAGGTCGTGCCGGCGATGACGCTGATGGCGCCGGCGGCCGTGATCTTGGCGACCCGGCAGTCCGCGCCGGTCACATAGACGTTGCCGTCCGGATCGGCCGCCACGCCCCGCGGGCCGTTGAGCGGCGACTGCCGGGCCGGACCGGGCACCACCGCGCCCGCGGCGCCCGTGCCGGCCACCACGCGCAGCGTGAACGTGCGCGGCTGGATGTCGGCGAGCGCCGGGGCGGGCAGGGCCGCTCCCACGAGGGCGGCGGCAAGGGCGACGGCGGCGATGCGGCGGACGGGCATGACCGCACGGTAAGCCGATCGAAGCCTGATATTTCAGAAAAATGCTATTTCACGGAGGTCTGCACGAACGGCGGCTTGACGACCCTGGCGGGCAGCCGGCGGCCGCGCACCTCGATCTCGACCTCGTCGCCCTCCTTCAGCGACGCGGCCGTGTCGAGCAGGGCCAGCGCGATGCCGACCTTCTTCGTCGGCGAGAACGTGCCGCTGGTCGTCTCGCCCACCAGCGAGCCGCCGGCGAAGACCTGCATGTGCCCGCGCGGCACCCCGCGACCGGTGAGCTCCAGGCCGCGCAGGGTGCGCCGGGGCCCCGCCGCCTTCTCGGCCAGCAGGGCGTCGCGACCCCAGAACGCCGGCTTGGACCAGCCGACCGCCCATCCCGAGCGGGCCTGGACCGGCGTGATGTCGAGGGAGAGCTCCTGGCCGTGCAGGGGGTAGCCCATCTCCGTACGCAAGGTGTCGCGCGCGCCCAGGCCGCACGGCTGGACGCCCGCGGCAACCAGCGCGTCCCACACCCGGACCGCGTCACCGGCCGGCACGACCAGCTCGTAGCCAACCTCACCCGTGTAACCGGTGCGGCAGACGATCAGGTCGACGCCGTCGAGAACGGCCGGCGAGAACGACATGTAACCGTGCTCGACCGGCAGGCCCAGCGCCTTGACGATCTCCGGTGACCGGGGCCCCTGGACCGCGAGGACGGCGTGATCCCGGTGCTCGTTCGTGATCTGCACAGCGGAAGGCGCCGCCGCCTGCAGCCGGCGCACGACTTCTGCCGTGTTGGCGGCGTTGGGGATGAGGAAGACCTCGCCGGGCCCGATCAGGTAGGCGATGAGGTCGTCCACCACGCCGCCCGAGGCGTCGTCGCAGCACAGCGTGTACTGCGCCTGGCCCGGCTCGATGCGGCCCAGGTCGTTGGTGAGGCAGGCGTTGACGAACTCCGCCGCGCCCGGGCCGGTGACCCGCGCCTTGCCGAGGTGGGAGACGTCGAACACACCGGCGGCCTCGCGAACCGACGCGTGCTCGCGCAGGACGCCGCCGCCCGCGTACTCCAGGGGCATCTCCCAGCCGCCGAAGGCCGCGAACTTGGCTCCCAGAGCGCTGTGGCGCTCGTGCAGGGGGGAACGGAGCAGGTCTGTGGACATGAGTGGCAACTTACCCGTGACCTTGCATGTGGTTAGCATCGGCGGGACACCACCTGCGTCCGGCGCGACCCGTGCCGGACGCACCACGCCACCGGGGCGTCCCACGAGACAGCTCCGGCCCAGTGACCGCGGAGAGCCCGAGTGACCCACCCCGCCCCCACTTTGCGCCTTGCCGACGGCGACCCCGCCGAGCTGACTGTCGACGCCCTCGTCATCGGGCTGCACAGCCAGCCGGAGGAGGCGGGCACGCTGCTGCCCGCGGCCGGCGCCGAGAGCATCGCCGCCGCGTTCGACGGCAAGCTCACCGCCACGCTGGCGCTGCTCGGCGCGACCGGCGCCCCCGGCGAGGTGACCAAGCTCGCCACGCTGGGCACGGTCGCCGCCCCGCTCATCGTCGCCGTCGGCCTGGGCGACGAGCCCTCCGGGTCCGCCCCGGGCACCGAGACCCTGCGCCGCGCGACCGGTGCCGCGGTGCGCGCGCTGGCCGGCAGCGAGTCGGTCGCGCTGGCCCTGCCGGTGCCCGACGACGCCGACGCGCCCGGGGTGCTGCGCGCGATCCTCGAGGGTGCGCTGCTGGGGTCGTACAAGTTCGCGGGTTACAAGACCAAGCCCCAGCCGGCCCGCCGCGACCCGGTGCGCAGCGTCACGGTGACCGTCGCCGACGCCGCCGACGAGGCCGCGCTCGCCGAGGTCACCCGCGCCGAGATCGTGGCCCGGGTCGTGCGCCTCAGCCGCGACTGGGTCAACACCGTGCCCAACGAGCTGCGCCCGCCGTCGTTCGCCGACGCCGTGTCCGCCGCGGCCGAGGGCACCGGCCTGGAGGTCGAGGTCCTCGACTTCGACGCGCTCAAGGCCGGGGGCTACGGCGGCATCGTCGCGGTCGGCCAGGGCTCCGAGGCGCCGCCCCGGCTGGTCAAGCTCAGCTACACGCCCGCCGGCGTCGCCAACCCGAAGCGGGTCGCGCTGGTCGGCAAGGGCATCACCTTCGACACCGGCGGCCTGAGCATCAAGCCGACCGCCGGCATGTGGGAGATGAAGTCCGACATGGCCGGCGCCGCCGCCGTGGGCGCCGCGATGCTCGCCGTCGCCGCGCTCAAGCCCGGCGTGGCCGTCAGCGGCTACCTGGCCATGGCCGAGAACATGCCGTCCGGCACCGCCTACCGCCCCGGCGACGTCATCACCATGTACAACGGCAAGCGCGTCGAGGTCCTCAACACCGACGCCGAGGGCCGCATGGTGCTGGCCGACGCCATCGCGCGCGCCTGCGAGGACGGCACCGACTACATCTTCGAGACCTCGACGCTCACCGGCGGCCAGGTCGTCGCGCTCGGCAAGCGCATCGCCGGCGTCATGGGCACCCCGGAGACCATCGAGCGCGTCAAGGTCGCCGGCGACAGCGTGGGCGAGCCCGCGTGGCCGATGCCGCTGCCCGAGGACGTGCGCAAGGGCATGGAGTCGGACATCGCCGACATCAGCCAGGTCAACTCGTCCATGGACCGCGCCGGGCACATGCTGCAGGGCGGCGTCTTCCTGCGCGAGTTCGTGGCCGAGGGCGTGCAGTGGGCGCACATCGACGTCGCGGGCCCGGCCTACCACACCGGCGAGCCGACCGGTTACTGGTCGAAGGGCGGCACGGGCGTGCCGGTGCGCACCTTCCTCGCGCTCATCGAGGACATCGAGCAGAACGGCTGAGTGCCCGCTTGCTCATCGCGGCACCGTCCGGCTTTCCGGGCGGTGCCGCTTCTTTGGCAAATACGCGTGCCGGGGCGCGCCGCAAATCCCGGGGCGGCCGTGGTGTGCAGCGCCGGGCGCTGCCGTCCCGGCCCGCGTACGCTGCCGCCGCCCGGGTCGGTGGTTGCGCTCCTCCAGCGACTCTTTGTGCCGCGAACGGGCCCCGCCGCCGCCGCCGACCCAGCACACTGATCAGGCGGGCCGGCTCATCCGACGGCGCCTCGCGGCACCCCGCGGCGTCGCGCTCAGGCGGGCCGACTCATCCGACGGCGCCTCGCGGCACCCCGCGGCGTCGCGCTCAGGCGGGACGGCTCATCCGACGGCGCCTCGCGGCACCCGGCGGCGGCGCGCTCAGGCGGGGCGGCGCTTCTGGCGGGCGTTGAAGTCGCGCATGCGCTGGGGGTAGCCCATGAGCCGGATGTCGTAGACCGGCATCGCCAGCTCGTGGGCGAAGCGGCGGGCCGCGTCGGGCGACCCGATGCGGCGGCGGGTCCACTCGCCGTCGTGGGCGATGAGGAGGATGGTGGTCTCGGTCACCGTGGTCTCGGGCTCGATGAAGGCCTCGACGCCCCGGCGCGAGCGCACGAACTCCGCCAGGTGCTCGAGGTCGGCGCGATCGACCGTGCGGCCGCCCGGGCGGGACGGCTGCCTGCGCCGCCGGAACCAGGCCACGGGCAACTCCTTCGTTCTGTCCGCGGAAGCGGGGTCGGCTGCCGCAAGGGTACGTCCCACCACCCGTGTCGTGGGGCACCTGACTGCACTGAGCGCATCCTCAAGTGACAAGATGGCCAGGACAGCTGTGACCGTTTCCATCATGTGACCCATGAGGCAACGACGCGATCTGGGAGTAGACGTGAGCCAGCCTGGCGGAACCTTCGACATCGTGATCCTCGGCGCCGGCAGTGGCGGCTACGCGGCCGCCCTGCGCGCGGCCGAGCTGGGTCTGAACGTGGCGCTGATCGACAAGGCGGAGCTGGGCGGCACCTGCCTGCACCGCGGGTGCATCCCGACGAAGGCGCTGCTGCACGCCGCGGAGCTGGCCGACCAGACCCGCGAGAGCGAGCAGTTCGGCGTCAAGGCGGACCTGGTCGGCATCGACATGGCCGGGGTCAACGCCTACAAGGACGGCGTGGTCGGCCGCCTCTACAAGGGCCTGCAGGGCCTGCTCAAGCAGGACAAGATCACCGTGGTGCAGGGCGCCGGCAAGCTCGTGTCGCAGGACACGGTCGAGGTGGACGGTCAGCGCTACACCGGCCGCAACGTCATCCTGGCGACCGGCTCCTACTCGCGGACGCTGCCGGGCCTCGAGGTCGACGGCACCCGCGTGATCACCAGCGAGCACGCGCTCAAGCTGGACCGGGTGCCGAGCTCGGCGATCGTGCTGGGCGGCGGCGTCATCGGCGTCGAGTTCGCCAGCGTGTGGAAGTCGTTCGGCGCCGACGTGACGATCCTGGAGGCGCTGCCCCGGCTCGTGGCCGCCGAGGACGAGGAGATCTCGAAGGCGGTCGAGCGCGCGTTCCGCAAGCGGAAGATCAACTTCAAGGTCGGCAAGCCGTTCGAGAAGGTCGAGCACACCGAGAACGGCGTGCGGGCCACGATCGCCGGCGGCGAGACCGTCGAGGCCGAGATCCTGCTCGTCGCGGTGGGCCGCGGCCCGACGACGGCCAACCTGGGCTACGAGGAGCAGGGCGTCACGATCGACCGCGGCTTCGTCATCACCGACGAGCGGCTGCGCACCGGCGTCGGCAACATCTACGCGGTCGGCGACATCGTCCCCGGCCTGCAGCTGGCCCACCGTGGTTTCGCGCAGGGCATCTTCGTCGCCGAGGAGATCGCGGGCCTCAACCCGGCCGTGATCGACGAGGCCGGCATCCCGCGCGTGACCTACTCCGACCCCGAGGTCGCCTCGGTCGGCATCACCGAGGCCAAGGCCAAGGAGAAGTTCGGCGCGGACAACGTCGAGACCTACAACTACAACCTGGGCGGCAACGGCAAGAGCCAGATCCTCAAGACCCAGGGCTTCGTCAAGCTCGTCCGGGAGAAGGACGGCCCGGTCGTCGGCGTGCACATGGTCGGCGCGCGGATGGGCGAGCTCGTCGGCGAGGCGCAGCTGATCTACAACTGGGAGGCCTTCCCGGCGGAGGTCGCCCAGCTGGTCCACGCCCACCCGACGCAGAACGAGGCGCTCGGCGAGGCCTTCCTGGCGCTCGCGGGCAAGCCCCTGCACGCCCACAGCTGATCGAGAACACGCTTACAAGCGGTTAAGGAGTTCGAAGAAAATGCCGACATCGGTCACCATGCCGCGGCTGGGCGAGAGCGTCACCGAGGGCACCGTCACCCGCTGGCTCAAGCAGGAGGGCGAGCGGGTCGAGGCGGACGAGCCGCTGCTCGAGGTCTCCACCGACAAGGTGGACACCGAGATCCCCTCGCCCGCCACGGGCATCCTCTCGCGCATCGTCGTCGGTGAGGACGAGACTGCCGATGTCGGCAGCGAGCTCGCCGTCATCGCGGGCGACGGCGAGGACGCGGGCAGCTCCGCGCCGGCGCCCGCCCAGCAGCAGGCCGCCGAGCCCGAGCAGCAGCCCGACCCGGAGCCCGCCGCGCTGAACACCCCGTCGGTGGACAAGCCGGTCGAGGAGGAGGCCCCGGCCCCCCAGACCGGCGCGCCCACCGGCGGCGGCGAGGGCACCGCGGTGAAGATGCCCGCGCTGGGCGAGAGCGTCACCGAGGGCACCGTCACCCGCTGGCTCAAGCAGGTCGGCGAGACGGTCGAGGTCGACGAGCCGCTGCTCGAGGTCTCCACCGACAAGGTCGACACCGAGATCCCGTCGCCGGTCGCCGGCACGGTCCTGGAGATCAAGGTCCAGGAGGACGAGACCGCGGACGTCGGCGCGGAGCTCGCGATCATCGGCGCGGCCGGTGCGGCGCCCGCGGCGGCCCCGGCCCCGCAGCAGCCGGCCCCGCAGGCCGAGGCCCCGAAGCAGGCGGAGGCCCCCAAGCCCGCGCCGCAGCAGGCGCCCAAGCCGACCATCGAGTCGAAGCCGGCCCCGTCCTTCGAGGCCGGCAGCTCCTACGCGGACCCGGCCCCCGAGGCCGAGACCGCCAAGGACCCGGCGGCCGCCCAGGCCCACGCCGAGCCCGCCCCGGCGCAGGCCGCGGCCCCGTCGGCCGAGACCGTGCGCAGCAACGGCGCCGGCGACACCGGCTACGTGACGCCGCTGGTGCGCAAGCTCGCCGCCGAGAAGGGCGTCGACCTGGCGTCGATCACCGGCACCGGCGTCGGCGGCCGCATCCGCAAGCAGGACGTCATCGAGGCGGCCGACAAGGCCGCGGCGGCCAAGGCGGCCGCCGCCGCTCCGGCCCCGGCGGCTCAGCAGGCCCCGGCCGCCGCCCCGGCCAAGGCCACGCCCAAGCCCGAGGCGAGCCCGCTGCGCGGCCGCACGGAGAAGCTCACCCGCACCCGGGCCACCATCGCCCGGCGCATGGTCGAGTCGCTGCAGATCTCCGCGCAGCTCACCACGGTCGTCGAGGTCGACGTCACGAAGATCGCCGCGCTGCGCAACAAGGCCAAGGCGGACTTCCTGGCGAAGAACGGCGTCAAGCTGTCCTTCCTGCCGTTCTTCGCGCTGGCCGCCGTCGAGGCGCTGCGCCAGCACCCGGTCGTCAACTCGTCGATCGACCAGGAGGCCGGCACGGTCACCTACCACGACGCCGAGCACCTCGGCATGGCGGTGGACACGCCCAAGGGCCTGATCGTCCCGGTCATCAAGGACGCCGGCGACCTCAACCTGGCCGGCCTGGCCCGGCGCATCGCGGACGTCGCGGAGCGCACCCGCAGCAACAAGATCAGCCCGGACGAGATCTCGGGCGGCACGTTCACGCTGACCAACACGGGCAGTCGCGGCGCGCTCTTCGACACCCCGATCATCAACCAGCCGCAGGTCGGCATCCTCGGCACCGGCGCCGTCGTCAAGCGCGCCGTGGTCGTCGACGACCCCAACCTGGGCGAGCTGATCGTCCCGCGCTCGATGGTCTACCTGGCCCTCAGCTACGACCACCGGATCGTGGACGGCGCCGACGCCGCCCGCTTCCTGGTGACCGTCAAGGACCGCCTCGAGGCCGGCCACTTCGAGGGCGACCTCGGATTGAGTTGATGGCTGAGTATATGGCCTCGCTGAGTTGATGGCCTCGCCTTCGGCTCGGCGGGGATCCCGCCCCTGACAGCCGAGGACTTGGGCGCCCGGGAGCGGCGAAGAAAACCGCTTCACCGCTCCCGGGCGCCCAAGTCCTCGACGGGCGGGATCCGACGTGGGACCGGGGCTGGCGCCCCTGGGTTGGTGGGGATGTGAAAGAGCCGTCCGCCCTTTGGCGGGGGTGACGTGCCGCTGATGTCTCGGCGGGCGTGATGTTTCGCTCGCCCTCGGCGGGCGTGATGTTTCGCTCGCCCTCGGTGGGCGTGATGTGCCGGTCGCGTCTTGGTGGGCGTGATGTGCGGTCGCCTTTCGGCGGGGGTGAAGTGCTGCTCGTCTCTCTGTGGGGGGCGGGCGGCACTTTGCTTTTACGGGTCGGGGTTCTCGGGAAGAATGATGTTCATGCGGATTCTTCTGGCGGGCGGCAGCGGGTTCTTGGGCACGCGCCTCACCGAGCGGCTGCGCGCGAACGGTCACGACGTCGTCCGGCTGGTCCGGCGGGCCGCCGTGGGCGACGACGAGGCGACCTGGCAGCCGTCGGCCGGGCAGCTCGACCCGGCGCTGCTCGTGGCCGCGGACGCCGTGATCAATCTGGCCGGCGCCGGGGTGGGCGACAAGCGGTGGACGGCGGGCTACAAGAGTCTCATCCGCAGCAGCCGGGTCGACAGCGCCGGGACGATCGCGAGCGGCATCCGCAAGCTGCCCGCCGAGGACCGGCCGCGGGTGCTGCTGCAGTCGTCCGCCGTCGGGTGGTACGGGGACACCGGCGACCGGGAGGTCACCGAGGAGGCGCCGGCCGGCACGGGCTTCCTGTCGGACGTGTGCCGGGTCTGGGAGGCTGCCGCCCGGCCCGCCGAGGACGCGGGCGTGAGGGTGGCGCTGCTGCGCACCGGGCTGCCGCTGGACGCCGAGGGCGGGCTGCTGAAACCGCAGATGCCGCTCTTCCGCCTGGGCGGGGGCGCCAAGCTCGGCGGCGGCGGTCAGTGGGTGCCGTGGATCGCGCTGTCCGACTGGCTGGACGCCACCGAGTTCCTGCTCGCCCGCGACGACCTCTCCGGCCCGGTCAACCTGGTCGGCCCGGAGCCGGTGACCAATGCCACCTTCACCAAGGTGCTCGGCAAGGTTCTGCACCGCCCGGCGCTGCTCCAGGTCCCTGGGTTCGCGCTGCACGTGGCGCTGGGCGAGTTCGCCGGCGAGGCGCTGCGCAGCCAACGGGTGCTGCCCGGGGTACTGTCCCGAGCCGGGTTCACCTTCGCCCACCCGACCCTCGAGCCGGCCCTGCGCGCGGCCGTGGGCCAGCCCGCCCACGCCACCACCTGACCAGCCGAGCGGGCGACACGCGAGCCGGCCGCCGCCACCACCCGAGCGACACCGCACGACCCGGCCGCCCCCCGAGCTGCACCGGACGACCCCGCCGCCACCCGAGCGATGCCGCACGAGTTGGCCACGGCCACCACGCGACAAGCAGGGTGGGCGGCGGACGAGCCGGGCGGGCGCCGGACGAGCCGGTCCCGGCATCAGCTGGCGAGTCGGGCGGGCGGCGGACGAGCCGGGTCCCGGCATCAGCTGACGAGCCAGGCGGGCGCCGGGCGAGCCGGGTCCCGGCATCAGCTGACGGGTCGGGCGGGCGAGCCGGTCAGCGCCATCATCGGACGGGTTGAGCGGGCGCCGGGCGGGCCGGCCCACGCCACCACTTGACGGGCACAATTCCCAGGCCGCCCCGGTTTCTTGCTAACGTCCGGCTCGTGTCCGTCGTCGAAGCCGCTCCCCCCGAGCCCGCCGACCCGCCGGCGGTCCCGTCCGGCCGTGGCGAGCGCCTCCGTGCCTGGCGCCCGCACCTGATCGTCGCGCTGATCGCGCTCGCCCTGGCGGCGTACGTGATCAGTGGGCTCTGGCGCGACCCGCACGGCCGGGTCCTCACGGAGAACAAGGGCGACCAGGCGTTCTTCGAGTGGCTGCTGGGCTACGGCGTGTACACGCTCAGCCACGGCGCGGACCCGTTCTACACGTGGATGATGAACGCTCCCCAGGGCGTCAACCTGGCCGCGAACACGTCGATCACCGTCTACACGACGCTGTTCTCGCCGCTGACGTTCCTGGCGGGCCCGCAGGTCAGCTTCGCGACGATCCTGACGCTCAACCTCGCCGGGTCGGCCTTCGCCTGGTACCTGTTCCTGCGCCGCTGGCTGGTCGGCAAGGTCGTGCCGGCGGCTCTCGGCGGGCTGTTCATCGGCTTCGCGCCCGGCTTCGTCTCGCACGCCAACGGCCATCTCAACTGGACGGCCGGCTGGATCGCGCCGGTGGTGCTGTGGTGGGTGCTCCGGCTGCGCGAGCCGCGGCGCTGGCTGCGGCACGGGGCGATCCTCGGCGTACTCCTCGCGATCGGCTTCTCCATCGCCGCCGAGGGACTCTTCTTCGTGGCGCTGGCCAGCGGGGTCTTCGTCGTGGTCTGGTCGCTGCTGCCGGCCACGCGCGGCGAGGCACGCGAGGCCGTGGGCACGGTCCTGGCCGGTCTCGGCGTCGCCGCCGCCGTGGCGGGCGCGCTGCTCGCCTATCCGCTCTACATGCACTTCGGCGGGCCCCGGACCTTCACGGGGACGGGCTTCAACCAGTATCACTACGCCGAGGACGTGGCGGCCTGGTTCGGCTATCCGACCCGCTCGGTGGCCGCGTGGCTGGGCCTCGGCAGCGACCTCGCGCCGAACCCCACCGAGGAGACGTCCTACCTGGGCGTACCCCTGATGGTCCTGATGGTCGTGGGCCTCGTCACGCTGTGGCGGGCCGCGGCACCGGGCCGGCGCGCCACCCTGACCGCGGTGGCGGCCGTGGGCCTGGTCTTCTTCGTGCTCTCGCTCGGCCCCGGGCTCAAGGCGGGCGGGCAGCTGACCACCGTCAAGCTTCCGTACGCGGCCCTGATGCACCTGCCGCTCTTCGACTCGGCTCTCCCGGCGCGCTTCGCCCTCGTGGTGGCCGCCGTCGCGGGCATCGTGCTGGCGCTGCTCGCCGACAAGCTCCTCACCGAGCCGCTGCCGTCGGTGGGCGAGCACACGGTGTGGGCGTGCGCGTTCGCCGTGGCGCTCGTGCCCCTGGTCCCGCTGCCGATCACGACCGTCGAGCGCACGCCGGAGCCGGCCTTCATCGCCGGCGGCCTGTGGAAGAAGTACGTGAGCGACGGCGGCGTCATGACCGCCCTGCCGATCGCGACCACGGACACCGCGGACGGGCAGCGCTGGCAGGCGTACACGATGGCCCGCGGCGGCGCCCAGTTCCGCATCCCCGGCGGCTACTTCCTCGGCCCGGGCGGCCCCGACGGCACCGGCCGGATCGGCGCGGAGTGGCGACAGACCGACTGGACGTTCTTCCAGGCCGCGTTCTACGGGATGGTGAAGTCCGCCGACGACTTCGACCGGGAGCAGGCGCGGGCGGACTTCGCGTACTGGGGGGTCGAAGCGGTCTTCCTGCCCGATGAGATCCAGGGCTCGCACACGATGCTCTTCCGCTCCGCGGTGGAGTCCACGGCCCGCTCGCTGCTCGGCCCGCCGGAGCGGGTCGGTGGCGTGCTGCTGTGGCGGATCCGGCCGGGGATCGACCCGGTCACCGCCGAATAGCGCATCGGCGGATCCGACCGGGCGCCACCGACCAGCGCGGCGGATCGGGCCGGGGATCGATTGGTCGCCGCCGGACAGCGCATCGGCGGATCCGGCCGGGATCGACCGGGCGCCGGCGTGTAGCGCATCGAGCGGGATGCCCGGCGAAAACCGTCTGAACGACGGGATGCAGGACTGTGGCTGTCACACGACACTGCTAACTTCTGCGCGTGGCCGTAGCTCTCACCACCCCCGACGTCGCCGCCGGACCGTCCGCATCGCCCGAGCCGCCCGCCCGGCGCCGCGGCGCCTGGCTCCGCGATGTGCTCGCGGCCCTGGTCTGCCTGGGCATGGGTTACTGGATCACGTCCGGCATCTGGGCCGACCCGGCCCGGCGCGCGGTGAGCTACAACCCCGGTGACCATGCGTTCTTCGAGTGGCTGCTCGGCTATGGCGTGCAGATCGCGGAGCACGGGCTCGACCCGTTCCACACGACGCTGCTCAACGCGCCGGACGGCGTCAACCTCGCCGCGAACACCTCCATCACCGTGTACGCCCTGCTCTTCGCCCCACTGACCGCGCTGGCCGGCCCCTCGGTTGCCTACGTGACGATCCTCACGCTCAACCTCTCCGGCTCGGCCTTCCTCTGGTACCTCTTCCTGCGCCGCTGGCTCGTCGCCCACCGCGGCGCGGCGCTGATCGGCGCGCTGTTCTGCGGGTTCGCCCCGGGCTGGATCGCGCACGCCAACGGCCATCTCAACTGGACCGCCGGCTGGCTGGTCCCGGCGATCCTGTGGACGGTCTTCCGGCTCCGCACCTCGCGGCGCTGGTGGCTCGACGGGATTGTCCTCGGCCTGCTCATGGCCGCCGGCTTCTCGATCGCGGCCGAGATGCTCTTCTCGATCGCCCTCGCCACCACCGTCTTCCTCCTGGTCTGGGCGAGCTCGCGCGCCACCTTCCGGGAGGCGATGCGGGCGGCGCCCCGGGCCCTCGCCGCCGCCGGCATCGCGGCCGTGCTCGCGGGCGCCCTGCTCGCCTATCCGCTGTACATGCACTTCACCGGGCCGGGCTCCTTCCAGGGCACCGGCTTCAACCAGCGCAAGTACGTCGAGGACGCGGCGGGCTATCTGGTCTATCCCTATCGCACGCTGGCCGGCGCCCTGGGCTTCGGACGCGGCGACCTGGCCTCCAACCAGACCGAGGGCGCCTCCTTCTTCGGTGCGCCGCTGCTGCTGCTCGTCCTCGCCGGCACGGTGCTGCTGTGGCGCCGCGCCCCGCGCCCCCGCAAGGCCGTGCTGCGGGCGACCACGATCGTCGGCGTCCTGTTCCTGCTGCTGTCGCTCGGCCCCCGGCTGAACTGGTTCGGCAAGGAGTATCCGGACGTCCCGCTGCTCTACGCCCCGCTGGCGCACTGGCCGATCTTCGACGCCGCGCTGCCGGCCCGGTTCGCCCTCGCGGTCGTGTGCGTCTTCGGCGTACTCCTGGCCCTGCTCGCCGACCGCCTGCTGGCCGCGCCCCGCAAGCCGCTGCGCACGGTCGCGTGGACGGTGGCCTTCGCCGTGGCGCTGGTCCCGATCGTCCCGACCCCGGTCCTGACCATGGGCCGCTCGGCGGAGCCGAGGTTCATCGCCGACGGCACCTGGCGGGACTACGTGGCCGACGGGCAGGTGATGACCTCGCTGCCGTTCGGCAACGCCGTCGCGGCGGACGCCCAGCGCTGGCAGGCCTACACGATGGCCCGCGGCGGCGCGCAGTTCGGCATCCCCGACGGCTACTTCCTCGGCCCGGGCGGCCCGGACGGCACCGGCCGGGTGGGCGCGGTCCCCCGCCGCACCGACCGGCTGTTCCTGCGGTCGGCGACCACCAACTATGCCCCGAAGATGGACAACGGCGACCGGGCGCAGGTGCGCGCGGACCTGACGTACTGGGGGGTGCACGCGATCTTCATCCCCGAGGAGATCACCGGCAAGGACGGCCCGCTCTTCCGGCAGGCGCTGGTCAAGACGATGACGGAACTCTTCGGCCCCGGCCGCCAGGTCTCGGACGTGCTGCTGTGGCAGATTCGCCCGGGCATCGACCCCGTCTCCGTGCCGGGGGACGGCGGCGACAACGGGTGACGAACCGGCCGCGTCCGCTCCCGGGTCTAGGCTGATGGCGTGAGCACCTCCACGTTGCAAGTCCTCCGTCCCGGCCTGGTCGACTACCGCGAGGCCTGGGAGGAGCAGAAGCGCCTGCACGACGCCGTCGTCGCGGGCGAGCAGCCCGACACGATCCTGCTGCTCGAGCACCCGAGCGTCTTCACCGCCGGCAAGCGCACCGAGCCCGCGGACCGCCCGTTCGACGGCACCCCGGTCGTCGACGTGGACCGCGGCGGCAAGATCACCTGGCACGGCCCGGGGCAGCTCGTCGGCTACCCGATCGTCAAGCTGGCCGACCCGATCGACGTGGTCGCGTACGTGCGGCGCATCGAGCAGCTCCTCATCGACGTCTGCGCCGAGTTCGGCGTGCCGGCCGAGCGGGTCGAGGGCCGCAGCGGCGCCTGGGTCCGCGCCGACGACCGCGGCCCCGACCGCAAGGTGGCCGCCATCGGCATCCGGGTCGCCCGCGGCGTCACCCAGCACGGCTTCGCCATCAACTGCGACTGCGACCTCGACAACTTCGGCCGCTTCGTCCCCTGCGGCATCCGCGACGCCGGCGTCACGTCGCTCTCGCAGGAGCTGGGCCGCCCGGTCACCGTCGCCGACGTCCTCCCCGTCGTCGAGAAGCACCTCCCGACGCTGCTGTGAAGCTCTACAACAACCCCCGCGACAAGCGCGTCTTCGTCCCCAAGGACGGCGGCGGCGTCTCCCTCAACTTCGGCCACCCGGTGGCCTGGTGGATCTTCCTCTGCATGACGGTGATTCCCCTGGTCGTCGTCGCGGTGGTGACGATCGCCGTCCTCGCCTGAGGAGGGAGCCGCTCCTGGCCCGCGCGGCCTCCGCCGTGCCGGTGAGCGGCGGTGTCGTCGTCGCGGAGTCGACGGGCCTGCGGCAGCTCGGCGGGATGGCGACACGTGAGGTGATCGCGGCGAACGACGAGCCGCTGCGGCACCTGGCGATGGTGGCCCAGTTCGACGACGGCTGGGGCGCCGCCGACACGAACCGGGCCACCCTGGCGCCCTTCCCGCCGAACCGTCGTGCGTCCGTGTTACGGGGTCACGCGGTGCAGGTCGCGCGGGAAGGCGGTGACCTCGCGGACGTTCGCCGCCCCGAGCAGGCGGGCGACGAAACGCTCGAGGCCGATGGCGAAGCCGCCGTGCGGGGGCATGCCGTACTTGAAGCCGTCCAGGTAGCCCGCGATCTGCTCCGGGGCCGGCGCCACGGCGAGGTAGTCCTCGTACCGGTGCAGGCGCTGGCCGCCGGTGACCAGTTCGAGGCCGCGGAAGAGCAGGTCGAAGCTGTTGCTCCAGCGCGGGTCCGACGGCTGCGGGTGCGTGTAGAACGGGCGCTTCGCCATCGGGTAGCCGGTCACGAACACGAAGTCCGATCCGTGCTCGCGGCGGGCCCACTCCCCCAGGGCGCGCTCGTGGGCCGGCGCCAGGTCCGGCTCGTCCTCGGGGGCGCCGGCGATGCGCAGGGCCTCGCTGAAGTGCAGGGCCGGGATCTCGGACGGCACTGCCGGGACCGCGATCCCCGTACGTTCGGCGACCGTCGCCGTCATCCCCGCCACCACCGTGGTCAGGACCGCCATCACGTCGCGGTGGTCGGTGACGAAGCCCAGCTCGGCGTCGAGCGACGTGTACTGGGCGAGGTGGCGGGCGGTGTCGTGCGGTTCGGCGCGGAAGACCGGCCCGACCTCGTAGACGCGTTCGAAGACGCCGACCATCAGCTGCTTGTAGAACTGCGGTGACTGCGCCAGGTACGCCGGGCGGCCGAAATAGTCGAGCGTGAACACGGTGGCGCCGGACTCGGTGGCCGTACCCACGATCTTGGGGGTGTGAATCTCGACGAAGCGCTGGGCCTCCAGCGTCGCGCGGAACCCGGCGGACGCGGCGGCTGCCACGCGCAGTGCCGCCGTCCGGGTCGGGTGACGCAGGGCCAGGGCGGCGTGGTCCAGCTGGGTGGCGAGACCCGCGCCGAGTGCCGGGCGATGCAGTTCGAACGGCAACGGTACGGGCGGAGCACTGCTGATCGCCCGTACGGACGGAGTGGTCAGCTCGACCCCCGCCGGAGCCGCCGCGTTCGCGGTGACCTGGGCCGTCACCTCGACGACGGTCTCCTCGGGCAGCTGCTCGAGCCGGGCGCGGGTGGCCGGGTCGGTGACCACCACCTGGCTGAGCCCGGTGGCGTCGCGGACGATCAGGAAGGCGACCGATTTGAGCAGCCGGCGGCGATGCACCCAGCCGGCGACGGTGACGGTGGTGCCCACGTGGGCGGGCAGCTCGGTGGAGAGGATGCGTTGCATGACGGGTGACCTCCTCGGGGATCTGCAACGCGGCCCCAGGGAGGTGTGGGCGAGCGGGAACCTCGCGGTGCCACCACACCTTCGCGCCCGCGCGGGCGCCTCTTTGTCGTGCGCGGCTCGGGAGTGTCTTCGCGCCCCGGCGCCGGGCCACCTTCACAGCGGGCGGTGGCTCTCTCGGCCGGCGGGTTCGGGGCGTTACTCGGTTCCGTCAATGCCGTGATCAGGAAGTTAACAGCGGGGTGCGTGGGGTGGCACGCGATTTTCCGGGTTCGCGTGACCGCCCTCACAGATCTGGATACGTGAGCCTCGTCGCCCCTGCTCCGCTTGATCTTGCTTCCGGCGTAACCTCGGGGTTGTGACTATTGCTCCCGAGGGCCGCCGCATGCTGCGCATCGAGGCGCGCAACGCCGAGACTCCCATCGAGCGCAAGCCGCCGTGGATCAAGGTCAAGGCGAAGATGGGCCCGGAGTACACGCAGATGCGCGGGCTCGTCCAGAAGGAGGGCCTCCACACGGTCTGCCAGGAGGCCGGCTGTCCCAACATCTACGAGTGCTGGGAAGACCGCGAGGCCACCTTCCTCATCGGCGGCGACCAGTGCACCCGGCGCTGCGACTTCTGCCAGATCGACACCGGCAAGCCGGCCGAGTTCGACGCCGACGAGCCCCGCCGCGTGGGCGAGTCGGTCGCCACGATGGGCCTGCGCTACGCGACCGTCACCGGCGTCGCCCGCGACGACCTGCCCGACGGCGGCGCCTGGCTCTACGCCGAGACGGTCCGCCAGATCCACAAGCTCCAGCCGGGCTGCGGCGTCGAGCTGCTGATCCCCGACTTCAACGCCGACCCCACGCAGCTCGCCGAGGTCTTCGGCGCGGCCCCCGAGGTGCTGGCGCACAACGTCGAGACGGTCCCGCGCATCTTCAAGCGCATCCGCCCCGGCTTCCGCTACGAGCGCTCGCTCGACGTGATCACCCAGGCCCGCGCGGCCGGGCTGGTCACCAAGAGCAACCTCATCCTCGGCATGGGCGAGGAGCGCGCGGAGATCAGCCAGGCCCTGCGCGACCTGCACGAGGCGGGCTGCGAGCTGATCACCATCACGCAGTACCTGCGGCCCACGCCGCGGCACCACCCGGTGGAGCGCTGGGTGAAGCCGGAGGAGTTCGTGGAGCTGAGCGCGGAGGCCGAGGAGATCGGGTTCGCGGGCGTGATGTCCGGGCCGCTGGTCCGCTCGTCCTACCGGGCCGGGCGGCTCTACCAGCAGGCGCTCGCCGCACGGGGCTGAGCTGGCGCTGCTGTTGTCCGCGGGTCCGGGTGCTGCCTGGGCCCGCGTTCTGCTTCCCCCCTTTTTGCTCCGCCGACGAGCGGGCTCAGCGATGCTGGCTCTCCGGCGGCTCAGCCGTGCTGCTTTGCTGGCAGCTCGGCCGTGCTGCTTTGCCAGCCGCTCAGCCGCGCTGCTTTGCCGGCGGTTCAGCCGTGCTGCTTTGCCGGCGGATCGGCCGTGCTGCTTTGCCGGCGGATCGGCCGTGCTGCTTTGCCGGCGGATCGGCCGTGCTGCTTTGCCGGCGGATCAGCGATGCTCGCGGACCTTTCTGACCGGCCAGCCGGCGACGGTGGCGACGTCGTCGTCCGGGGTCGAGGGCGCGAAGACCCACTCCTCGATCGCCCGGCCCAGCGACACCGGCAGCCCCGGCGCGGCCGGATCGGCGCCCGGATCCTCCGCGTACAGGTCGTCGGCGTGATAGGCGCCGGCGAGCGCCGCGCGCAGCCCCGCCGGGCCGTCGTCGCCGCGGGCGACCAGGGCGCCGGTCAGCCAGTCGCGCAGCTCCCAGCCGGTGGCCGACGTGCGGCTGTCCTGCACCACGCGCCGGCCGGACCGGGCGAGCTCCTGCGCGCGGAGGAGCCGCGCCTGCTCGGCCACGAACGGCGCCTCCAGCAGGGACCGGACGTACTGCCTGACGAGGTCGTTCATCGGCCCGGCCGTTCTCTAGAACCCTTGATAGCTAGGTAATCTAGCTACCTTGCCGGAGCGGGACAAGGCCGGTCTTCCGCCCTGCGCGGACAAGCGGGCCCCGTCAGCACCGTCGCACGACCCGGCCAGCACCCGGTTTCACCGCGCTGACCTGCGGAAATACGGCCGGCGTCCGGCAAGGTCCCTGCTCAGCCTGCGCGACGCGCCGACCCTTACACTTTCGGGTATGGCAAAGCCCCAGGAGAAGGTGTCGTTCGGTGAGCGCCTGAAGCAGATCGGCCAGGTGTTCACGTTCACGGCGCGGCAGGACAGGTGGTTCGTTCCGCTGGTGATCGCGGCGGTGCTGATCCCGGTCGCGCTGACGGTCACCTTCGTGCTGCTCGGCTGGGGCTGGGTCTGGATCCCGGTCGGCTTCATGGTCACGCTGCTGGCCGTGCTGATCGTGCTCAACCTGCGCTCCAACGCGGCCATGATGAACGCCGCCGAGGGCCAGCCGGGCGCCGCCGCCTCGATCATGGAGAACCTGCGCGGCGACTGGCGCGTGCGCCCCGCGGCGAGCTCCACCACCCAGTTCGACATGGTGCACATCGTCATCGGCCGCCCGGGCGTCATCCTGCTCGGCGAGGGCCAGTCCCAGCGCGTCCGCGGCCTCATGGGCCAGGAGAAGCGCCGCCTGTCCAAGGTGATCGGCAACGCCCCGATGTACGACTACGTGATCGGCCAGGAGGAGGGTGAGCTCTCCATCCGCAAGCTGCGCACGACCATGCTCAAGCTCCCGCGCAACCTCACGGGCAAGGACGTCAACGCGCTCGACAAGCGCCTCGCCGCCCTGATGGCCCGCCCGCAGATGCCGAAGGGCGCCATCCCCAAGAACATGCGCCCCTCCAAGGGCGCCTTCCGCCAGCAGCGCCCGCGCTGACGTGCGCGGCCGCGGCGTGCAGCCGCGGCTCGCTCCGGCCCGCTGATCCCCGTACGCGTGGGGTCGGCGGGCTTTTCGCTGCCCTCGGACGTGGCCAGTCTCCGAACGCGGCCGCCCTTGCGGTGTCCGCTCCTGATCGTGGCCACCGGGGCGGAGCAGTTGTCCACAGCCGCGGGTTGCGCAACCGCGACTCAGGCGGCGCAACTCAGCCGGTGCGATTCGAGCGGCGGGGCCGAGCCGCAACTCAGGCACGCACGCGGAGCGGCGGCGCGGGCGGAGCGGCGGCGCGGCGGCGCGGGCGGAGCGGCGGCGCGGGCGGAGCGGCGGCGCGGCGGCCGCCAGCGC
>NZ_JAUQWH010000169.1 GCF_030757795.1 Actinoplanes oryzae
GCTCGCGCTGCGCGGCGGCGGCCCCGACAACATCACCGTGGTGATCGCGGACGCGACCGACGCCTTCGTCGAGCAGGCGCCCATCGTGGGTGGCGCGGCCGCCCGGGACAGGGGCAACTCGACGGTCGCCGACAGCTCCAGCGCGGCGGCCCGCGCGGCCGCCCTGCAGGCGCCGCGCCCGTCCCAGCCCGAGGCCAGCGCCTACGAGCAGCCGGAGCCGGAGCCGCAGCCCAAGCGTCACCCGGTGCGGACCAGCCTGCTGGCCCTGCTGCTGCTCGGCGTGCTCGGCGGCGGGCTCTATCTGGGCTATCGCTACACCCAGGACCAGTATTACGTCGGCGCGACGGACGCGGGCCAGCTCGCCGTCTTCCAGGGCGTGCCCGGGCAGATCGCCGGGCTCGACCTCTCGACCGTCGCCGAGACCAGCCCCGCCAGCCTCGACGACCTGACCACGGTCGCGCAGGACCGGGTCAAGCAGGGCATCCACGCGGACAGCAAGACCGACGCCCAGCGCCGGCTGCTCGAGCTGACCAGCGAGGACGCGTCCAACCCCAATCTCAAGCCCGTGTGCGCGGCGCCGACGGAGAGCCCGTCGCCCTCCGCCACGGCCACTCCCTCCGCGGGGAAGGCGTCGGCCTCTGTCAGGGCCGGTGCCTCGTCGGCTTCCGCCAAGGCCGGTGCCACCTCGACACCTGACTCCGTGCCCTCCACCTCGCCGGACGCCCAGCCTTCGGAACCGACACCGCCGGTCACCAGCGACCCGGTCGGGTGCCGGCCCGTCGACTGAGCGCCGCGCCCGACCGAAGTCTGGGGACTGCTTTCTTGACCGCGCCCGCCCTTCCGGCTCCCACACCCGCACCCACGGGTGAGATGCCGCGCGTCTCGGGCACGAAGACGGGACGCAACGCGGAGCTGGGCCTGCTCGCCCTTGCCATGATCATCGTGGCGATCTACGCCGCCGTCGTGGAGTCCAACCAGCTCGACAAGGTCTCGTCGACGTTCTGGGTGCCGGCCGCCCTGCTCAGTGCGCTGTTCCTCGGCCTGCACACGGTGGTGCGCTTCGTCGCGCCCTATGCCGATCCGGTGCTGATCCCGGCGGTCGCCCTGCTCAACGGGCTGGGCATCGGCTTCCTGCGCCGGCTGGACATCGGCGACGCCCAGGCCAAGAAGCTCGATGTGCCGGGCATCTTCGGCGGGCTCGGCGGCCGTCAGCTGGCCTGGACGCTGATCTCGCTCATCCTGGCGTCGGTGCTCTTGCTGGTCATCCGGGATCACAAGGTCATCTCGCGGTACGCGTACACGCTGGGCCTGACCGGCATCGTGCTCGTGATGATCCCGGCGATCCTGCCCGCCAGCATCTCGGAGATCAACGGCGCCCGCCTGTGGATCCGGATCGGCTCCTTCTCGATCCAGCCCGGCGAGTTCGCCAAGATCGCCCTGGTCTCCTTCTTCGCGTACTACCTGGTGCGCAAGCGCGAGGTCCTCTCCCTGGCCAGCCGGCGCTTCCTCGGCCTCGACTTCCCCCGGGGGCGCGACCTCGGCCCGGTCGTCACGGTCTGGCTGCTCTCCCTGCTGGTCCTGGTCTTCGAGAAGGACCTCGGTACGGCCCTGCTCTACTTCGGCCTCTTCGTCGTCACGCTGTACGTGGCCACCGAGCGCGCGAGCTGGCTGATCATCGGCCTGCTGATGTTCTTCGGCGGCGTCTACGTGGCCTATCTGCTCGGCGCCTCGGTCGGCGGCCCGTTCGCCAACTTCTACGACCGCGCCTCGGTGTGGCTGCACCCCTTCGACGACGCGAACTACAACCGGGCCGGCGGCAGCTACCAGCTCGTGCAGAGCCTGCTCGGGCTCGGCACCGGCGGCCTGTTCGGCTCGGGTCCCGGCAACGGGTCGCCCCGGTTCGTCCCCGAGGTGCAGACCGACTTCATCTACGCCGGCCTGGGCGAGGAGATCGGGCTCTTCGGGCTCTCCGCCCTGCTCGTCTGCTACCTGCTGATCGTCGAGCGGGGCCTGCGGGCCGCCCTGGGCGTCCGCGACTCGTTCGGCAAGCTGGTCGCCGGCGGCCTGGCGTTCACGCTCGGCTTGCAGGTCTTCGTCATCCTGGGTGGCATCACCGGGCTGATCCCGCTGACCGGCCAGACCACCCCGTTCCTGTCCGCCGGCGGTTCGTCGCTCATGGCCAACTGGCTGTTGATCGCCATGCTGCTGCGGATCTCCGACGCGTCCCGCAGCCCGGTGACGGGCGGCCCGGCCAACCAGCCCGGTCCCAAGCAACCGCCGGTGCAGCTGCACGGCGCCATGACGGAGGTGATCAAGCCGTGAACGCCCCACTGCGCAAGGCCGGCGTGGTCATCATCGTGCTCTTCGCCCTTTTGTTCGCCAACCTCAACTGGGTCCAGGCGTACAAAGCGGACAAGTACCGGAACAGCGACTGGAACGGCCGCGTCCAGGTCGCCGAGTACGAGGTGCCCCGCGGCACGATCGAGGCGGGCGGCCAGGCCCTCGCCGAGAGCAAGCTGACCGACGACGCCCTCAAGTACCTCCGGACGTACCCGGAGAAGCAGATGTACGCCCCGGTGGTCGGCTACAAGCCGGTCAACCTCGGCGAGGTCGGCATCGAGCGCAGCGAGGACGAGTTCCTCTCGGGCGCCAGCGACAAGCTCTTCGCCGACCGGGTGAGCTCCATGTTCACCGGCGACCAGCCGGGCGGCGGCAACATCATCCTGACGCTGAAGCCCAAGGCGCAGGAAGTCGCCTGGAAAGAGATGAACGACAACGAGCGCGGCGCCGAGAAGGGGTCGGCGATCGCGATCGACCCGCGGACCGGCGCGGTGCAGGCGATGGTCTCGATGCCCAGCTACGACCCCAACCCGCTGGCCAGCCACAGCACCAAGGCGGCCGCGGAGGCGTACAACAAGCTGATCAAGGACAAGGACAACCCGCTGCTCAACCGGAGCGTCGCGGAGACCTACCCGCCGGGGTCGACCTTCAAGGTGATCGTGTCGGCGGCGGCGCTCAAGAACGGCTACTCGCAGGAGAGCGAGATCGAGGCCGGCGACGAGTACACCGCCCCCGGCTCCGGTGCGCCGATCCACAACGCCGAGTCGGAGACCTGCGCCAGCTCGCAGGTCACTCTCAAGGAAGCGCTCACGACCAGCTGCAACACGGGGTACGCGCAGCTGGGCGTCAAGCTCGGCGCCGACAAGGTGAAGAAGGAAGCCCAGGACTGGGGTTTCGAGCAGGACGACCTGACCGTCGGCAACCTGGACGGCTCGGGCCTGCCGGTCGCCACCAGCCACACCGGTGCGATGCAGAACGCGGACGGCAGCACCGACCAGGCCGCCCTCGCCCAGTCGTCGATCGGGCAGAAGGACGTCCGGATGACGGTCATGGAGGGCGCCCTGATGGCCGCCACGGTGGCCAACGGCGGCAAGCAGATGCGGCCGTACCTGGTGCAGCAGGAGCTCAACGCGGACCGGCGGCCGATCTACAACGCCTCGCCCAAGACGCTGCGCACCCCGGTCAACGGCACGGTCGCGAACGACCTCAAGGACATGATGGTCAGCGTCGTCGAGAACGGCACCGGTCGGCGGGCGCGGATCGACGGCTACACGGTGGGCGGCAAGACCGGCACGGCGCAAAACGGTCCCAATGCCAACCCGCACGCGTGGTTCATCGGCTTCGCGTACAACGACAAGGGCGAGGCGGTCTCGGCCGCGTGCGTCATGCTGGAGAACGCGGACGGCAGCAGCGTGAGCGGCGAGGCCGCCCGCATCGCCGGACTCATCATGAAGGCGGCTGCCGGAGGGGGAGGGGACTGACGTGATCAGCCCTGGGGTGACCCTCGGTGGCCGGTACCGCCTGGACGAGCGGATCGCCGGCGGCGGCATGGGGGACGTGTGGCGTGGCACGGACGACGTGCTGGGCCGGACGGTTGCCGTCAAGATCCTGCTGCCCGCGCTGCTGGACGAGCCCGGCTTCGCCGAGCGCTTCCGCGGCGAGGCCAGGACCATGGCCACCATCAATCACCCCGGCGTGGTCGACGTCTACGACTACGGCAGCGACCAGCAGCTCGCCTTCCTGGTCATGGAGTACGTCGAGGGCGACGCCCTGTCCCGCACGCTCAGCCGCGTCGGCCGGCTCACCCCGGCGCGGACGATGGCGCTGGTCGCCCAGGCCGCCGACGCGCTGCAGGCCGCGCACGCGAACGGGATCGTGCACCGCGACGTCAAGCCCGGCAACCTGCTCGTACGCCCCAACGGCACGCTGGTCCTGACCGACTTCGGCATCGCCCGCTCGGCGCTGGTCGGCCAGCTGACGGTCGCCGGCTCGGTGCTCGGCACGGCGTCCTACATCTCCCCGGAGCAGGCCTCCGGCGCGGTGGCCACCCCGGCCTCCGACGTGTACGCGCTGGGTGTCGTCGCGTACCAGTGTCTCTCCGGCCACCGCCCCTTCGACGGGGCGACGCCGATAGAGATCGCGATGAAGCACGTCCGCGAGCACCCGCGCCCGCTGCCCGCCGACATCCCGCCCGCGGTGCGCGCGATCGTGGACCGGGCCATGGCCAAGGACCCGGGCACCCGCTGGCCGACCGCCGCCGCGATGGCCGCCGTGGCGCGCCAGGCGGCGTCGTCCATCAACACCCAGGTGCATCAGCCAGCCGTCAACGGGTCGGTCCGCCCGCACTCCGGCGGCCCGGCGGTCAACCGTCCGCATTCCGGCGGTCCCGCGGTCAACCGGCCGCAGTCGGGCGCGCCCACGTCCGGCAGCTCGCAGTATCCCGGCTCGGGCGCGGCGCGGGTGCCGTACCCGCCCGTGCCCCGGCCCGTCTCCGGCGGCCAGGGCGCCCGCGGCGCGGCCTCGGTGCCCCCGGCGCAGCAACAGCAGCAGCCCTACCGGCATCCGGGCGCCCCGGCCATGCCGCATCCGCAGGCGACGCCCAAGCAGGGTGACGGCTCGGGCGGGCGCCAGGTGCTCATCGTGCTCGCCGTGGTGCTCGCGCTGCTCGTCCTGCTCTGCGCGGGCGTGATCTCGTTCCTGCTCAAGCAGGGAAACACGAATGCCCTGGGCGCGGCCGAACCGCACACCACGGTGGCGTCGTACCGTCTTACGAAGCAGGCTGGCGTTCCGCCCAGCCGTATCCCGGCGACCGAAGGACGACAGACGTTATGACGGCGCAGGCCCGCCTGCTCGGTGGCAGGTATCAGGTCGGCGAGCTGCTGGGTTACGGCGGCATGGCCGAGGTGCACCGGGGTCGCGACCTCCGGCTGGGCCGCGACGTGGCCATCAAGATGCTGCGGTCCGACCTGGCGCGGGACGCCACGTTCCAGGAGCGGTTCCGGCGCGAGGCGCAGAACTCGGCGGCTCTCAACCATCCCGCGATCGTGGCTGTCTACGACACCGGCGAGGAGACGTCGGCCACCGGCGAGCGGCAGCCGTTCATCGTCATGGAGTTCGTCAGCGGCCACACGCTGAAGGACGAGCTGGCCGCGCAGCAGCGCATCCCGCCCCGCCGGGCGCTCGAGATCATCGCGGACATCTGCGCCGCGCTCGAGTTCAGCCACCGGCACGGGATCATCCACCGCGACATCAAGCCCGGCAACGTGATGATCACGGCCAACGGGCAGGTCAAGGTGATGGACTTCGGCATCGCCCGGGCCCTGGCCAGCGGCGCCACCACGATGACGCAGACCAGCGCGGTCATCGGCACGGCGCAGTACCTGTCGCCCGAGCAGGCGCGCGGCGAGTCCGTCGACGCCCGCTCCGACGTCTATGCCGCCGGCTGCGTGCTCTTCGAGCTGCTGGTGGGTCACCCGCCGTTCGTCGGTGACAGCCCGGTCAGCGTCGCCTACCAGCACGTACGCGAGACGCCGCGCGCCCCGAGCGACATCAACCACGAGGTGCCGCCGGAGGTCGACGCGATCGTCCTCAAGGCGCTCGCCAAGAACCCGCTCAACCGCTACCAGAGCGCCCAGGAGATGCGCGCCGACGCCCTGCGCGCCGTGGCGGGCCGCCCGGTCATGGCCCCCGCGGTGATGACCGAGGCCGAGACCATGGCGATGACCGGCGGCATGATGGGTGCCCAGGCGCCCACGGCCATGACCCGCGCCATCCCGAACTCGACGACCGGCGCCCGGCCGGTGGTCCAGCCGCAGCGCAAGAACTCGTCCTGGGTGATGGCCGCGCTGGCCGCCCTGGGCGTGCTCACGGTGATCGCGCTGGGCATCGGTCTCGTCCTGGCCAACAGCAACGGCGACGACGGCGGCGACGCGCCCACGACGATCGCGCTGCCCGCGGTCACCGGCGACAAGCTGAAGGACGCCCTCGACTCGCTCAACAAAGCCGGCTTCACCAACGTGGTCGAGGGCACCGCCGAGGAACAGAAGAACTGCGCCGACACGGTGCTCCGGCAGGAGCCGGTCGCCACCACGCAGGTCACCTACGACCAGCAGATCACGCTGATCCCGTGCAAGGACCCGGAGAAGGTCCGCGTGCCCGCCAACCTCGAGGGCGGCTCCGAGGACGCGGCCGTCGAGGCGCTGAAGGGAGTCGGGCTCGTCGCCGACGTCCAGCGCGTCGACAGCGCCTCCGAGGAGGGACGTGTCGTCGACGTCGAGAAGGAGGGCGAGCAGGTCGAGCCGGGCACGGAGATCACGGTCTCGGTGTCGCGCGGCAACCTCGTGGAGATTCCCGACGTCAAGGGCAAGCAGCTCGAGGTGGCCCGGGCCCTGCTCGAGGAGAAGGGCTTCACGAACATCAAGGAGCAGGAGTCGAACCAGGAGGGCGAGGCGGGCACGGTGGTCGCCCAGACTCCCGGTGCCGGCCAGAAGCGCGGCAAGTCGACGACGATCACGCTGACGGTCATCGCCGAGCAGGAGCCGGAGCCCGACCCCTCGTCGCCCGAGCCCGACCCGAGCGGCTCGACCCCGCCGGACGACGGCGGCGACGGCGGCGGTGACGGGGACGGCACCGGCGTCGGCGGCCTCTTCGGCTGAGACTCGCGCGGCCCACCTTGTCGAAAGGCGCGGCTTCTCGAGGTTTCGGCAACGCGCGGTAGCACTGCGAGAGCCCGGTCACCGCAGGTCGGTGGCCGGGCTTCGTGCTGGTTAGCCTTCGAGCATGACCAGGCTTCATGACGTGACGTGGCGCGGGTTCGGCAGCGACAACTACGCCGGCGCGCATCCCGAGGTGCTCGCGGCGATCGCCGAGGCCAACGGCGGACACCAGGTCTCGTACGGGTCGGACGTCTACACCCAGCGGCTGGCCGAGGTCGTCCGGGAGCACTTCGGCGGGCGGGCCGAGGTCTTCCCCGTCTTCAACGGCACCGGGGCGAACGTCGTGGCGCTCACCGGGCTGCTGCCGCGCTGGGGTGCCGTGGTCACGACGAGCACGGCGCACCTGCACACCGACGAGAACGGCGCCCCTGAGCGGGTCGGCGGGCTGAAGCTGCTGACCGTCGACGCCCCGGACGGCAAGCTCACGCCCGAGCTCGTCGACCGGCAGGCGTGGGGATGGGGCGACGAGCACCGGGCCCAGCCACTCGCCGTGAGCATCACCCAGACCACCGAGCTGGGCACGCTCTACACCCCCGACGAGGTACGCACCCTCGCCGACCATGTCCACGCCAAGGGCATGACGCTGCACATGGACGGCGCGCGCGTGGCGAATGCGGCCGCTGCTCTGGGCGTACCGTTGCGGGCTTTCACGACCGACGCGGGCGTGGACGTGCTGAGCTTCGGGGGCACCAAGAACGGCCTGCTCTACGGCGAGGCGGTCATCGTGCTCGACCCGTCCGCCGTGCAGGGGTTGAGCTATCTCCGCAAGCTCACCATGCAGCTGGCGTCGAAGATGCGCTTCGTCAGCGCGCAACTGCTGGCGCTCTTCGCGGACGATCTCTACCTGCGCTCGGCCGGGCACGCCAACGCCATGGCGGCCCGGCTGCGCGCGGCCCTCGAGCGCTCGATCGCCGCGGGGGAGGTCACCGGGTTGAGCTTCAGCCGTCCGACGCAGGCCAACGCCGTGTTCGCGGTGCTGCCCCGGGAGGCGGCGGACCGCATCCGCGGGAAGGTGCCGTTCTACGACTGGAACCGCGCGACGGGCGAGGTGCGCTGGATGACGGCCTTCGACACCACGGAGGCGGACGTGGACGCGTTCGCGGCGGTGATCCGGGAGGAGCTCAGCCGATCATGAGGAAGACGTCGTCGATCTGGCCGGCGTACTGGTCGTTGCCCTTGCCGGCGCCCTTGCCGCCCACCCGCAGCGGCTCGGCGTTGGCGATGGAAAGGTTCTTGGGCACGGGGACCGCGGCGCGCTCGACGCCGTCGACGATGAGCGAGAGGCGGTTGGCGCTGCGGGCGCAGGTGAGGGTGTGCCACTTGCCGTCGGCGACGTCGACGCGCGGCTCGGCGCGGTAGATCATCCGGGACCGGCCGGCCACCACGCAGCTCGGATGGCCCTGGGTGTGGTCGACCTGGAGCTTGAACTGGCTGCCGCCGCCGACCGAGTAGCCCTTCTGGAAGACGTTCGCGCCGTCGGCGAGGTCGCTGTGGGTCATGCGGATCGAGGCGCCGTAGCGCATGGGCCGGGTGCCCGGGTTGAGGCTGTCGTCGCGCAGGCCCTGCAGGATCGCGCGGGGGCACTCGCGCTCGCGGACCAGGGTGCAGCGGTTCGGGTACTGCACGGCCAAGCCCTTGCCCTGGCGGACCAGGCTCAGGGTGCCGCCGTTCTGCACGTGGGGCCGCAGCAGGTAGCCGCCGTGGGTGTCGGTGATCGGGCGGTTCACGCCGCCGTCGAAGGTGTAGCGGATCGAGACCGAGCCGCGCGCGGTGCCGATCTTGCTGGTCCGGACCTGGCTGGCGAACCCGGTGGTGTCGCTGCTCAGCACCCCGGCGGAGGGCCGGGGCGTGGGCTCGCCCGAGGCCGTGCGGGCCTGCCGCTGGGCGGTGTCGCCGGGCTCACTGGAAGCCGTGCGCTGTCGCGGGGCGGCGTCGCCAGGCTCGGTGAAGGCCGTGCGCTGTCGCGGGGCGGTGTCGCCGGGCTCGCTGGAAGCCGTGCGTTGCTGTCGCGGGGCGGCCTCGCTGGGCTCGGCGAAGTGGCCGGCGGAGAGGAGGGTGGTGCTCAGGATTGCGATGGTCGCCAGCGCACCGAACGGGCTGAACCATGACCGGCGAGTGTCGTACATGCGGCTATTGTCCAAATGGCGGCATTAAGTGTTAAGTCCAAACTCCGGATCGGCGCAAAAGTGGTGGAAAGCACTCCATAGCGGTAGCCCGATCGGCGGGGACTCAGCCCACCGCCGGCTCGCCCACCACCGCGTGCAGCACGTCGTCGAGCGCGATCACGCCCAGCGGCCGCCGGCCGTCGCTGACCAGCACGATGTGCCTGCGCTCGCGGCGCATCGTGAGCAGCAGATCGGCGACGTTGCGGTCGGGCGGCACCACGGCCAGCGGCCGGACGATCTCCGCCGGGATCGGCAGCCGGCGCTGCGCCCCCTGATAGCCGAGCACGTCCTTGACGTGCACGAAGCCGAGCACGCGCCGGGACTCGCGCTGCACCACGGGGAAGCGGGACCGTCCGCTGCGCGTGGCCACGGCCTCGATCGTGGCGGGCGAGGCGTCGTCGGCCACGGTGGTCACCTGCGCCCACGGCTTGAGGAGGTCCGCCGCCTGCCGGTCGTTGAGGCCGAGGGCCGCGTGGATCCGCTCGTACTGTTCGGTGCCGAGCAGCCCCTCCGCCCGGGCCTGCGTGACCATGCCGGCCAGCTCGTCCGCGGTGAACACGGTCTGCACGGCGTCGGTCGCCTCGACCTTCCACAGCCCGAGGACCGTCCGGGCGGCCCAGCGCATCGCCGTGAGGATCGGGCGGGTGGCCGTACAGAAGGCCAGCATGAACGGGCCGAGGAGGAGCGCCGAGCGTTCCGGGCCCGCCAGGGTGATGTTCTTCGGGACCATCTCGCCGATGACCGTGTGCAGGAACACCACCACGACCAGCGCCAGCACGAACGCGACCGGGTGCACGGCGTCTTCGGGCATGCCCACGGCCGTGAACGGGCCCTCCAGCAGGTGAGCCAGCGCCGGCTCGGCGATCGCGCCCAGCCCGAGCGAGCAGATGGTGATGCCCAGCTGCGCGCCCGCGATCATCAGCGGGATCTGGTTCATCGCGGACAGGGCCCAGCGGGCCGGCCGGGACGTCTCGGCGAGCGGCTCCAGGGCGGTCCGCCGCGACGCGATCAGGGCGAACTCGCCACCCACGAACAACGCGTTGCCCGCCAGCAGCAGAACCGTGACCAGCAGCTCAGTCATCGGCGGGCTCCGGCGCCGGGGCGACGACCCGGACCTGCTCGATGCGGTGCCGGTCCACCTTCCGCACGGTGAACTCCCAGCCCTCGTCCTCGATCGACTCCCCGGCGACCGGGATGTGGCCGAGCTTGGCGAGCAGGAAGCCGGCGAGCGTCTCGTACGGGCCCTCGGGCAGCCGGAACCCCGTCTGCTCGGCCAGCTCGTCCTCGCGCAGCAGCCCGTCGACCAGGAACGTCCGCCCGCCGTCCGGCGCCGTCAGCTCCACGCTGCCCGCGTCGGCGAAGTCCGAGTCGTGCTCGTCGGCGATCTCCCCGACCAGCTCCTCGATCAGGTCCTCGACGGTGACCACGCCGTCCGTCCCGCCGTACTCGTCGACGACGATCGCGAGGTCCGCCCCGGCGGCCCGCAACGCGCTCAGCACCTTGTCGAGGCTGAGGCTCTCCGGCACGTACACCGGCTCGCGCGCCACCGCCGCCACCCGGGTGGTCGCCCTGCGATCCAGGGGTACGCCCAGAGCGTCCGACACGCCCGCGACGCCGACGACGAGGTCGAGCGTGGACTCGTACACGGGGAAGCGGGTGTGTCCCGTCTCGCGCGCGACCCTCAGCAGATCCGCGACGCTCGCCGTGGTCTTGAGCCCGACCACGTCGACGCGTGGCGTCATCGCCTTGGCGGCCCGTTTCTCGCCGAAGCGGATCGTGCGGCGCAGCAGCGTCGCCGTCTCGGCCGGCAGCGCACCGGCCCGGGCGCTGATCGCCGCCAGCAGCCCCAGCTCCTCGGGCGACCGCGCGCTGGCCAGCTCCTCCTGCGGCTCGATGCCCAGCCGGCGGACCAGCCAGTTCGCCGAGCCGTTCAGGGCGCTGATCAGCCACTTGAACAGCTGGGAGAAGGCCCGCAGCGGGGCAGCCGTGGTCAGCGCGACGCGCATCGGCCGGGCCAGGGCCGCATTCTTCGGTACGAGCTCCCCGAACAGCATCGACACCAGCGTCGCCAGCACCAGGGCGAGCACGTGCGTGACCGTCTCGGTGTGCCCGCCGGCCAGCGGCTCGATGGCCGGGGTGAAGAGCCGGGACAGCGCCGGCTCCGCCAGATAGCCGGTCAGCACCGTGGTGAGCGTGATGCCGAGCTGCGTGCCGGACAGCTGGAACGACAGCTCGTGCAGCGCGTGCCGCACGGTCGCCGCCCGGCGGTCGCCCGCGTCGGCGCGCGCACCGATCTTGACCCGGTCCACCGTGACGAGCCCGAACTCGGCGGCCACGAAGAAGGCGTTGCCCGCCGTGAGCAGCGCGAAGGCCGCCAGCGGCAGCACCGCGGTCAGGAGCAGGCCGTCCATGATCGGTTCACCTCGGCCCCTATTGTGCCGGAACCGGACGGTCTGCGCCTCCCCCGTTACGCGTCGGCGAATGCCGATCTGCGGCGGGCCTCCACCTCGGCCGCCAGCTCGGGCGCGCGCTCCCGGGCCTCCGGGAAACCGCAACCGGCGAGCCAGTTGGCCAGCATCGTGTGGCCGCCCTCGGTGAGGACCGATTCGGGGTGGAACTGCACACCCTCGATCGGCAGCGTGCGGTGGCGCATGGCCATGACCACACCCGATTCCGTACGCCCGGTGACCTCGATCTCCGCCGGCAACGTCTCCGGGACCACGGCCAGCGAATGGTAGCGGGTTGCCGTGAACGGATCGGGCAGCCCGGCGAGCACTCCGTCGCCCTGGTGCAGCACCGCCGACGTCTTGCCGTGCAGCAGCTCCGGCGCCCGGGTGACCGTGGCGCCGAACGCCGCTCCGATCGCCTGGTGGCCGAGGCACACGCCGAACATGGGAACCTGGCCCGCACACTCGCGGATGACGTCGAGCATGATGCCGGCCTGCTGCGGCTCGCCCGGCCCGGGGGACAGCAGGATGCCGTCCGCGCCGAACCCGGCGACGTCGGCCACCGAGATCTCGTCGTTGCGCCGCACCTCGCACTCGGCGCCGAGCTGGCCGAGATACTGCACGAGGTTGAAGACGAACGAGTCGTAGTTGTCGATCACCAGGATGCGAGCGTTCATCGGGGGCTCTCCGACGGGTGGGGGTTGTTGGAGTCGACCGGGTAGGGGATCTCGTCCGGACCCTCGTCGCCGGGGATGACCGCGTTCGGGTCCTGCTGCTCGGTCTGCTCGGTGCCGACCTGCACGTCGTCGAAGGGCAGCAGCGGCGTCGCCCAGGGGAAGACGACGTACCAGAGCAGGGACATGACCGCGACGGCGAGCACGATCGAGCCCGTCAGCTTGCCCCAGAGGCCGAAGGGCAGCTTGCGCCAGATCCAGGCGTACACAGATCGTTCCTCAGGCCTTCGTGAGTTCCGCGGGCTTGCCGGCGTCGGGCAGCTTGGCGTCGCGCTTGAGCGTCTGGACGAGCTCGGCGTGCACGATGAGCCGCTGATAGTTGTTGAACTTCGGGTTGCACGTGGTCAGGGTCAGCATCGCCTTCGTCGGCTTCTTGCCCGGCTGGTCGGGGACGGGCGCGACGACCTGGACCGCGGTCGGCTTGACGACCTCGCTCGAGCTGACCTTGTAGACGTACCAGTTCGTGCGGGTCTCGACGCCGATCACGTCGCCCTCGTGCAGCTCGTCCAGCCGCCAGAAGATCTTGCGGATCCGGTGGCCGGCCACGGAGAAGTTGCCCACCTGCCCGGGCAGCGCCGTGTCCGGGTAGTGCCCGGGGGCGTACCGGATGTCCTGCGGCCGCACGCCGTTGACGACGACCCACTTCATGTCCAGCTTCGGAATGTAGAGCCGCCCGATCTTCCCCTCCCCGGGCGCCGCGGGCGCGGCCTTCGCGGGCCCGCTCGGCGCGACGGTCGGGTCGTTCCACTCCTCGTCGAGCTGCTGCGCCAGGGTGTCCTGCTCGTTCTCGACCTTCGCCGAGTTGCCGAACACCTCGTACCCGGCGAACAGCAGCACCACCAGCCCGAACGTGATCATCAGCTCGCCGGAGACGCGCACGGCGGCGCGGATCCGCGAGCCGAGGGTCGGCCGGGTCAGCTCCGAGTAGACGCTCTTGTAGCCGGCCTCGGTCTGCTCGGGGCGCAGCTTGACGACCTTCTCGCCGCGCTTGGGCTTGTCCTCCTCGACCGGCTCGTCACCGCCCCTCGGCAGGCCGATCGCGGCGGCCGCGACGGAGGCCGTGCCCTTGTCCTTGCCGTCTTTCCCGTCGGGCAGGGGGGTGTGCACGGCCGCGTTCGTCTCCTGGTTGGTGGCTGGTCCGACCTTCTTGGGTACGGCCGGAAGTAGTCCTGTGGGCGCGTCCGCCGTCCGGATCACCGCCGTCTCGGCGGGGCTGGCGTTCATGGCCGGGCCTGCGTTCATGCCGGGGCCTGCGTTCACGGCGGGGCTGGCGTTCATGGCGGGGCCCGGGCTTGTCGCTGCGGGGCCGACAGTCGTCGCGGCCGGGCCCGGGCTCGTCGCTGCGGGGCCGACAGTCGTCGCGGGGCCGGCGTTGGTCGCGGGGCTGGCATGCACTGCGGCGCCGGCGGTCGTCGTGGGGCGTTGCCAGGCGGCCGGGTCGAGGCTCGGCGCCGCGGTGCGGGGGTCGGAGCGGTCGACGCGCACGTCCTGCCGGTCCCAGGCGCCGGTGTCCCTGGCCGTGGCCCACGCGGCGATGTCACCGGGGCGGCCCGGGTCGCCCTGTTCCTGGAACGTCCCCTCCGGGCGGCCGTTGCCACGCTCCTGCAGCGCGCGCTGGGCGTCTGCCGGGCGGCTGTCCGGCTGCCAGCCGTGGGCGTGGTTGTCCTGCTTCCAGCTGTCGGCGGGCTGTTCCTGCGGCTCACTTGCCCGGCGGCGGCCGCGCCGATAGTTGTCGGCGGGCAGCTCGTCGAAGGCGCCCGTCCCGTCAGCCGGCGTCCTGCTCGGCCAGGCCGGGGAGCCGGCGCCGCTCGGGCCGTTGCCGCTGACCGGAGCATTGCCGTTCGCCGACGGGTTTTCACTCGTTCGGGCCACGGCCGGGATGCCCGGCGACGCCGAAGCGGAACTGCTGGGCCAACCCGATGCCGGCTCGGCCGCGGAACTGCTGGGCCAACCCGATGCCGGCTCGGCTGCCGGGGCGGGACTGCTTGGCCAGGCCGATGCCGGGTCGGTTGCCGGGGCCGGTGCGCCCTGGGCGCCGGTGAAGAAGGTGAAGTCGTTGTTCGCGGGCGTGCTCGGGCGTACCGGGGAAGCTCCTGACCGGGCGCGAGCGGCCGCGGCTGCCTTGGCCACGACGGGGTCCACTGCCGGGGCTTGCGGCCTGCCCTGCGCGGGCTCCGCTGTTCTTCCCTGCGCGAACTCGGGCTTCCCCTGCCCGGGCTCGGCATTGTCCCGCCCGGGCTCGGCCTTCTCCCGCGCAGGCAGGACTTTCTCCTGCATGGGCTCGGCTTTCCCTTGGGCGGGCTCGACCGGCTGTGCCTGCGCCGGATCTCCCGGGCGGCTCGGCAGGGGCTCGAAGGCCGGGGTGCCCGAGGCGCTGCCCGCGGACACCGGCCGGCCAGGCACCGACGCGCCCGGTGCGGACGGCCACGACGTGCCGCCGAGGCCCACCGGGGGATCGAGCGGCCCGCCCGGTACGCCGTCCGGGGAGGCGTCGCTGATCCGCGGGATGAAAGCTGTCTGCGCGTCGCCGTCCGGCGCGCGGTGCCGGCCGGATCCGGCAGTCCCCCCGTTGCCCGTCTCCGGCACCATCACTCGGTGACCTCGGCGGATCGGAGGTCGCTCGACCCGTCGTACGCCCGCACAGTCACGTTCCTCTCGACGGTCTCCGTGTAGCCGAGGCCGAAATCGGCGACGGCGTCCCGAAATTGTTGAACACCTTCAGAGGACTCCAACGCTCGGCGCATAGCTGTGGGTTCGCCGATCGCCGTGATCTTGAAAGGAGGCGAGAACACCTGGCCGTGCAACAGCAGCGTGTTGCCGACACAGCGTACCGCGCTCGTGGAGATGACACGGACATCCATGATTGACATTGCCTCGGCCCCACCAGCCCAGAGAGCGTTCACGACCGCCTGAACATCACCCTGGTGGACGACGAGATCGTCGTTCTGGACGGCGTCTCCGGTCATGTCCGCGGGCCGCCGGGACGAGTCGTTGAGCGTCACGGTGAGACCGGGACCACCGAGATCGGTGAAGCCCGCCTGCTGCCGCAGCGCGTCGGCTCGCTCGCGGGCCTTCTTCACCGGCGCGTCCGTGTCGGCGAGCTTCGCGGAGTCGCGGTCGACCTCGGCGAGCAGCTCCGAGGCGCGCTCGTCCTGCTGCTCGACCCGCTCACGCTTGTCCGCGATCAACTGGGCCAGCTGCGGCCGCCGGTCGTCGCGCAGGGCCGTGCCGTCGGCGGTGGTGGCGGAGGTCGTGAACAGCAGGCCGGCAGCGAGCGCGATCAATGGCACGCCCAGCCCCCAGCCGCCCTGACGCTGCCCCAGACGCCGTGGCCGCAACGCGCTCAAGGCGCGGCGCATGACAAGTCGCCACGAGGGCGTCCCCGTGGTGTACTCCACGTCGGCCTTCCTCCCCGAGGATGTCCGTGACCCTGCAGTGACCGAAAAGCCACCGGCGGGTGCCTGTGCGCGTGCCGTCTTGACTACGCTAGCTATCGAACAGTATTCGCCACGGGCAGCTTTCGGAGTCCCCGGAGCCGCTCAGAGGTGGGTTGTTCACCACTTGTTGCCCTCAGGAGAGCACCGTGCCGAAGTCACAGGTTCGCAAGAAGAAGGTCTACACGCCGCCGACGGACATCCGTCCCGCGGTCACGGCCGCGTCGAAGAAGCCGAGTCCGGTCTGGCTGCCGATCACGGCCGTCTTCCTGATCGTCTTCGGCATCGCGTGGCTGGTCGTGTACTACCTCTCCGAGCAGCGCTGGCCGGTGGAGTCGTGGCAGTACTGGAACCTGCTCGTCGGCTTCGGTTCCATGGTCGCCTCGCTGGCGATCCTCTCGCGCTGGCGCTGAGTCCCGCTGATCCGACCGCGCACCTCCGGGCCCGGCCCGTGGGTGCGCTTTCGGCTTTCCGCGCGCTTACCTCCGTGGCCGGGCCTTTCAGCTTCTCCGCGCGCTTACCTCCTGGCCCGGCCCGGAGGTGAGCTTTCGGTTCCTTCCGCGCGCTTACTGATTACTGGTGGGTAACATAGGTCGGCACCCCCGACCGAGGAGGCACAACACAGATGGGCGTCGCTCAGATCGTCGCCACCGTCCTGGCCGGCGCGATCACGATCGTGGCCGTCGTCCTCGCGGTGCGCGCCGTCATCTCGATGACGGCAGTGATCCGGCAGGGTCAGCCGGACCCGGCCCGCTTCACCGACAAGGGCACCCGCACGAAGACCATGCTGGTCGAGACGCTGGGCCACACCCGGATGCTCAAGTGGGGTGCGGTCGGCGCGGCGCACTGGTTCGTGATGGTCTCCTTCATGATCCTGTTCCTGCTGGTCGTCGAGGCCTACTTCGAGATCGTCGACCCGGCCCACGGCCTGCCGATCATCGGCCACTGGGTGGTCTACGGCTTCGTCACCGAGTGGATCGGCGTGCTGGGCCTGCTCGGCATCCTCTACCTCATCTACCGGCGGCAGCGCGACCGCAAGAAGAAGGTCAGCCGCTTCACGGGCTCGACGATGTGGCAGGGCTACTTCGTCGAGGCGATCATCGTCGGGGTCCTGATCTGCGGGTTCCTGATCCGCGGGTTCAAGGTCGCCAACGACACCTTCGAGTACCCGGCCTGGGCGACCCCGGTCAGTCACGGCGTCGGCGCGCTGCTGCCCGCCGCCGAGGACGGGCCGACGTGGGTGGCCCTGGTCAAGATCTTCATCTCGATGGGCTGGCTGATCACCATCGCGCTCAACGTGACGATGGGCGTGGCCTGGCACCGCTTCCTGGCCTTCTTCAACATCTTCTTCAAGCGCAACCCGGAGAAGCCGGCCGGCTCGGGCCTGGGCCCGCTCAAGCCGATGATGAGCGAGGGCAAGCCGCTGGACTTCGAGGAGGCCGACCCGGAGAAGGACCAGTTCGGCGTCGCGCAGGTCGAGCAGTTCACGTGGAAAGGTCTGCTCGACTTCTCCACCTGTACGGAGTGCGGCCGTTGCCAGTCGCAGTGTCCTGCCTGGAACACGGCCAAGCCGTTGTCGCCGAAGCTGCTCGTGTTGTCGCTGCGCGATCACGCGTACGCGAAGGCGCCCTACCTGCTCGCCGGTGGTGGCAAGGACCTGACCGGTGAGGAAAAGGCGACCCAGGAGCAGCTCGCCGGCGTCGACGTGCTCGCCCTCGCCGAGGCCGAGCGTCCCCTGATCGGCGGTGCCGACGAGAACGGCGTCATCGACCCCGACGTCCTCTGGTCGTGCACCACCTGCGGCGCCTGCGTCGAGCAGTGCCCGGTCGACATCGAGCACGTCGACCACATCGTCGACATGCGCCGCTACCAGGTGTTGATCGAGTCGAGCTTCCCGGCCGAGGCCGGGGTCATGCTGCGCAACTTGGAGAACAAGGGCAACCCGTGGGGCGCCCCGCAGAACACCCGCGAGGACTGGACCAAGGGCCTCGACTTCGAGATCAAGCGGGTCGGCGAGGCGGACTTCGACTACCTGTTCTGGGTCGGCTGCGCCGGCGCCTTCGAGGACCGGGCCAAGAAGACCACCCGGGCGGTGGCGACCCTGCTGCACGAGGCCGGCGTCGACTTCGCCATCCTCGGCGAGGGCGAAACCTGCTCCGGCGACCCGGCGCGGCGCATCGGCAACGAGTTCGTCTTCCAGATGCTCGCCCAGCAGAACGTCGAGACGCTGCAGGAAGCCGGCGTCAAGAAGATCGTCGCCACCTGCCCGCACTGCTTCAACACCCTCGGCAACGAGTACGAGCAACTGGGCCTCAAGGTCGAGGTCGTGCACCACACCCAGCTCCTGCAGCACCTGGTCGCCGAGGGCAAACTCACCCCGGTCCAGCCCATCGAGGGCGACGTGACCTACCACGACCCCTGCTACCTGGGCCGCCACAACCGCGTCTTCGAAGCCCCCCGCGAAGTCCTGGGCGCAGCGGCCAACCTCGTCGAGATGCCCCGCAACTCCGAACGCTCCTTCTGCTGCGGCGCCGGCGGCGCCCGCATGTGGATGGAGGAAAAGATCGGCAAGCGCATCAACGTCGAACGCACCGAGGAAGCCCTGTCCACCGGAGCCAAGACCATCGCCGTCGGCTGCCCCTTCTGCTACACCATGATCGGCGACGGCGTCACCGGCAAGGGCGAGCAGGACAACGTCGAAGTCGTCGACGTCGCCAGCGTCCTCCTCCGAAGCATCAAACCCGAAAAATCCCCCGCCTGACCCACCACCCCACCGAACGCCCGGCGCCCCCACCCGCCGGGCGTTCGCCATCCCAGCCCTCCACCGCCCCAACGTCCACCGCCTGCCCCACCGCCAGCCACCGCACGCGACGGTCGTGCGCCACTAACCGCAACACACCGCACGCGCATAAGACCGACACCGCTCATCGGGCCGCGCCGCACGGGGCCCTAGGCGCGCCCCGATGGCAAGCACCCGCTCACCGCGCCGGGGGGATCGAGAGCGTCCGCGAGGGGGCAACCACCCACTCACTGCCCGGAGCGCCACCGGGAATCGAAAGTGCGCGCAAGGGCAACCACCCACTCACTGCACAGGTCGCACCGGCACTTCCAAGAGTGTCCGCGAGCGCAACCCCCACTCACCGCGAGCTACCGCACCGTGGGGGGCTCGGGGGGCTCGGCCCCCCGGCAAAATGGCGAGGAGGCCCGCTCCGCGCTTTCCGCGGACACGGGCCTCCTCCGACGAGCGGGTGACGGGAATCGAACCCGCACTGTCAGCTTGGGAAGCTGATGTTCTGCCATTGAACTACACCCGCAGGCGGGCCCCACTGTACCTGATTGGCGGGAGCAGTGGGGGACCGCCTTGGGTAGGCGCCGGCTGGGCGTGGCGCTGCCCAGTCCCCTCCCGACCTGGCAGCGCGACGCGGTCGCAGTTCGCGGTGCCCGGCCGGCGCCTACGTTCTTGGTGCCGTGGTCACTAGTTCGAGGGTGATGGTCCTGGTGGGCTGGGGGTGGGGCCGGTCGG